>JAEWKP010000141.1 GCA_023393655.1 Pseudomonadota bacterium | reverse complement strand
GAACCGAAAGGTACGTTCCCACGTGTTACTCACCCGTCTGCCACTAGCACCGAAGTGCCCGTTCGACTTGCATGTGTTAAGCCTGCCGCCAGCGTTCGCTCTGAGCCAGGATCAAACTCTCAGATTGAATGAGATTTTGTTCCGGCATCGCACTGCGTATTGACGGAGCCATTACTTGATCAGCAAAGCTTTCGCTCAACCAACCAGGCAAATGGTTCTTGTTAAAACGCAGCACACCGAAGTCTCGTTTGACCTGCCCGAAGGCAAGCCCGCAAGAACCCCGCCGTCCACGTTTCTCTTTCTGTCTTCAATTTTCAAACAGCGTCGCTTCACCAAATTCAGACAGGAAACCGTCCGGCGAACCGGCCTAAGCCCCAGCGTCACAAGGAAGCGCAGAAGAGGCGCCGCTCAGCGGCGGCGCCGTCTCGATGGCCGGTTTATAGGCCAGGCCCGGATTGGAAGTCAACACGCTCGATGAAGTTTTTTTGACGGAGCGCATTTCTTTTTTCCACTCCCCTGGAAACCCGCTCTGAGAGCCGCTTTTCGAGGGTTTTCGGCGAATTGGACGGCTCGCCCCATCTTGTTCCGAGGGGCCTTCGCTTCGATCGCCCCTGCTGCGGTGCAAAATTCTTCTTCGCAAAGTCCGCCTTAGGTCCGTCGTCTCGACTTTTCGCGCACCGACCGGCGCTTTCCCGCGCCAAGCCGCAAGATCGATCCGAGCGGATTTACAGCACGTGCGAGCGCGTGCGTGCGCGCGCTACGCGCGCAGCCCGCGCCGCTTCCCAAAACAGCCGCATTCTCTGCGCACAGGAGATCGTCCACGGCTGAACGGATTGATTCCGGCTCCCGGCGCGGGCATGGTCCTGGCGCGCTTTCGCCAGGACGCGCTCAGGGCGCCTCCGTTGTGCGGGGTCGCCATCGAGATCTCGAGACAGCCCGCAAGAAGCAGCCGCGACGATATGAACGCCCATCCCGAGTTCGCACAGCCGGTCGAGCCGCTTGCCCCCGAGGCGACGGCCCTGCTGGTCGATCTCGGCATCGAGCCGCCGATCCAGCCCGGCGACTCGCGCCAGCAGCCGCTCGACCGTCGCGGCGTCTCGTTGCGATGGCTTTTTGCCTGCGCCCTCGTCGGCTCCTGCGGCGCAGCCCTGCTTGGCGCTGCGATCCTCGTGGCGATGCGCGGCGACACCAGCTATCCCGAGCAACCCGAGACGGTCGCCATCCGCGCCGCCTCGGCCGCAGGCGATGGCGGCGGGGCCCGCAAGGCCGACAAGCTGGTCACCGACCAGCCGGTGATGTCGGCGCGCCATACCATGCGGGCGCCGATGTCCCAGCGGACGGGCGACCGCGAGGTCATTCGCGTCCGGCCCTTCGTCCGCCTCGCTTCCAACCTGTCGCTCACGACCGGCGTCTACGCTTCCAATATCCCGCCCTTCAATCCGTTGCGCCTCTTCGCCGAGGGCGGGCAGCCCGAGGAGCGCTATGCCGAACCGGCCCAGGACATGCCGGATGCCGACGTCACCATCGTCAAGCGCGACCTCGACGATCTGACCCTGCCCTCCGGCAAGCCGCAGCTCAGCGACGCCGAAGTCATCTCCCAGATCGAGGAAGAGCGCGCCAACATGGCGAATTCCGGTCGCCAGCGCGCGCTGCCGATCCCGCCGCAACTGATGCTCAGTCGCACGCTGGCCGGTGCGGGGGCGCCAGGCACCGACCTCCTGGCCTATGCTCCGGCGACCGATACCCGGTTCTCGGGGATCGAGGTCCGTGTCGTCCCGGAGAATCTGACCAACGCACCGAAGACGCCGATTCCGGCCTCGCGCGAGCCCCTCGTCGAGGACAAGCTGCTGATGGCCAAGCGCGGCGAGAATTTCGAGCAGGTCATGCGCGGCGCCGGCGTCCCCCCCGAGCAGATTCGCACGATGATCACGGCCTTCGGCGGCAAGGTCCGGACCTCGGCCCTGCCCGATGGCCAGGTCCTGCAGGTGCTCTATGCACCGGGCCCACGCCCCGGCGATCCCCGTCAGATCATGCGCGTCTCGCTGCTCAGCAACGGCCAGCCAGACGGCACGATTGCGATGAACGACAAGGGCGCCTTCGTGCCCGTCGACCTGCCACGCCAGGACGCGACCGGCCCGCAGAAGCCGCCGCGGCGCAATACCGATGACGGCGACGAGGACGAGGGTTCGGGCGGCGCCCGGCTCTACGAGAGCCTCTATGAGACCGGGGCGCGCCACGATCTGCCGCGACCGCTGGTCGACGAGCTCGTCCGCATCTTCTCCTACGATCTCGATTTCCAGCAGCGCGTCCATGGCGGCGACAGTCTGGAGGTGATCTTCACCGAGGAGGATGAAGGCGAGCGTGCCGAGATCCTGTCCGCGACCCTGACCGTCAATGGCGAGGCGCGCCGGGTCTTTCGCTATCAGGCGCCCGATGACGGGCTGATCGAGTATTTCGACGACGAGGGCAAATCGCTGAAGAAGTTCCTGCTGCGCAAGCCGGTCGCCGATGGCGAGCTGCGCTCCGGCTTCGGCATGCGCTACCACCCGATCATGCGCTATTCGAAGATGCATACCGGCGTCGACTGGGCGAACCGGATCGGCACGCCGATCCTCGCAGCCGGCAACGGCACCGTGCTCAAGGCCGGCTGGTCCTCCGGCTACGGCAAGCATACCGAGATCCAGCACGCCAACGGTTACGTCACCACCTATTCGCACCAGTCGAACTTCGCCGCCGGCATCGTGCCGGGCGCCAAGGTCCGGCAGGGCCAGGTGATCGGCTATATCGGCACCACCGGCCTCTCCACCGGTCCGCACCTGCATTACGAGGTCCTGGTCAACGGCAATTTCGTCAACCCGATGAAGATCCGCGTGCCGCGCGGACGCGAGCTGCAAGGCCCGACGCTCGCCGAATTCAAGCGCCAGCGCGACGAGATCCGCAGCCTGATCGAGAAAGCCGGCGGCACGGTCGCGCAGTTGCGCTGAGCGCATGACGGCAGGGCGTTCCACCGCCCGCTCCGCTTCAGCCGCTTGACAGCACGCGCGCAAGCGGACACCGCGGAAGCAGGCATTCCTCTATCGCGCGAGTTCCGAAGCCATGGTCGCTTCCCTCCTCGTCGTCCTGCCCGTCTTCGGGCTGATCGGCCTCGGCTATCTCGCGCGCTGGACCAGGCTCCTGCGCGAAACCACGGGCGAGGGCCTGTCGGATTTCGTCTTCGTCCTCGCCGTGCCCTGCCTGCTGTTCCGCACGCTCGCCAAGGCCGACATTCCCCTGACCCAACCATGGGGCTACTGGGTCGCCTATTTCGCCGGCCTCGCCGTGGTCTGGGCGGTGGCCATGGTCATCGCCTCCCGATTTTTTGCCCGCAAAGGGCCTGAGCTTGTCGTTTCCGGCTTTGCCGCCGCGCAGTCGAACACCGTCTTCGTCGGCGTGCCGATGATCCTGAAGGCCTATGGCGATGCCGGCGCCGTGCCGCTCGGCCTGCTGCTTGCCGTCCACCTGCCGGTCACGATGACGGCTGCGACCTTGCTGGCGGAGGGCCGCTCGGCCTCGATCCCGCTGCTGATCAAGCGCCTCTTCACCCATCCGATCATCATCGGCATCATCCTGGGCTCGGCCGCGCGCCCGATCGTCCCCTTCATTCCCACGCCTGTCTGGACCCTGGTCGACCTGCTCGCCGGCGCCGCCGTGCCCTGCGCGCTCATCAGCCTGGGCATCGCGATGCGCCGCTACGGTCTCGAATCGGGGCTCGCCCTGCCGACGGTGCTGAGCGGGCTGAAGCTCGGCCTGCATCCGCTCCTGGTCTATTGGCTGGCGACGTGGGTCTTCGAGATGCCGGCCCACTGGTCCGGGGTGGCAGTGCTGTTCGCCGCTTGCCCCTGCGGGATCAACGCCTATCTCTTCGCCGAGCGCTACCGGCAGGGCGTCGCCGACGCATCGAGCGCGATCACGCTCTCGACCTTGCTCTCCCTGTTTTCGACAGCGGCCTGGCTGACTTTCCTCGGCGTTGGCTGATCCGTCAGGCGAAGCCGAGCCGCTGGCGGATATCCGCCGCGGTGCCCCCCTCGGCCCGCAAACCCGCAAGGCTTTGCGAATCCCTGCTCTTGGCGAGCTTCTGCCCGTCTTCGTCGAGCAGCAGGCGATGGAAATGATAAAGCGGCGTCGGCAGGCCAATGAGATGCTGCAGCAGGACGTGGACATCCGTCGCCGCTTCCAGATCACGGCCACGCACGACATGGGTCACGCCCTGCAGGGCATCGTCGACGGTGACGGCCAGATGATAGCTGGTCGGCACGTCCTTGCGGGCGAGCACGACGTCGCCCCAGCGTTCCGGCGCTGCAGGGACGGACTGCTGGCCGCCATTCGTATCAAAGATCGTATAGCTCAACGGCCGCCCTGCCGTCGCGATCGCCGCCGCCATGTCGAGCCGCAGCACATGCGGTTCCCCGGCCGCGATGCGCCGCGCGGCCTCATCTGAATTGAGCCCCTTGCAGAGACCGGGATAAAGCGGTGCGCCATCGGGATCGATCGGCCAGCGCTGGCCGGTCTCGGCTTCGTGCCCCGCGACCGCGTTGCGGATCTCCTGCCGGGAGCAGAAGCACGGATAGATCAGTCCGCGCCGGCGCAGGCTGGCCAGCGCCTCGGCGTAATCCTCGAAATGCGCGGATTGCCGGCGAAAATCGGGCTCAAATCGAATCCCGAGCCATTCCAGATCCGTCTCGATGCCCTCGACGAATTCCGGCCGGCACCGCGTCAGGTCGATATCCTCGATCCGCAATAGCAGGCGCCCGCCGAAACGCCGGGCCAGCGCCTCGTTGGTCAGGGCCGACAGCGCATGGCCGAGATGGAGGCGCCCGTTCGGGCTTGGCGCGAAGCGGAAAACCGGCTGGCTGGAATCGGGTGGAGCGGACGCCATCTCTTCTGTCTAGGGATTGCGCGTGTGGGCGCCAAGCCTCTCCCTGCTGACGAAAGTCGTCGCCTCTGCCATCGATAGCGGAATCATGATCGAAAGAATCACATCTAACGCCGATCTCGAGGAAGGCATGGCCGCACTGGTCGCCCTGCATCCGGATTGGCAGCCCATCATCGCGCGCACCGGCTTGCCGCCGCTCAGGCTGCGCGAGGGCGGCTTTCCCGGCCTCGCCGCGATCATCGTCTCCCAGCAATTGTCGGTCGCCAGCGCGCGGGCCGTCTGGAACCGGTTCGCCGGCGTCTTCGTGCCGCTGACGCCGGAGCGCGTCCTGGCTGCGACGGATGACGACATGCGCCTCTCCGGCCTGTCGCGGCCGAAGCAGCGCACCTTGCTCGCGCTCGCAAGCGCCCTGGTCGAACGCCGCTTCGTCTTCGAGGCGCTCGACCATGCCTCTCCCGAGGAGGTCCACGCGCAGATGACGGCGATCTCCGGCATCGGCCCCTGGACGGCCGATGTCTATCTGCTGTTCTGCCTCGGCCATCGCGATGGCTTCGCCGCCGGCGATCTCGCCATTCAGGAAGCCGCCCGCCACGCCTTCGGCCTGACGGCGCGCCCGAAGCCGGCCGAGCTTCAGGCCATGGCGGAGGCCTGGCGGCCCTGGCGCGGCGTCGCGGCGCGGCTGCTCTGGGCGGACTATGCCCTGCTGAAGCGCCGCGAGGGCATCAACGCCTGAACGTCACTCGAATGCAGCGAAGCGGAGATCCGGGATCAGCTCCGCGTGATCTTCAGCGCCGTCTGCGCAGCCGCCTTCAGCATCCCTGAATCGCTCATCACCGTGACCATGCGCGCACCCAGGGCGAGGCCCTGCTTGGCGCGCTCCGCCGTCGCGCAATAGAACGCCACCGGCTTGTTCACCGCCGAGGCGCGGGCGACGACATGCTTGAGCGCCTCGTCGACCTCGCGCGCGGTGGCATCGACCTTCGCCCCGCCGGAGAGCGCGATCGACAGGTCGGACGGCCCGACGAACAGGGCGTCGATCCCGTCCAGCGCCAGGATGTCGTCGACGATCGCCATCGCCTCGCGCGTCTCGATCATCGCGAAGGTCATCGAGAAGCTGTTGGCGGCCTTGAGATAACTGTTCTGATCGAGGCCGGAGGCGCCAAGCCCGCCATAGCTGCCCCAGCTGCGCTCGCCCATCGGCGGGTACTTGGCATAGGCAGCGAAGCGACGCGCATCCTCCATCGTGTTGATCATCGGCGCGATGACGCCGGAGACGCCGCTGTCGAACAGCTTCGAGACGTTCTGGAATTCGCCGACGGGAATGCGCGCGATCGCGGGCTTGCCGGCGGCATTGATCAGCGGAATGGCGCGGATGACCTCGCTGAGGGTGATCGGCCCGTGCTGCATGTCGAGCGTGATCGCGTCGAAATCCTCCTGCGCGAGGATCGCCGAGACGGAAGGGTCCGGCAGGCCGCACCAGGCCGAGACGATGCTGTCCCCCTTGGCGAAGCGATCGGCGAGGGAGGACAGGACGGTGGGCTTGGCCATGATGCGTTCATCCGGTTCGAAGCCGCGCTTCGGGCGTCGCGGCCATCGAGGCAAGGTTGACCAGTGCGGAGCCGGAAAAGCAAACGGGCGCCCATGCGCCCGTTTCAGAGACGTTCTGCGTCAGCCGGGATACCGCCCGGTGGCGGGCTCTCAGCGCCCGGCCTGGATGTCGTCGGCCGCCTTGATGAGCAGCTCGGTCATCACGGTCCGGATCTCGGTATCCGCGACGGTGATGCCGGCGAGCGCGAAGTCGTTCTTGACCTTGCGCACCACGTCCTCGTCGCCGGCCTCCTCGAAATCGGCCACGACGACCGACTTGGCATAGGCTTCCGCGTCGGCACCGCTCTTGCCGAGCTTCTCGGCGGCCCAGAGCCCGAGCAGCTTGTTGCGCCGGGCAGTCGCCTTGAAGCGCAGCTCCTCGTCATGGGCGAACTTGTTCTCGTAGGCGTCCTTGCGCTGGTCGAAGGTCGTCATGCGGCGTCCATGTCCTCGTCTGGGGAAATACCGTCCAACCATATAGGTCGCCGGTCGAGCGAGAGCCAGCCTCGATCCGCGTCTTCAGCCGTCTTTAAGCTTCCGCAGGCGCCCAAACGCCGGTTTGTTGCGTTTGCGGCGCGGAGGCTCCATATAGCAGGCGCGGGCCACCTCCGGTGTTTCCGCACGCAACCGGCACCGTTGCCGCCGCTGGATTCGCAACCCGCCGAGTCCGGCAGGCCGGTGGCGCCGGCAAGAACAGAACAGGGGCCAGATCCCGCCGCGACCCCATCGCGTCCAGAGAAGGGCCGACCTTTGGATTTCCTCAAGCCACGGTACATACCCATGAATCGCCGCCGTCGCATTTACGAAGGCAAGGCGAAGGTCCTCTATGAAGGACCCGAGCCCGGTACGCTGATCCAGCATTTCAAGGATGACGCCACCGCCTTCAATGCCAAGAAGCATGAAGTGATCGACGGCAAGGGCGTGCTCAACAACCGCATCTCCGAGCACATCTTCTCGAATCTCAACGATATCGGCGTGCCCACGCATTTCATTCGCCGGCTGAACATGCGCGAGCAGCTCATCCGCGAGGTCGAGATCATCCCGCTCGAGGTGGTCGTGCGCAACATCGCCGCCGGCTCGCTGGCGACGCGGCTGGGCCTCGAGGAAGGCACGCAGCTCCCGCGCTCGATCATCGAATTCTACTACAAGAACGACGCGCTCAGCGACCCGATGGTCTCGGAAGAGCACATCACCGCCTTCGGCTGGGCGACGCCGCAGGAGATCGACGACATCATGGCGCTCGCCATCCGCGTCAACGACTTCCTCTCCGGCCTGTTCCTCGGCGCCGGCATCCGCCTCGTCGACTTCAAGATGGAGACCGGCCGCCTCTGGGAGGGCGAGATGATGCGCATCGTCGTCGCCGACGAGATCAGCCCGGATTCCTGCCGTCTCTGGGACATCAAGTCCAAGGACAAGATGGACAAGGACCGCTTCCGCCGCGACATGGGCGGCCTCATCGAGGCCTATTCCGAGGTCGCGCGCCGCCTCGGCATTCTCGGCGAGAACGAGAACCCCGGCCCGGCCGGCCCGCGCCTCGTGCAGTGAGCGTCGTCACGCGGCCACAATCACCGACGAAGCGGGAGCGCATGCGCTCCCGTTTTCATGTCGCGGCCCTGATTCTGGCCGGCAGCTTCCTGCTCGGCGCCTGCTCGCATCATTTCGGGCCGGGCATCGCTGACCTGCCGGCCTCGCAGGGCTGGCAGCCGCTGCCGATCGGTTCCTGGGTGCTGAACGACGGGCTGGAAGCCCGCTCGATGGTGTTCTGTCCACGCGACAGCTGCACGCGGCAGGGCTTCGCAGCCTTGATCGCCCTCGAAGGCGACCAGGCCCGCGACATGGAAAAGGCCCTCTCGGAAAGCCCGGTGAGCCTCGGGCAGGCTTTCGCCCGCCTGGCGGCAGCGAAGGCGGCCGAACGCCGCAAGGCGCAACGCAAGCTGAAGAAGAAGCCTGAGGCGAAACCTGAAGCCCGCAGTGCGACCGACGTCGCCCGCATCGATACAACCGAAGCCAAGGGCGTTCTCGTCACGATCCGCTCGCTCGACAAGACGGATCGCCAGGCCGTGACCGCGATCATCTATGGCCGGGAAACCGATCGTCTCGTCCTGGCACTCGCGGTGAGCGAGACGGCCGAGGCCGCTCGCCGCGATGCCCAGGCCGCATGGCGCAGCCGCTGATTCACGTGAAACGGCGGGAAACGGTTGAGCCTGGCCCGATTCGCCTCTAAAGCACGCTGATAAAGCCCCGCTCGGAGAACCCCATGAAAGCCCGCGTCACCGTCACCCTGAAGAACGGCGTGCTCGATCCGCAGGGCAAGGCGATCGAAGGCGCGCTGAAGTCGCTCGGCATCGCCGGCGTCGAGTCGGTGCGCCAGGGCAAGGTCTTCGACATCGAGCTCTCGGGCTCGGACAAGGCCGCGGCCGAAGCCGCCCTCAAGGCCGCCTGCGAAAAGCTCCTCGCCAACACCGTGATCGAGAACTACCGCGTCGAGATCGAGGCTTGAAACAACCGGTGACGATGGTTCGACGCTTTGAATTGACTGCTGTTATGCTCGGCATCGGCGCCCTAATGGGAGCCTGCCAAACGCCTTCCGGCGGCTTAGCACCTGACGTCGCATCGAGGCTTGCTGCTGCCGGTTACGTCAGCAGGTCTACAGACATGATCGCAAATCCGACGCTGCCAGGCGTATCCCTACACGTCGATGGGTTATATGCGTGTCCTAAGGAGCGTTGCGGTAGCCCAGTGGTTGTTTTTCAATCTCGATCAAGCGCAGCCGGTAACTTTTTTGGAATGACGCTCGAAGAGGCCGTTCGGAAAAAAACGCTGCGAGACAGCACTTGGGAAGACCTGCTGAACGCTTGCGTTAAATCAATACAGCCCGACGCGGAACTAAGCGGATTCCGGCAGTACACAACAGCAAATGAAGCAGGCGCCGCATTTGAGTTTATCGGCAAAGATAAAGCGGGCGTTCAGGTATATGGCAGCGGACGATTTATGTTTCGTCAAAACAATAGTCGAACCCTAGCTGCGATCTCTACAGACCGGAAATCGGCCGGCCGTGGCCTTGCGTTATTGATGTCAGGGGATGCTGTTCAATGAAAGCCGCCGTCATCACCTTTCCCGGCTCCAACCGTGACGGCGACGTCGCCAAGGCGCTGAAGCAGGCCGGCGCCGAGGTCAATCATGTCTGGCACGGCGATACCGAATTGCCCGATGGGACCGATCTCGTCGTGCTGCCGGGCGGCTTCTCCTATGGCGACTATCTGCGCACCGGTGCCATCGCCGGCCGCGCCCATATCATGGACGCCACCCGCGCCCATGCCGCCCGCGGCGGCTATGTGCTGGGCATCTGCAACGGCTTCCAGATCGCCTGCGAGGCGGGGCTCTTGCCCGGCATCCTCGTGCGCAACGCCCATCTGAAATTCGTCTGCAAGCGCCAGCACCTCAAGGTCGAGCGCAACGATACGCCCTATACCAGCGCCTATGCCAAGGGCCAGGCGATCGATGTCTGCATCGCCCATGGCGAGGGCAACTACATCGCCGATGCCGAGACGCTCGCCCGCCTCGAAGGCGAGGGCCTCGTCGCCTTCCGCTATGCGGATGAACAGGGCAACGTCACGACCGCGGCGAACCCGAACGGCTCTCTCAACAACATCGCCGGCATCTATTCGCCCGGTTTCAACGTGCTCGGCCTGATGCCGCACCCGGAGAACCTGATCGATTCGCTGGTCGGCGGCACCGACGGGCGCGGCCTGTTCGAAAGCCTCGTCGGCTCCAGGCGCGCGGCCTGAGTCTCAGCGGGCCTTCAGCGCCCGCTGCAGCAGCTTGCTCGCCGCCGCCTGATCGAGCGGCCCGACATGCTTTTCCAGGATATGGCCATCCGGCCCGATGACGAAGGTCTCGGGCACTCCGTAGACGCCCCACTCGATCGCGCCACGCCCGGCCCGGTCTGCCCCGACCGCCGAGAACGGATTGCCGAGCGCGCCGAGGAACCGGCGGGCATTCTCGGCCTCGTCCTTGTAGTTCATCCCGACCAGCGCAACCTTGCCCTGCTTGACCGCATCGGTTTCGGCGAGGCCCATCAGCACGGGATGCTCGACCCGGCAGGGCGCGCACCAGCTCGCCCAGACATTGACCAGCGTCGCCTTGCCCGTCGTGAGATCGGCATTGCCGAAGGCTGGCACCGGCTTGCCGTCCCGCAGCAACCCCTCCAGCGGCGCGAGCGTGATCGCCGGCGCAACACGTCCGATCAGGGCCGAAGGCACCTTGCTCTTGTCGCCGCTGAACAACCCGATGCCGAAGACGATCGCCAGCCCGCCGAAAATGATCAATGGCGCGAGGAAAACCAGCGGCGAGCGCCGCCGGGCCGAGGTTTCGACCTGGCTCATGCCGCCTCCCGGCCCGAACGGCGGCCGGCACCGCGGCGCTCCAGCGCATCGAGCGCCCGCTTCTGGGCGGCATGATCGCGCAGAAGCGCGAGCGTCAACCCGACGAGGACGATTGCAGTGGCGCCATAGGAGGCCAGGATGAAGCCGGCATGCGGCCCGATGGCGTCGAAAAGCCCGCTCATGCCGGTACACCCTGCGCCGCCAGCCGGTCGAGCCGCTCGGCCTCGAGGATCGTCAGCGTCCGCACGCGTCGGCGCATGATTTCGGCGCGCATCGCGACCAGGTGCAGCGACAGCGCCATCAGCGTGAAGCCGACCGCCAGGATCAGGAGCGGCCACAGCATCGCGGGGTGGATCGTCGGCCCGCCCATGCGCAGCACCGAGGCCGGCTGGTGCAGCGTGTTCCACCAGTCGACCGAGAACTTGATGATCGGCACGTTGACGAAGCCGACCAGCGTCAGGATGGCCACCGCCCGCGCCGCGCGCGAGGGATCGTCGAGCACCCGCCAGAGCGCGATGATGCCGAGATAGATCAGCAGCAGCACGAGCATGGATGTCAGTCGCGCATCCCAGACCCAGTAGGTGCCCCACATCGGCTTGCCCCAGAGCGCGCCGGTGATCAGGCAGACCAGCGCGAAACAGGCTCCGATCGGCGCCGCCGCCTTCTGCGCGACATCGGCCAGCGGATGGCGCCAGACCAGCGTGCCCAGCGCCGAAAGCGCCATCATCGAATAGAACATCATGGCGAGCCAGGCGGCCGGCACATGGATGAACATGATGCGGATGGTCTCGCCCTGCTGGTAATCGGCGGGCGCCTCGAACCAGGCGAGATACAGGCCGACGACGATCAACAGCGTCGCGGCGGCGGCGAACCACGGCAGCAGCACAGCCGAGAAGCGCATGAAGCGCGTCGGATTGGCGAGGTCGATCAGGCTGGCCATGATGCCGGCGATGTCATCTGCGGGGGCTTGAGTGCCATGCCGCAGCTTTAGCAATCTCGACGGGTTCCAAGCAATCCATGCCTGGGGGCTGCGACAATCACGCTTCGGCTAGGTTTTCTCGTCGGTCGAGGCGTCAGCCCCACCCTTGTCGACGATGCCGAACTGCTTGGACTGGACGCGTTCGCCGGCAAGGTCGAAACCCTCAGCCGCCAGGCCCCGCCGCAGCAACTCGCGTACGGCCGCCGCACGGCTCGGCATGCGCTTGGCAAAACGCCAATCCTCCAGAGCGCGCAATTCGTCCTGGCTGAGCATGATCTGGAGGCGTTCGCCACGTTCGTCGGAGGACATCTTTGGTGCAACCGCATCAAAATGAGTAAGTGACGATAGCAGTGCTTGAAGCTGGGATGCAAGCGCCTGGTCCAATGCCTGTACCAGAGGCGGTTCCTCCAACTTGCTATTCTACTAACATATTGAAATTATTTGATTATTTTTGATTCTTGTATTGCATTTGACTGAGCCTCGCGCTAGCGTTCCGATCAGGAGGATCGACCATGTTGATCAAACTGTCGGAAGACATGCAGCGTGCCGTCGAGATGAAGGTGCGCAGCAAAATCAGCGAGGCGCCTATCCTCGACGTCAGTGCCATCGCCGAGGACATTCGCCGGGCTTTTGTCGAACGGAACGTGGCGCATGAGGATATCGCCGCGGCAGTGATGCAATTCGCCGCACAACGCGGCTACGCTGTCGAGCTGGGCGCTTTCGTGCCTCAGCCGGCCTGACCCGGCCTCACTCGGCCGATCTCAGGGCCGCCGCGGCAGCAATCGTCCCAACCACGATCGCACCCAGCGAGATCGCGCAGAGGATCAGGAACGGCGTCAGGAAGGGCACGGTGCCGCCGACAGCCGCATTGGCAGCGGAAACGCCGAAGATCAGCACCGGCACCGTCAAGGGCGCGACCAGCACGGGCACGATCAGCCCGCCGCGCCTCAGGCTTGCGGCAAGCGCCGCTCCGCCCGCCCCGATGAAGCTCAAGGCCGGCGTGCCCACCAGAAGCGTCGCGACCAGTGGCAGCACGCCTTCGCCGGGCAGTGCGACCAGAAGGCCGAGCAGCGGCGAAACCAGCGCCAGCGGCAGGCCCGTCATCAGCCAATGCGCCAGCCCCTTGGCCAGAACCGCGAGTTCAAGCGGCAAGGCAGAGGCACGGATCAGGTCGAGCGAGCCGTCGTCCTCGTCGCTCTGGAATAGGCGGTCTAGTCCGATCAGGACGGAGAGCAACGCGCCGAGCCAGAGAATCGCCGGACCGATCCGCGACAGCAGGTTGAGATCGGGCCCCAGCGCGAAGGGCACCAGCACCACCATCGTCAGGAAGAAGACGAGCGCCAGTTCGCCGCCGCCGCCGGCCCGGCTCGCGACGGCGAGATCGCGCTTCAGGATGGCCCAGAAAGCGCGCTTCACGGCCCGATCCTGACTTCGCGCGCCCCATCGATCCCGAGCGGCCCGTGGGTCGCAGCGAGAATCGCGCCGCCCTCGGCGAGATGACCGCGCATCAGCCCGGCCACCCTCGCCTGCGAAGCCGTATCGAGCGCCGAGAGCGGCTCGTCGAGCAGCCAGTAGGGCCGGCGCGACACCAGAAGCCGTGCCAGCGCGACGCGCCGCCGCTGCCCGGCCGACAGATAACCCGCCGGCAGCTCCGCCGCATGGCCCAGCCCGACGACCGCCAGCGCCTCGTCAGGGGACGCCGCCGCACCCCCGAGCACATCCTGTGCGAACGCAAGATTCTCCCGCGCCGTCAGCGCCGTCTTGAGCCCGTCGCGATGCCCGACCAGATGCGAGAGCTCGGCAAGCTCGGCCTCGTCCTCGCTCCCCTCCAGCCGAATCCGCCCTCCATCCGGCCTGAGCCGGCCGCAGAGCATGGCGATCAGGCTCGACTTGCCGGCGCCGTTGCGGCCGGTCAGCGCGATCGCCTCGCCGGGACGAAGTACAAAGCTCAAGCCTTCGAAGATCAATCGGCCGCCGCGGCGGCAGGCGAGATCTTCGGCGTGAAGGCTGGTCGGTGGAAAGGAGGCGGGTTTCAAGCCAGCGCTGCCGCAGATAGGTCCGAGCTCATTTCGTTCATCTAGCGCGCTTCTTGGAATTGCTCTATAGAACCCGCGGCTACGCCGCACGCCGATCCGGCGCGGGGCTCGGGCACTCCCGAGGCGGCGCGCGCGTCATGCGCATTAGGCCTTCGAACGG
>JAEWKP010000151.1 GCA_023393655.1 Pseudomonadota bacterium | reverse complement strand
GGCAATGCGCCGGGCATGCTGCCGCCGCTCGCCGATCTCGCCGCGCTTGCAGGGCGTCTCGGAATCAAGCCGCAGGACGATGTGGTGATCGTGCCGGCCGGCACCGCCGCGACCGATTTCGCCGCGGCGGCGCGGGTCTACTGGACGCTGAAATTCATCGGCCATGGCCAGCAGGCGATCCTCGATGGTGGCTTCAAGGCCTGGAGCGCCGATCCGCAGCGTCCGGTCGCGACCGGTGCCTCGGCGCCGAAGAGCGCTGCTCCCTATCCGGTCGTGGCGCAGCAGGGCTTGCGCAGCACCGCGGATTCGACCCTCGTCGCCTCCCGGAGCAAGCAGGCGAGCCTCGTCGATGCCCGCGGGCCGAGCTATTTCGAGGGGCGCGAGAAATCGGCCGAGGCCGCGCGTGCCGGCCATATCCCCGGCGCGATCCAGCGTGACTATGCCGGCGCCTTCGAGAGTGGCAAGCTCAAGCCACGGGAGGAGCTGAAACAGCTCTTCGCAGGCGTGCCGCAGGGGCCGGTGATCTCCTATTGCAATACCGGCCATTCCGCCGCGGCGAACTGGTTCGTGCTGTCGGAGGTGCTCGGCCGCGACGAGGTCGCGCTCTACGATGGCTCGATGACCGACTGGACGCAGGACCCGGACCGCCCCGTCGCGCCCGGCAAGGCGGCCTGATCGGCTTTCGATTGCAAATCAGGTTGAAAAGGTTCAAAGGAAGCGCCGATCGCGTGCCGTGACGCGCGGCGCTTCCTGACATTCTGAACCGAGCCATCAGCCGATGAACGCCGTCGCGCCGAAAATCTCCTTCGTTTCGCTGGGCTGCCCCAAGGCGCTCGTCGATTCCGAGCGGATCATCACCTCGCTGCGCTCCGAGGGCTACGAGCTCTCCAAGAGCCATGCCGGTGCCGACCTCGTCATCGTCAACACCTGCGGCTTCCTCGACAGCGCCAAGGCGGAGTCGCTGGAGGCGATCGGCTCGGCCATGGCCGAGAACGGCAAGGTCATCGTCACCGGCTGCATGGGCGCCGAGCCCGAACAGATTCGCGACGTCTTCCCGAACGTGCTCGCGATCACCGGTCCGCAGGCCTATGAGAGCGTCGTCTCGGCCGTGCATCAGGCGGTGCCGCCGAAGCACGACCCCTTCGTCGATCTCGTGCCCGACCAGGGCATCAAGCTGACGCCGCGGCACTACGCCTATCTCAAGATTTCAGAGGGTTGCAACAATCGCTGCACCTTCTGCATCATCCCGAAGCTGCGCGGCGACCTCGTCTCGCGGCCGATCGGCGACGTGCTGCGTGAGGCCGAGAAGCTGGCCAAGGCCGGCGTCAAGGAACTGCTGGTGATCTCGCAGGATACCAGCGCCTACGGGCTCGACATCAAGTATGCGCCCTCGATGTTCAAGGATCGCGAGATCCGCACCCGCTTCTTCGAACTCGCCCGCGAACTCGGCCAGATGGGGATGTGGGTGCGCCTGCACTATGTCTACCCCTATCCGCATGTCGACGAGGTCATTCCGCTGATGCAGGAAGGGCTCGTGCTGCCCTATCTCGACATCCCGTTCCAGCACGCCTCGCCGAATGTGCTGAAGGCGATGAAGCGCCCGGCCCATCAGGACCGCACGCTCGACCGCATCCGCAAATGGCGCGAGATCTGCCCCGACCTCGCCATCCGCTCGACCTTCATCGTCGGCTTCCCCGGCGAGACCGAGGAGGACATGGACATCCTCGTCGACTGGCTGAAGGAAGCGAAGCTGGAGCGCGTCGGCGCGTTCAAGTACGAGCCGGTGAAGGGTGCCCCCGCCAACGATCTCGGCCTCGACCTCATTCCCGAAGAGGTGAAGGAAGCCCGCTGGCATCGCTTCATGAAGGCGCAGGCGGAGATTTCCGCCCGCATCGTCAAGGGCCGCGTCGGCAAGCGCATTCAGGTCATCATCGACGAGGCCGGCCCGACCGTGGCCAAGGGGCGCTCGAAATGGGATGCGCCCGAGATCGACGGCAATGTCTATGTCGCGAGCCGCCGGCCCCTGCGGGCCGGCGATATCGTTACCGTGAAGATCGAGCGTGCCGACGCCTACGATCTTCACGGCATCGCGGTCTGAATCGGCTCGCGCGTCAGCTTCCGAAACCGCAGACCTGACGGACGGCGCGGCCCCTGCGGTCCTGCGCGACCCTCAGGTCGCCGCCGCAGCCTTCCGAGGCGAGGGCCGGAGGAGGCTCGCGGCCGGGCCGCTCATTGCAGGAGGCGGCGGTGCAATTGGTCCCGGCGGTCCGCGCCCGGCCTGCACCCGGCACCTTGAGGCGCTCGTGATCCTGCAGACGGATGGCGATGACGGAATTGTGGTCGCCGCCCTGGCCACCCTGGCCGCCGCCGCCATTGCCGCCACCACCGCCGCCGCCGCCCTGCTGGGCCATGGCAGCGGTCGAAAGCGTCAGGGTCGCGAAGAGAAGGCCGACGATCTTGATCTTGTTGGACATGACATCACCTCGAATGGTTGTCAGCACATCCTGCTGATGTCGTTTCGTCGCGGCACCTGATCTTCGGGTTCACACCGCGCATAAAAAATGCGCCCGGTTGCCCGGGCGCACGTTGTTTTCGTCTGCCGTCATGCCCGGGTCAGGCCCGAGCAAGACGGCCTTGGTTGGGATCGCTCAGGGAATCAGCACCGTCGAGCCCGTGGTACCGCGCGATTCCAGCAGGCGGTGGGCGTCGGCTGCATCCTTCAGCGGGAAGGTCGCGTTGACCGGCACCTTGACCTTGCCGCTCGTCACCGCCCCGAACAGGTTCTTCGCCATCGCGATCATGGTCTCGCGCTTGGCCGTGTGGGTGTTGAGCGTCGGGCGCGTGACATAAAGCGAGCCCTTGGCGGAGAGGATACCGAGATTGAAGGCATCGACCGCGCCGGAGGCGTTGCCGAAGCTCGCCAGCAGGCCGAATGGCTTCAGCGTGTCCAGCGACTTCATGAAGGTGTCCTTGCCGACGCCGTCATAGACCACGTCGCAGAGCGCCCCGCCGGTGATCTCCTTCACCCGCGCCGCGAAATCCTCCTCGCGATAGTTGATGACGTGATCGGCGCCATGCGCCTTCGCCAGCTCCGCCTTCTCCTTCGAGCCGACGGTGCCGATCACGGTCGCGCCGAGCGCCTTGCCCCATTGGCAGAGGATCAGGCCGGTCGCGCCGGCCGCGGCATGGACGAGGATGGTGTCGCCCGGCTTCACCTTGTAGGTCCGGTGCAGCAGGTATTCGGCGGTCAGCCCCTTCAGCAGCATGCTGGCGGCGGCCTCGTAGGAGATGCCTTCAGGCAGCGCCACGACGGAGGCCGCCGGCACGATGCGTTCCTCGGCATAGGCGCCGAGCGCCGCGACCACCGCGACGCGATCACCTGCCTTGAATTCGGTGACGTTGGGACCGACGGCGAGTACGTCGCCGGCGCTCTCGTTGCCCAGCGTGAAGGGCAGCTGCGGCGCCGGGTAGAGGCCGGAGCGAAAATAGGTGTCGATGAAATTCAGGCCGATCGCCCGGTTGCGGATCAGGATTTCGCCGGGACCCGGCTGCGGCAGCGTGACGTCCTCGAATTGCAGGACCT
>JAEWKP010000106.1 GCA_023393655.1 Pseudomonadota bacterium | reverse complement strand
GTCGCGCTCGGCGGCTTCGATCCGGCGATCTTCCTGTTCTACGAGGATGACGATCTGTGCCGGCGCATGCGCGAACATCTTCTCGCGCTTCAACAGCAACCCGTAGCCTGCAGCCTTGCCGATATTCTCCAGCATCCGGATCGGTCCCGGTCCGGCGAGCCCGTATTTCCGGGCGATGTAGTGCTCGGACCAGGCCAGATGCCAGCGCGCCTTGAAACGTCGCTGCGGCGACGGCGCCGTCGAGCGACCACGCCCATGCCGCGCCTCGGCGCCATGGACATGGACCAGCGCATGGCCGGCATCGCGCATTCGCCGGCACAGATCGTCATCCTCGTAAAACAGGAAGATCGCCGGATCGAAGCCGCCGAGCGCGACGAAGACCTCGCGCCGGATCAGCAGGCAGGCCCCCGACAGGAAGGGCAGACAGGCATCGCCCTCCGGGATCGCCATTGTCCCCGAGCAGTTGAGATGCGCTGGCGAGAGCAGCGAGCGCGGCTGCAGAAAGATGCGGCCGGAAGGCTCGACAATGCGCGGTGCCAGCATCCCGGCATCGGGATAGCGGTCGGCGGCTTCCAGCAAGGCTGCTGCGGCCCCCCGCCCAATCTCCAGATCCGGATTGACGATCAGCACATAGGGCGTCCCGGCTGCCGCGACGCCGATATTGTTGGCGCGGCCATAGCCTTCGTTACGAGCGTTCGCGATCACCTGCGCGCCCTTTGCAGCGGCGATCGCGCGGCTGTCGTCGTCACTCGCATTGTCGACGACGATGACGGGCACGCCCTCCCCGGCCAGCGCATCGAGGCAGGCGGGCAGGACCTCGGCGCTGTCATAGCTGACGACGATGGCGGTGATGGCGGCGGCGGGCATTGCCGCCTTGTGGCCATGCCAGGGGGCCGGAAGCAAGCGATTTCAGCGACGCGCGAGCGTGCCGATCTCGCCCTTGATCCGCTCGCGCTCGCTCGCTTCGCAGCGATGCGGCGCCTTGTAGGACTTCACGGCATAGCCGGCATTGGCCGCGATGAAGCGTTGCCGATCCCGCCCATCGAGCCGCGCGATGATGCGGCCGCGATCGACACGCAGGCCGCAATCATAGGCGCGCGAGACCGTCGCGGCGGCATATTCCACCGTGCCCGGCACCGGCCCGGCAACGGTGCAGGCGCCGAGCGCCGCGAGCAGACCCGCCGCGGCAGGTTTCAGGATCGAAGGCATCGGCATTGAACGGCTCAGAGCGCGTTGAAATCCCCAGCCCGGATGCGGCCCATCCGTGCCTTCAGTTCGGCCCGCTCTTCGGCCGTGCAGGCCTGCGGGCGCACACCCTGGTTGACCATCTCGGCCTCGGAGACGCCGATATAGGCCGCACGCGCCGCCGCGATCTGCCGATCATCGGCACCGCGCGCCTTTTCGGCCGCGAGGAAGCGGTCGAGCGTCGAGCGCTGCGGCGAACCCGCCTTGCAGGTGATGGCGCGCGACACCGTCGTCGCCAGCACCGAGGCGCGCCCGGTGCTGCTCTCGCCATGGGCGACGCAGGCGCCGAGCAGTGGCGTCAGGAGGCAGGCGAGCGAGAGGGCTCGCCCGGCAGGCAGGGAAGGCATGGTGGTCAGCCGTTCTTCTCGGGCGGATTGACGCGCAGATGCGCCTCCCGCAGCTGCTTGGGCGAGGCTTCCGCCGGGGCGCCCATCAGAAGATCGACGGCCTGCTGGTTCATCGGGAACAGCGCGACTTCGCGCAGGTTCGTGGCGCCCGCCAGCAGCATGATGATGCGGTCGACGCCGGCCGCCATGCCGCCATGCGGTGGCGCACCGTACTGGAACGCGCGATACATGCCGCCGAAGCGCTCGATCACCGTCTCCTCGCCATAGCCGGCGATCTCGAAGGCCTTCACCATCGCCTCGGGACGATGGTTGCGGATGCCGCCGGAGGCGAGCTCGAAGCCGTTGCAGGCGATGTCGTACTGGAACGCCTTGAGCGAGAGCGGGTCTTCCTCGGTCAGCGCCTTCAGGCCGCCCTGCGGCATCGAGAAGGGGTTATGCGAGAAATCGACCTTCTTCTCGTCCTCGTTGTACTCGAACATCGGGAAATCGACGATCCAGGCGAAGGCATAGGCGTTCTCGTCGATCAGCCCGAGCTCGGAACCGACCTTGTTCCGGGCGCTGCCGGCGAACTTGTAGAACTTGTCCGGATCGCCCGCGACGAAGAAGCAGGCGTCGCCGCCCTTCAGCCCCATCTGCTTGATGATCGCGGCGACACGTTCAGGCCCGATGTTGTTGGCGATCGGCCCCTGGCCCTCGCCGTCCTCCTTGACCATCAGGTAGCCGAGGCCCGGCTGCCCCTCGCCCTGCGCCCAGGAGTTCATCCGGTCGCAGAAGGCGCGCGAGCCGCCCTTGGGCCCGGGGATAGCCCAGACGCGGTTCTTCTCGCCTTCGAGAATGCGGGCGAAGACCTTGAAGCCCGAGCCGCGGAAAGGCTCGGAGACATCCTCCATGATCAGCGGGTTGCGCAGATCCGGCTTGTCGGAGCCGTATTTGGCGATCGCCTCGGCATAGGGGATGCGCGGCCAGTTGCGCGCGACCTTCTTGCCTTCGGCGAATTCCTCGAACACGCCGGTGATGACCGGCTCCATCGTCGCGAACACGTCCTCCTGCTCGACGAAGCTCATCTCGACGTCGAGCTGGTAGAACTCGCCCGGCAGGCGGTCGGCGCGCGGGTCCTCGTCGCGGAAGCAGGGCGCGATCTGGAAGTAGCGGTCGAAGCCCGCCATCATCAGGAGCTGCTTGTACTGCTGCGGCGCCTGCGGCAGCGCGTAGAACTTGCCGGCATGCAGGCGGCTCGGCACCAGGAAGTCGCGCGCGCCTTCCGGCGAGGATGCCGTCAGGATCGGCGTCTGGAACTCGGAGAAGCCGGAATCCTTCATGCGGCGGCGCATCGAGTCGATGACCTTGGTGCGCAGCATGATGTTGTTGTGCAGCTTCTCGCGACGCAGGTCGAGGAAGCGGTACTTGAGACGGGTATCCTCGGGATATTCGAGATCGCCGAAGACCGGCAGCGGCAGCTCGGCCGAAGGACCCAGCACCTCGATCGCCGTCGCGAAGACCTCGACCGCACCGGTCGGCAGGTTGGCGTTCTCGGTGCCTTCGAGGCGGGCCTTGACCTTGCCGTCGATACGCACGACCCATTCCGAACGCAGCGTCTCGGCCTCGGCGAAGGCCGGCGAATCGGGATCGATCACCACCTGCGTCATGCCGTAATGATCGCGCAGATCGATGAAAAGCACGCCGCCATGGTCGCGGATGCGGTGGCACCAGCCGGACAGGCGCACATTCTGGCCGATATCGCTGTCACGGAGTGCGCCACAGGTATGGGAACGATAGCGATGCAGGGTCACGGGATCGGTCTTTCGGAAATACGTCAAAGGCCGGTCCGTAGGACCAGCCGCAGCTTGCGGCTAAGCACACGCGCCCGCCCGAAATGTCAAGAACGCCCGCGACATCAGCTGTTGCCGCCGCTACGATCGTGACGTTCAGCCCGGCCTGCCCAAGCGAGCCCACCATGACCAGCCGACCTTTTGTCCATTGTCTTGCAGCATCGGCGGCGATGATCGCATTCGGATCTTCGATCGACTGCGCCGAGGCCCGACCAGAGCCGAGAAGCGCCTACGCCACGGGCCTGCTGATCGCCCAAAAGCGCAACTACGCGAACCCGGATTGTTATGCGCGGATTTTCGCCCAGCACGCCCAGCTAAAACCCGGCCCGCGTCGCGACTACTGGTCCGCCCCCGCAAGTGCCGCCTATAAGGGCGAGCTCTGGGGGCAATGCCGGATCAGTCGCTGAGACTGAACCGACTCGACGCCGCTCCCCCTTCTCCGCTAAGTCGAAGCCATGCATCTGATTTCCGATACCGCCGCGCTCGCCGCCGCCTGCGACCGCCTCGCGACCCACCCCTTCGTCACGGTCGATACCGAGTTCCTGCGCGAAACGACCTATTACCCGAAGCTGTGCCTGATCCAGATCGCCTCGCCGGAAGAGGCCGTTCTGGTCGACCCGCTTTCGCCCGATCTCGATCTCGCCCCCTTCTTCGGGCTGATGGTCAATGAGAGCGTCGTCAAGGTCTTCCACGCCGCCCGGCAGGACCTGGAGATTGTCTGGCTGCTCGGGCGCGTTCTGCCGACCCCGCTCTTCGACACGCAAGTCGCCGCCATGGTCTGCGGCTATGGCGACTCGGTCGGCTACGAGCAACTCGCCAACGACCTCGCCAAGGCGCGCATCGACAAGTCCTCGCGCTTCACCGACTGGTCGCGCCGCCCGCTGACCGAGGCACAGCTTTCCTACGCCGAATCGGACGTCACCCATCTGCGCGACATCTACCTCGCCCTGAAGGCCGATCTCGACGCGAGCGGCCGCGAGGCATGGGTCGCGGAGGAGATGTCCGTGCTGACCTCGCCCGCGACCTACGAGGTCAAGCCGGAGAATGCCTGGCTGCGCCTCAAGGGCCGCATCCGCAAGCCACGCGAATTGCCGAACCTGATGGAGATCGCCGCCTGGCGCGAGCGCGAGGCGCAGACCCGCGACGTGCCGCGCCAGCGCGTGCTCAAGGACGACGCGCTGATGGATATCGTTCAGCGCGGTCCCCGCTCGGTCGAGGCGCTGGCGGAGCTGCGCTCCGTCCCCAACGGCTTCGAGCGCTCGCGCAACGGCGCCGAGGTCCTGGCCGCGATCGAGCGCGCCGCCGCGATCGATCCCAAGACCCTGCCCCGGCTGGAGCGCGAGCGCGGCCGGCCGACCAGCGCCGCGGTGCTCGACCTGCTCAAGGTCCTGCTCAAGGCGGTGGCGGATGCCGAGCGCGTCGCGCCCAAGATCATCGCCTCGACCGACGATCTCGAGGCGATCGCCTCCGACGACCTCGCCGAGGTCCCGGCCCTTCAGGGCTGGCGCCGCAGCGTCTTCGGCGAGAAGGCATTGGCGCTCAAGGACGGCTCGCTCAGCCTGCGCATCCAGCGCGGCCGGGTGGTCGTAGGGTGAAGCCAGGCGAGGCGCTGGTTATCCGACCTCGGCCAGCGAAGAGCGCCAGCCCCGAATCGAATTCTCAGGAAGCACGCTTAAGCGGCTGATAGGGTTCGCGTTCCCGCGAGTTCTCACCCGCTGCCGTAACTCTTCACCAGCGAGCCGGCGACCAGCCCCCAGCCGTCGACCAGCACGAAGAAGATCAGCTTGAACGGCAGCGCCACCGTCACCGGCGGCAGCATCATCATGCCCACCGACATCAGGATCGACGCGACGACGAGGTCGATGATCAGGAAGGGCACGAAGAGCAGGAAGCCGATCTCGAAGGCCCGGCGCAGTTCCGAGATCATGAAGGCCGGTACCAGGACCTCGATGCCGACGTCCTGCGGCTGCTGCGGGCGCGGCGCCTGCGACATGTCGAGGAACAGCTCCAGGTCCTTCTCCCGGACATGCCTGAGCATGAAGGTCTTGAAGGGAACGACGCCGCGGTTATAGGCCTCCTGCGGCTGGATCTGGCCGGCGACCAGCGGCTGGACGGCCGTCGTGTAGGCCTCGCGCAGAGTCGGCGCCATGACGAAGCCGGTCAGGAACAGCGACAGCCCGAGGATCACCGCGTTCGGCGGCGCGGTCTGCGTGCCCAGCGCCGAGCGCAGCAGCGACAGCACCACGACGATCCGGGTGAATGACGTCACCATGATCAGGATCGACGGCGCCAGCGACAGGACCGTGATGACGGCGATGAGCTGCAGCGCCCGTTCCGCCACGCCACCGCCCTGCCCGAGATCGAGCGACAGCGTCTGCGGCAGCGCCGGCACGGCCTGCAACGCGAGCAGCAGCGCGGCGGCCACCAGGACGCGCCCGCCTCGAATTGCTCTCGCTCGTCTGCCGATGACCTTCACGCGCGCCGCCACAGCCCGACTCAACCGACCGGGCGCCAACGAGGCTAGCCACGCGAAAACGCCGCGCAACCGATGCGCGGCGTCGATACTGCCGGAGGGCCGACAATCCTGTTGATGGCCGTCAGGCTAAGGGCGCTCGGCCCTCAGCCTGTTGCGGTCCCCGGGCTCCGTCCGCTCAGGACTTGGCCTTGGGGTCGCGGCCAAGCAGGCGGGCGAACTCTGCTTCGATCGCGTCGACCGAGAAGGGGTCGATCTCCTTCGCAGCCGGCTCGGCCGGCTTTTCCGGCTCGGCCTGCGCCTTCGGTTTCCCGTCAGGGGCCGGCTCGTCCGGGCTGGCGGCGGGGGCCGGCTCCGCGGGAACGGCCTCCTCCTCGGCGATCGATTCGGGTTCGGGCGCCGGTTCCGGTTCCGGATGGTGCATCTCGGCCGGCTTGGCCTCGAACGGCCGGGGCTCGGGCGCTTTCGAAAGGGGACGGTCCAGCGTCAGCCCGAGTGCCGCGGCAAGTTCGGCCTCGACATCGCTCGGAATCGTCTTCTGGCGTGATGCGGCGGCAGGAGCCGGCGCAGCGACCGGCTCGGGCTCCGATACGATCTCGGGCTCGGGGGCCGGCGGCTCGACCATGGGCGCGGCCGCTTCCACCGGCGGCGCTTCCTCCTCGACGACAGGGGTCGGGAAAAGCTTCTCTGCCGGGACAGGGGGCTCCACCGCCGGCGCAGCGCTCTCGGCCGGTGTCTCGCCGGCGGGATTGGACGGGCGCACGGCGGAGAAGGGCCGCTTCAGCGCCTCCTCGAGCTGGCGCGTCATGTCATCGAGCTCACCGGGGCTGACGGCGGGCTGCGGCGCATGTTCGCGTGCGAAGCTGGGTGCGGGTCCGGTGATGACGGGCGCCGCCGGCATCGCAGGGATTGCAGGCTTGGCAGCGGCCGAAACCGCTTCGGCGGCTGCAACGCCCAGAGCGGCGGCAACGCCTGCCGAGGCGGCGGTCGCGGCCGCAGCGGTCGGCGCAGCCGGTTCGGCCGGGACCGAAGCCGGGCGGGTCGGCAAGGGCGGCAGCAGCTCCGGCCCCTCGGGAGCGTAACCGGCGCGGCGCGCCTCATCGCCCGCCCGCATCGCAGGCTCGCTCGGCGGCACCAGCGTCTCGAACGGCGGCAGCGGCCGATCGGCACCCGTGGTGTCGACATAGGCAGGCGCCGCAGCGCGACCGCCGCTGCGCAGGATATTGGTCTCGACCACGACGTCGGAGGCGCCACCGATCATCAGCAGATGCTCGATATTGTCGCGCCGGATCAGCACAAGCTGGCGCTGGCGATCGAGGTCGTAGGTATCGACCACGCCGAGGCGAGGCTGACGCTGCCGCCCGCCGGCCTGGCCGCGCAGCCTGAGCCGCCTGCCCTGGATCTGCCGCACGAACAATCCGAGCAGCGCGAGAAGCACGAGAATGACGACAGAGGCGACGATCACCTTCTGTGCGGTCGAGAGTTCCAATCCGAACAAGCTC
>JAEWKP010000089.1 GCA_023393655.1 Pseudomonadota bacterium | reverse complement strand
CGCCCGCCCCGCGCAAGGTCGCCAATGGCGGCAGGGCCAACGATTCCGGATGGGAGGAGTTCTGAGGCGAGCCTCGGAGCATCCCGAACAAGATACGCGCGGCGCCCGAAAGGGCGCCGTTCGCGTTTCAGCGATGCGGCGCCATCCGGACATCACCCCGGCAGCCGGTAGTCCCTGAACATCTCGCGCAGCGCCGTCTTCTGGATCTTGCCGGTCGCCGTGTGGGGGATCGCCTCGACCAGCACGACATCGTCCGGCAGCCACCATTTTGCGATCTTGCCGGTCATGAAGGCGAGCATCTCGTCCTTGCCTGGCGTGCGGCCGGGCTTCGGTACGATCACCAGCAGCGGCCGCTCGTCCCATTTCGGATGGGCGACGCCGATCACCGCGGCTTCCACGACATCGGGATGAGCGATGGCGAGATTTTCGAGGTCGATCGAGGAGATCCATTCGCCGCCGGACTTGATCACGTCCTTCGAGCGGTCGGTGATCTGCATGTAGCCGGCAGGGTCGATCGTGCCGACATCGCCGGTATCGAAGAAGCCCTCCTCGTCGAGGGTCGGTTCGTCCTCGCGCCGATAATAGGCTTTCGCCACGGCGGGCCCGCGCATCTTGAGCCGGCCGAACGTCTGCCCGTCCCAGGGGAGATCCCGCCCCGCATCATCGGTCAGGCGGAATTCGACCGTGAAGCCGGGGTGCCCCTGCTTGACCTTGAGATCGTAGAGCGCGTCGCCCTCCAGATGCTCGTAGACGGGTTTCACCGAGCAGAAGGAACCGAGCGGGCTCATCTCGGTCATGCCCCAGGCATGGGCGACGGTGACGCCGTATTTGCGCTCGAAGGTCTCGGTCATCGCGCGCGGGCAGGCCGAGCCGCCGATGACGACGCGTTTCAGCGTCGAGAGCTTGCCGTCCGTCGCCTCCAGGTGCTGCAGGAGGCCGAGCCAGACGGTCGGCACCGCCGCCGTCATGGTCACGCCCTCGCCCTCCAGCAGGGCATGGAGCGAGGGGCCGTCGAGCTTCGCGCCGGGCATCACCAGCTTGGCGCCGGTCATCGGCGCGGAATAGGCCAGCGACCAGCTGTTGGCGTGGAACAGCGGCACGACGGGCATCACCGAATCACGCGACGACAGGTTGAGATAATCCGGCGTCGCCCAGGTCATCGCATGCAGCACGTTCGAGCGATGCGAGTAGAGCACACCCTTCGGCCCGCCGGTCGTGCCCGAGGTGTAGCAGAGCCCCGACGCCGTGTTCTCGTCGAAGCGCCCCCAGGCGAAATCGTCGTCGACCTCGGCGAGCCAATCCTCATAGGCGACAGCACCCCTCAGGCTGGTCTGCGGCATATGCGCAGCATCGGTCAGCACGACATAGCGCTCGATCGTCGGCAGCTTGTCCTGGATCGCCTCGACCATCGGCACGAAGGTCAGGTCGAGGAAGAGCAGACGGTCTTCGGCGTGGTTGACGATCCAGGCGATCTGCTCCGGGAAGAGCCGCGGATTGACCGTGTGCGTGATCGCGCCGATGCCACTGATGCCGTACCAGAGCTCGAGATGGCGGTCGCTGTTCCAGGCCAGCGTCGCGACCCGGTCGCCCAGAGCGATCCCCTGCTTCTGCAGGCGCTTCGCCACGCTCAAGGCGCGGCTGCGGATCTCGGCATAGCTGCGCCGCCTCAGGGCGCCATCCTCGACGGCACGGCTCACCACCTCGCGCGTGCCGTGCTGCACGGCGGCGTGGTCGATGATGCGGTGGAGCAGAAGGGGCCAGTCCTGCATCAGGCCGAGCATGTGCTTATCCTCCCAGATCCATCTGACCGGAGGATAGCGGCGGGCTCCCGCGAAAGGGAAGTCATCCCATCGAAGGCTCGCCTGCGCCCGCCAGATGGTTTAGGCCTGATCTTTCAGGAGCGGGGGAGCGCCATGTCAGCACCGAAGATCGTGCCACACGCCGCGACAGAACCGGACCGGGTCTGGTTCCGCTTCATGCGGCTGCACCAGCGCATGCTGATGCAGATGACGGCCCGTATCCGCGCGCTTGGCCTCTCGATCCCGCAATTCGACCTGCTGTCGACCCTGACCGAGCAGGAGGGCATCAGCCAGAGCGAACTGGCCGAACGTCTCTACGTCACCAAGGGCAATGTCTCGGGCCTCGTCGACCGGCTGGTGCAGGCGGGGCTGGTCGAGCGGCGCGCCATCGCCGGCGACCGGCGCTCCTATGCCATGCACCTGACGCCGGAAGGCCGCCGGCTCGCCGAAGCCGGCATCGCCGCCCAGCGCGATTTTGTCGCGAACACGCTCGGCAAGCTGGAAACGGACGATCTCGCCGAGCTCGACCGGCTGGTGCTGCTCTGGCGCGACTTCGCCCGCGCCGTCGATGCCGAGTGACCGGCCATGGCTGACGGGATCGACCTGACCGCATCCGCCACGGCCTTGCGCGCGGCCCTGCTCGCCCGCCGCATCAGCGCCACCGATCTTCTCGAGGCGACATTCGCCCGCATCGATGCGCTGAACCCGCGCCTCAACGCCATCGTGACGCAGGATCGCGAGGCCGCTCGTGCGATGGCGAAGGCCTCGGATGAGCGCATCGCCAACGGTACCGCCCGCCCGCTCGAAGGGCTGCCGATCACGATCAAGGACGCCTTCGACGTCGTGGGCCTGCCCTCCTCGGGCGGGCTCCCCGCCTATCGCGAGCGCGTGCCGACCGAGGATGCCGCCGCGGTCGCAAGGCTGCGTGCGGCCGGTGCCGTGATAATCGGCAAGACGAACGTCCCCGTCTTCTCCGGCGATTTCCAGAGCTACAACCCGGCCCATGGCGTGACGAACAATCCCTGGGACGAGGCGCGCTCGCCCGGCGGCTCCTCGGGCGGGGCAGCGGTTGCGGTCGCCACCGGCATGAGCGCCTTCGAGCTCGGCTCCGATCTCGGCAGCTCGATCCGCTGGCCGGCCCATGCCTGCGGCGTCTTCGGCCTCAAGACGAGCTGGGGGCTGGTCTCGACCTGGGGGGCGATCCCGCCGCCGCCGGAGCGGCGCACCCTGCGCAATGCCGACCTCATGGTCGCCGGGCCGATCACCCGCGCCGCGGAGGATGTCGACCTGATCCTGCCGGTGATTGCCGGGCCTCGCGATACCGCCCTGCCCGCGCCTCCTCTGCCCGCTCCACGCCGGACCGACGCGAAGGGACTGCGCGTCGCGCTCTGGGCGGACGATCCCTTCGCGCCGGTCGACCGGGAGGTCGCGGATGCCGTGCGCGAGGCAGCGCACCGGCTGGCCGAGGCCGGTGCGATCGTCGACGAGACGGCGCGCCCCTCCGTCCGCTTCGCCGACGCGTTCGAGGTCTATGCGCTGCTGAACCATGCCGTCGTCGCCTATGGCCTGCCGCCGAAGGTGCGCGCCCGCATCCAGGCGCAGGCCGCACGCTTCAGCCCGAACGACCTGTCGCATCAGGCCCTGCAGGCACGCGGCGCCCGGATGACGCCCGGTCTCTACCAGCAGGTCGACCAGCGCCGCCGCGCCCAGAAGCGGCAATGGGCGAGCTTCTTCACCCGCTACGACGTGGTGCTCTGCCCGCCGGCCCCAGTCGCCGCGATCCGGCATGACCACGGCCCCGACATCCATGCCCGACGCCTGATCGTGAACGGCGAGCCGCGGCCCTATCTCGATTTCCTGCTCTGGGCCGCGCTCGCAACCGGTGCCGACCTGCCGGCGCTTTCTGCGCCGGTGACGTGCTCGCGCCAGGGCCTGCCACTCGGCGTCCAGATCATCGCCCCCTTCGGCGAGGACCGCACCGCCATCGCCGTCGGTGCGATGCTGGAGGAACTGGGCGGGCGGTTCACGCCGCCGCCTGTCGCTCGCTGAGCCCTCCGGAAGGCGCTTTCGCCCGTTTGGCGCGCACCCTTTCCGTTTTGCTCGCCCTGCGGCAGAGTCTACCGTCCCCTGCGCCAAAATCGCTCAACATTTGCGGACATGTCGGCGTATGCTGGAAAGAATATTAAACAGAGCCGGGAGCCCATCATGCTGTCGAATGTCGCCGTCAGGGATATCGAGACGCTCGTCCATCCCTATACCAACCTCGCCACGCATCGGCAGACGGGCCCGCTCGTGCTGGAGAGCGGCAAGGGCATCTATGTCTACGATTCCGCCGGCAAGGAATATATCGAGGGCATGGCGGGGCTCTGGTGCACCTCGCTCGGCTATTCGAACCAGGAACTGGTCGAGACCGCCTATGAGCAGATGAAGAAGCTGCCCTTCACCCATATCTTCGGCGGCCGCAGCCATGACCCGGCGATCGAGCTGGCCGAGAAGCTGAAGGAGATCGCCCCGGTTCCGATCTCCAAGGTGTTCTACGGCGCCTCCGGCTCCGACGCCAACGACACCCAGGTCAAGATCGTCTGGTATCTCAACAACGCGCTCGGCCGCCCGCAGAAGAAGAAGATCATCTCGCGGCTCAAGAGCTATCACGGCGTCACCGTCGCCTCCGCCTCGCTGACCGGCCTGCCGAACAACCACATCGACTTCGACCTGCCGCTGCCCGGCATCCTGCACACCTCCTGCCCGCATCACTACCGCTTCGCCGAGCCGGGCGAGAGTGAGCAGGATTACTCGTCGCGCCTCGCCGCCGAGCTCGAGGAGATGATCCTGCGCGAGGGGCCGGACACGGTCGCCGCCTTCATCGCCGAGCCGGTGATGGGCGCCGGCGGCGCGATCGTCCCGCCGGAGGGCTATTTCGAGAAGATCAATGCCGTG
>JAEWKP010000087.1 GCA_023393655.1 Pseudomonadota bacterium | reverse complement strand
ATTATAGGCCTTGCGCAGGCGCTGGATGGTCTTGCCGAGCTGGCCCGAGATGACCTGAGCCCCGGATTCAAGCTCCCGCCCGCCGCGCTCTTTCGTCTCGATTCCCATGCATCCGGCCCCTTTTCGACTGTGGCGTCGTTTGTAACGGCGGACGATCGTTTGAACAAGCGAACTGTGCCGAACGCAGGCCTTCGGGTTCGCTCATCCTCAGGTCATGCGGCTGGGGCCGACCTCGCGCTGCTCGCGGCGGGCGAGGCCGAGCTGGCGTTCGCGCAGGATCACGTAGATGCCCGAGGCGATGACGATGGTCGCCCCGATCAGGATCGCCAGCGCCGGCCATTCGCCGAACCAGAACCAGCCGATCGCAACCGCCCAGAGCATGGTCGAGTATTCGAAGGGCGCGATCAGCGAGGCGTCGCCGTAGCGGTAGGCCTGGACGATCAGGATCTGCCCGAGCCCGCCGAGGATGCCGATCAGGACCATCATCGCCGCGTCCTGAAGACTGGGCATGTTCCAGCCGAGCAGGATGGTCGAGAGGCCGAGCAGGCTGGTCAGCAGCATGAAATAGAAGACAATGGCGCCGGTGCGCTCGGTCGCGGTCAGGAGGCGCACTTCGACCGAGGCGAAGGCCGAGCAGAAGGCGCCGGCAAGCCCCAGCATCGCGCCGAGTGCGGCATTGCTGCCGACCGGATGAGCGCCGGCGCCGAGATGCGGCGAAAGCATGATGAGCACGCCGATGAAGCCGATCGTCACCGCGCTCCAGCGGTAGATGCGTACCCGTTCCTTCAGGACGAGCGCGGCCAGCACCACGACGGCGAGCGGTGCGGCATAGCCGATCGCGACGGCCTCCGAGAGCGGCAGGAACTGCAGCGCCGCGAAGCCGCAGAACATGCCGGTCGAGCCCATGATGCCGCGCTTGAGATGGCCGCGCAGGTTGTTGGTCTTCAGGGCTGCCGGCAGTTCGGAGCGCCAGGCAAGCCAGATCAACAGCGGGATCATCGCGAAGAAGGAGCGGATGAAGACGATCTCGCCGGTCGGATAGCGCGTCGAGATCGACTTGATCCCGGCCGACATCAGCGTGAAGGCCAGCGCCGAGACCAGCTTGAGGGTGATGCCGAGAAGAGGGGACAAAGCGCGCGGCCGGAGAGCTGGAACGGTTTCGAGCGAAACCGTTCGCTTCTTAGATCATGTCGAAGCCGGGAAGCGAAGCGTGAACTCTGCAACCCGGCTAGGCCAGTGGCGTGGGAGCGGCGTCAGAACGTACCGCGGAAGGCGCCGCCGTCGATCAGGAAGTTCTGGCCGGTGATGTAGCCGGCATGGGCGCTGGCGATGAAGCCGCAGAGCTTGCCGAATTCGTCGGGCGTGCCGAGGCGGCCGGCAGGGACCGCGGCGAGCCGGTTCTTGGTGGCCTGCTCGATGCTGATGCCCTGCATCTCGGCGACCTTGTTGGTCGCGGTCTTGATCCGGTCGGTGTCGAAGACGCCGGGCAGGATGTTGTTGATGGTGACATTGGCATGGGCGACCTCGCGGGCGACGCCCGAGAGGAAGGCGGTGAGGCCGGCGCGCGCAGCCGAGGAGACGTCGAGCCCGGTCAGCGGGGTCACGACGCTTGCCGAGGTGATGTTGATGATCCGGCCGAAGCCGCGCTCGACCATGCCGTCGATGACGCGCTGCACCAGCTCCAGCGGGGTCGCCATGTTCTGGACGACGCCTTCGAGCAAGCCGTCGCGGGTCACCTGCCGGAAGGGCTTGGGCGGCGGGCCGCCATTGTTGTTGACGAGGATGTCGGGATTGGGGGCCGCCGCCAGCAGGGCGTCCTGGCCGGCCCTGGTCGAGACGTCGGCGACGACGGCGATGACGGTCGCGCCGGTCGCGGCGCGAATCGCGGTGGCGGTGGCTTCGAGCGTCTTGGCGTCGCGGCCGTTGATGACGACGGTGCAGCCGGCCTGCGCCAGCGCTTCGGCGCAGCCGCGACCCAGCCCCTTGCTGGAGGCGCAGACGATGGCCGTGCGGCCGGCAATTCCCAGATCCATGATGGTCTCCGATCAGCGGGGAGGTATTCGTGGCTTACCCTGAGCACGGATCGGCGGCGCCGTCATCAAAGCGCAACGCAAATCAGACACACGGCCCTCGCATCGCAGCAGCAGGGGCTCTCCGGCATGAGCGACGAGGATAACAGCAAGCGGGTCCGCAGCATCTTCATCTCGGATCTGCATCTGGGCACCCGCGGGGCCCAGGCCGATCTCGTGCTGGAGTTCCTGCGCGCCTATGATGCGCCGCAGATCTATCTCGTCGGCGATATCATCGACGGCTGGCGCCTGAAGAGCGGCTGGTATTTCCCGCAGGCCCATAACGATGTGATCCAGAAGCTGCTGCGCAAGGTGCGCAAGGGCTCGAAGCTGATCTACGTCACCGGCAACCACGACGATTTCCTGCGCGACTTCACCGGCCTGCAGTTCGGCGGCATCACGCTGGTCGACGAGATCGTCCACGAGACCGCTGACGGCAAGCGCCTGCTCGTCATCCATGGCGACCTGTTCGACCTCGTGGTGCGCAACGCCAAATGGCTCGCGCTGCTGGGCGACTGGGCCTACACCGTCGCGCTCGCGCTCAACATGGCGATCAACCGGGTGCGCCGCGTGCTCAGGCTGCCGCACTGGTCGCTCTCGGCCTGGGCCAAGGCCAAGGTCAAGAATGCCGTGAACTATATCGGCGAGTTCGAGAGCTGCCTTGCCGCCGAGGCGCGCCGCCACAAGGCCGATGGCGTGATCTGCGGCCATATCCACCATGCCGCCCAGCGCGAGATCGACGGTCTCACCTATATCAATACCGGCGACTGGGTCGAAAGCTGCACCGCCTTCGTTGAGCACGAGGACGGCCGCTTCGAACTGATCCGCTGGCCGCAGGGCCGGATGACGACAACGCCTGCGGTGCCGGCTGCGGTGTCTACACGACCGGCGCCGGTGCGGGACCTGATCGAGGCTGCGTGATGCGCGTTCTCGTCGCGACGGATGCGTGGCGGCCCCAGGTCAATGGCGTCGTGCGCTCGCTGGAGCAGATGATCGTGGCGGCACCCGGGCTCGGCATCACGGCGCGGGCGCTGACGCCGGAGGGGTTCCATCAGGTCGGCCTGCCGAGCTACCCCGATATTCGACTGGCGCTGGCGACGCGCCAGGCGCTCGCCGCGCGCATCGCCGATTTCGCGCCGGACCATATCCATATCGCGACCGAAGGGCCGATCGGCTGGCTGACGCGGGCGGTCTGCCTCGCCCAGAAGCGGCCGTTCACGACGAGCTATCACACGCGTTTCCCGCAATATATCGCGGCGCGCTGGCCTATCCCCGAGAGCTGGAGCTACCGGCTGCTGCGCCGCTTCCATGGCCCTGCCGCCGCCGTGATGGTCTCGACCGCGACGGTGGAGGATGAGCTACGCCAGCACGGTTTCGAGAATCTGGTGCGTTGGGGGCGCGGCGTCGATCTCAGCCTGTTCCATCCGCGCCAGCAGAGCCTGCTCGACCTGCCGCGGCCGATCTTTCTCTATGTCGGGCGTGTCGCGGTCGAAAAGAATGTCGAGGCCTTCCTGTCGCTCACGCTGCCGGGCAGCAAGGTCGTGGTCGGCGACGGGCCGGCGCGGGCCGATCTGGCGCGCGCCTTTCCCGAGGCGCGCTTCCTCGGTCTGAAGGAGGGCGAGGAACTGGCCGGAATCTACGCTTCCTCCGATGTTTTCGTCTTCCCGAGCCTGACCGACACCTTCGGTATCGTCCTGCTGGAAGCGGCGGCGAGCGGGCTGCCGGTTGCCGCCTTTCCGGTTCAGGGGCCGCGCGATGTCTTCGCCGGCAGCGGTGCGGCCGTGCTCGACGAGGACCTGCGCCGCGCTGCCATGCAGGCGCTCAGGGTGCCGCGCGCGGCCTGCCTGGAGCTGGCAGCCCGCCATAGCTGGGCAGCGAGTGCCGCGCAGTTCTACGGCCATATCCGGCGGGTGGCGCGCGAGGCCGGCTACCTGCCGCGCGAGGACGAAGGCTCGACCGCTGCGCTTACAGCCTTCGCGAGCGGGCGTGGCGGGGAAGGGCGCGGGCTGCCGCGGCGCCTGACGGCTTGAGCTGGGCGCGGAAGCCGTCGCGCCGTTCATGCACCGAGGCGATGACGAGGCCCATCGGCACGCCGAGTCCGACCAGCGCGGCTTCCGACAATTGCAGGCTGGCCTCGATGGTTTCGGGGACCGCGTCGTTCACGCCGAGCTCATAGAGATGGCGGGCATGGGCCGCATCGCGCGCACGGGCGACGATGACGATGTCGGGGCGCAGCGAGCGGGCGGCGAGGACGATGGCATCGACGGCCCGCGGATTGTCGATCGTCACGATCAGCGCGGTCGCTTCTTCCAGGCCGCAGAGGCGCAGGAATTCCGGCTTGGTGGCGTCGCCGTAATAGGCGGGGCGCCCGGCGCGGCGTTGCCCGGTGATCAGCGCGGCATCGGAGTCGATGACGATGTGGGACTTGCCGTGCTCGTCCAGCATCGAGCCGACGAGCCGGCCAACGCGCCCGCCGCCGACGACGATGGCGCGCGGTGTGCGATCGTCCGGCGGCAGCACGGCGGCCTCGTCGGGAAGCGTGACCGGGGCCGCGAGCTTCTGGCCGAGATTGCGGGCGATCCGGGCCAGCAGCGGCAAGGCGACCATGGTGAGCGAGACGGCGGCGAGCACGATGCTGGTGGCGCTGGGATCAATCAGCTTGGCGCCGGTCGCGGCATTGAGCAGCACGAAGGCGAATTCGCCGCCCGGCGCGACCAGGATCGCGGTTTCGAGCGCGGTTGCCGTCGCCAGCCGGAAGCGGCGTGCCAGCACGAAGATGATGGTGCCCTTGACCAGGACAAGACCGAGCGCGCCACCGAGGATCGCGAAGGGATGAGCCGTGATATCGGCCGGGTTTACGCCCATGCCGACGGTGAGGAAGAAGACGCCGATCACCAGCGACTTGAACGGGTCGATCGTGACCTCGATCGCGCGGCGGAACTCGGTCTCGGCCAGCAGCAGCCCGGCGATGAAGGCGCCCAGCCCCATCGACAGGCCGGCGGCCGCTGCTATGAGCCCGGTGCCGAGCGCGACCAGCAGCGTCGCCGCCATGAAGCTCTCGGTCGAATCGGTCGAGGCGACCAGGCGGAAGAGCGGTCGCAACGCGAGCCGGCCAATGACGACGATGGTCGCGATCGCGGCGAAGGCCTGGATGAAGGCTTGCGCCAGGCCGGCGAGCAGCGAGCCCGAGCCGTTCTGGGCGTCGAGCACGCTGATCAGGAACAAGAGCGGGATGACCGCGAGGTCCTGGCAGAGCAGGATGGCGAAGCTGGAGCGGCCGGCCGAGGTCGTCATCCGCTTCTTCGCCGCCAGCAATTCGACGACCATCGCGGTCGAGGACAGGGCGAGACCGAAGCCGATGATGAGGGCCGCCGCTGCCGGCTGGCCGAGGGCATAGGCGACGAGCCCGATCGCGGCCGCGCAGAGCCCGACCTGGCCGAGCCCAAGGCCGAAGACGAGGCGCTTCATCGTCATCAGGCGCTCGAAGGACAATTCCAGCCCGATGACGAAGAGCAGGAAGGCGACCCCGAGCTCGGCCGGGCCGGCGAGCGCCTCGGCATTCGAGACGGTGATCGTGCTCAGCAGCGGGATCGTGGAGACGAGGCCGCCGAGGCCGAAGGGGCCGAGCAGGGCGCCGCAGGCGACGAAGGCGATGATCGAGTTGATCTTCAGGGTCTTGGCGATCGGCACGACGATGCCCGCCGTGGCGAGCACGACGACGACGTCTCGATAGGCAGAAGGGTCGACTGTACCGGCCAAAAAGGCAGACCTTGCGATTCGGGGCTTGCGGGATGCGTCGGCAATTCTTGCGGTTTGCGGCGGCGCAGCACAACCTTGGAATCGCTGCGGCGGAAAGAAATTCGCCTTGCGGCGCGAGCCTTTAGGTCGGGCTGCTCAGGCGCCTTGGGCGAAAAAGCGGTTTCCGCCGGCTCGGCGAATGGGCTAGCGTCCCGCCATTGGCTCAGAAGGACCGTCCATGCGTTTTGCCGGCACCGAAAACTACGTCGCGACCGAGGATCTCACCGTCGCCGTCAATGCCGCGATCCGGCTGGAACGTCCGCTACTGGTGAAGGGCGAGCCCGGCACGGGCAAGACGGTGCTGGCCGAGGAGATCGCGGCTGCGCTGGGCGCGCCACTCATCACCTGGCACATCAAGTCGACGACCAAGGCGCAGCAGGGTCTCTATGAATACGATGCGGTGAGCCGCCTGCGCGACAGCCAGCTCGGCGACCCCCGCGTCTCCGAGATCGGCAATTACATCAAGCGCGGCAAGCTCTGGGAGGCTTTCGTCGCGCCGGTCCGGCCGGTGCTATTGATCGACGAGATCGACAAGGCCGATATCGAGTTTCCCAACGACCTGCTGCTCGAGCTCGACCGCATGGAGTTCCATGTCTATGAGACGGGCGAGACCATCAAGGCGGCGCAGCGGCCGGTGATGATCATCACCTCCAACAACGAGAAGGAACTGCCCGACGCCTTCCTGCGCCGCTGCTTCTTCCACTATATCCGCTTTCCCGATGCCGAGCCGATTCAGGCGATCGTCGAGGTGCATTTCCCCGGGATCAAGAAGCGCCTGATGGAAGAGGCTCTGCGCCTGTTCTTCGAGGTGCGCGAGGTGCCCGGCATCAAGAAGAAGCCCTCGACCTCGGAGCTGCTCGACTGGCTGAAGCTGCTCGTCGCCGAGGATATCGGGCCGGAGGTGCTGCGCGAGCGCGATCCGCGCAAGCTGATCCCGCCGCTGCACGGGGCGCTGCTCAAGAACGAGCAGGATGTCTCGCTGTTCGAGAAGCTCGCCTTCATGGCCCGGCGCGAGAGCCGCTGAGGCTACCCCTCGTAAATTTACTCCAGCATCGCTAGGTTCTCTCCATGCGACGCCTCATGCTTCTGCGCCACGCCAAGTCCCACTGGCCCACGGGTGTGGCCGATCGCGACCGACCGCTCGCCGCACGCGGGCGTGAGGCCGCCCCGGTGATGGGGCGTTATCTGGCCGAGGAATTGCTGCTGCCCGATCTGGTGCTGATCTCGCCGGCCAAGCGCACGGTCGAGACCTGGGAGATGGTGGCGCCGATGCTGCCCGAGAAGCCGGCGACGCTGTATGAACCGCGCATCTACGAGGCCAAGGTGGAGCGTCTCCTGGATGTCGTCAGGGATGTTGAAGGCGAGGTCCGCACGCTGCTGCTGATCGGCCACAATCCCGGCTTCGAGGAACTGGCCGCGCTGCTGACCGGCCATGGCGACCGCTACGCGGCCGCCCGGATGAGCCAGAAATACCCGACCTGCGGCCTCGCCGTGCTCGACTTCGCCGTCGAGGACTGGCGCGACGTCGCCGCGCGCGGCGGCCGGCTTGACCGCTTCGTTACGCCGGGTTCGCTCGGCGAAGGGCCGGACGAATGAGAGAGCCTTCGGTAGTTCGACCGAAGCCGGGACACGTCCTGCGCGCTCCTGTCTTATGAGCGACACCTCCTATCTCGACAGCGCCCGCAATGCGGCTCTCGCCTTCGGCGACAGCCTGCTCGGGCTTGCGCGTCCGCGCCTGCGGATCGGCGTCACCGGACTGTCGCGTTCGGGCAAGACGGTCTTCACCACCGCCCTGATCCAGAACCTGATCGAAGGGGCGAAGCTGCCGGTTCTGAAGGCCTCATCCGAGGGGCGCATCGCCCGCGTGCGACTGGTGCCGCAACCCGATCCGGATGTGCCGCGCTTTCCCTACGAAGCGCATCGCGCCGCCATGAACGGGCCGGATCGGCGCTGGCCGGAATCGACCCGGCGCATCTCCGAACTCAGGATCGAGATCGACTACGAGCGGGCGGCCGGCTGGTTCAAGGGGCCGGCGACGCTGACGCTCGATATCGTCGACTATCCCGGCGAATGGCTGCTCGATCTCGCGCTGATCGGGCAGGACTACAAGGCCTGGTCGGCGCAGGCCGTGGCCGATGCCCGCAAGGCGCATCGGCGCGAAGCCGCTGCGGAATGGCTGGCGGATCTGCCGGGGCGGGACCCGGACGGGGCGCCGGACGAGCTTGCGGCGGAAGCCGCTAGCGACCTGTTCAAGGGCTATCTCGCCCGGCTGCGCGCCGATCCGGAGGCGGTCGCGGTGACCCCGCCGGGTCGCTTCCTGATGCCGGGCGATCTCGAAGGTTCACCGGCGCTGACCTTCGCACCGCTCGATCTCGGCCATGACGGGCAAGTGCGGCCGGGCACTCTCGCGGCGCTGATGGCGGAGCGCTTCGAAGCCTATAAGCGCGTCGTGGTGACGCCGTTCTTCCGCGATCATTTCGCAAGGCTCGATCGGCAGATCGTGCTGGTCGACGTGCTGGCGGCGCTCGATGCCGGGGCGCCGGCCCTGGCCGATCTTGAAACCGCCCTGGGGCAGGCGCTCGCGGCCTTCTCGGTCGGGCGCAATTCCTGGCTGTCGAGCCTGTTCGCGCCGCGCATCGAGCGCGTGCTCTTCGCCGCGACCAAGGCCGACCATATCCACCATGCGAGCCATGACCGGCTGGCGGCGGTGATGTCGCATCTGGTCGGGCGGGCGCTGTCGCGGGCGCAAGGGGCCGGCGCGCGGGTCGAGGCGATGGCGCTGGCGGCCGTGCGGGCGACGCATGAGGTCCGGATCAAGGAAGGGCGCGAGGAACTGCCGGCCATCGCCGGCGTACCCGAGGCCGGCGAGACGATCGACGGGCAGGTCTTCGACGGCATCGCGGAAGCGGCTGTCTTCCCCGGTGAATTGCCCGAGCGGCCCGAGGCGATCTTCGATCCGAAGGTGCACTGGCAGGTCCGGGCGCCGCGATTCCGACCGCCATTGGTCGAACCGGATGCGGGCGGGCGCCTGAAGCCC
>JAEWKP010000053.1 GCA_023393655.1 Pseudomonadota bacterium | reverse complement strand
TTTCCGGATAGCTGAAGCTGACCGCCGTCTCCGACAGGTTCGTCATTGTCACATGGGCGCGGCCTGTGACCTTGGCGAGCCCTGCAACGTTGACGAGCGTGGCGGCGGGTGGGTTCGGGGCCCTGCTGAAATTGTTGAACTCCGCCATCGAGACCTGCCCGATCCAGGCATCGACCACGGCGGGCGTGACGCCGAGCGTGACGCGCGAGGTCGAGACGTCGCCCGGTGAGCACTGGATGCCGGTGACCCGGGCCGTCGCGGCGGCGAGCTCGAGATAGAGCGGCAGCCGGACCAGCGAGGCTGCGCCCGAGCCGACGAGATCGACCGTCAGCAGGAGCCGCGTCTGCGCCGTGTGGACGCTGGCGCCGGCACGGCCCACCCGTACCAGGCTGGTGCCAACAGGCCGCTCGCCGATGCCAAGCTTCAGTGATACGGCCGCGACGCCGGGCAGGTTCAGGTTGAGCCCGACATCGATCTGGCGGTTGCCATTGGCGATCTGGGCGACCGCCGAGACGATGTCCAGCGCCGACAGCGAGGCCGCGAGCGGCTTCGGCCCGGAGAGCGGCTTGTCCCCGGCCGGTCCGAAGGAGATCAGCGAGGCGAGATTGACCGGCAGGTTGCTCGCCGAGGCGCTCGCGAGCCGCCCCAGCGCCGCGGTGGCGGTGCTGCTGCGCGTGTCGTGATCGCGCGAGGCGTCGACGATCGCCGCCAGCACATCGCCGAGGCGGGCATCGGCCTTGAGCACGTCGTCATAGGTCGCAGCGGTGAGGTTGAGACGGGTGGCGAGGCGCTTCGAGAAGTCGAACAGGTCGACCCGCGCCTTGATCAGGGCGTCGTAATCCATGACGGAGAGCGACACGCCGCCCCCGAGCAGGCCGCCCAGCAGGCTGTTGAGCAGGCCACCGTCGAGCTTGAGCAGGCGAGAGCCGACGGCGAACGAGGCCTGGGCATCCTGGAAGGCGATGGCGCTGGAACCGATCGGCACGTCGCCGCTGCTGAGGCTCGCCACCGGCTGCGTGCCCCCCGCAGGGTTCGGGGTCGCGCCCGGCGTCGGCGATGTCGCGGTTGACGGTGCCAGGACCCGGCCGAGCAGCAGCGGCGTGGTGGTCCGCATGTCGATCCTGACAGCGTTGACGCTGGCGGCCGAGCTCGGGACGAAGCGTGCCTCCACCGCCAGCTTCGGGTCGGGCGTGTATATGCCGGTCTGCAGTGTCTGGATCGCGCTGCCGGAAAAGCCGTTCTGCATCGCGCTGGCCCGGGCCGCGGCCCGGGCGCGCGGCAGGTCGCTCGCCGCCGCAAGAACGGCAAGATCGTTGGCGGTCTGCAGCTTGCGCTTCTCGTAGAAGAAATTGCCGACATCGACGGCCATCGCACCGAAGCCGAACAGGACTGTCGCGGAGACCGCGAAGAGGATGGCAGCGCCACCTTTCTGATTCCCGGCGAAGTTCTCGAGCCTGAGCATGGATCGCCCCCTTTTTGGCTTTGAGCCCTCGAAAAAGCGTTCAGTATCCGCCGCGCTGGACGACGGCCCGGCGTTCAATCACGGGTTGTGGAAGCGAGACCATCCGGCTCAGGTCGTCATAGATCGACCCGCTGATGTCGTAGGCGACGGAGACCTCGAAGCTCTGCATCTGTGGGCCGGTCTGACCGGTTCTGATGCGGAGCTTCGCCGGATCGATGAAGGCGTATGCGCCGGCATGAGCCATGATGAAATCGCGCGCGATCTGGGAGCGCTCCGTGTCGCTGAGGCCCGATACGGACGAGCGTGCCGCTTCGGCTGCGATCTGCTGAATGCTGTGGTAGATGCCGAAGACATAGCCATACCCCATGATGCCGACGAGGAGTAGCAGCAGGATCGGAGCGACGAAGGCGAACTCGATCGCAGTCGTCGCGCGCTGGTTTCGCAGGAGGCGGGACAGTGCGGGGAGCATGGCCGTTCCTCAGCTAATGAATGCAACTAAAAGTTGTAATGCTCTCCTGTTGATGAAAGGTAAATGCGGGCCAGGGCGGGTAATCACCGTTCAGCGCGTATGAAGCGCTTAAGTAAAACTTTACGCGGGTGGGTTTGCTTCGCCGATACGCCGCCGTCGCTCCGAGTGATTCACCGCCAATGCCCTCCACATCTCCTGCGGAACCCGGTGCGGCCGACTCGGAACAGTTGTCGTTCGGCGGCGCCTTCCTCGTCGCTCTGGTCTGCCTGCTGGTCAGCGTCGGAGCCCTTGCGAGCCTGCCGCGGGCGACCGACGGCAGCACGCCGGTCGCTATCGTCTTTCCCCCTTGGGTCGATGGCGCGGAAGCCGTGGTACGGAGCTTCGCCGCCGGCCACCGCGTTCTGCGCAGTGGCCGCTTCAGAGCGATCGTCGTCGTCGCGCCGACCCAGAACGGGCAGGCACCGGCCTTGCCGAAAGGCGCGTGGTTTTCCCTCGTCCTGGCCGGCCTTGCCGGATGCCTCGATATTCCCGGCGGAACGGAAGCATTGTCATGATCTGGTCCCTGTCAGCGGTACGCCACAGGGTCACGCAGGCCCTGCTCGCGCTCGGGCTGCTCCATGTCCCGCTGATCGCACTGGGCTTCTGGGCGAATGGAGCTTCCGGCGCCGTCCCGGCCGTCATGGCGGGGCTGGCGGCCCTTGCCGCCGTGCTGGTCTATCGTTTCGCCGGCCCGGCGATCGTGACGCAGCTCGTCATCGCGGCCGTGCTGATCGGGCAGGTCTCGATCCTGGTGTTCAGCTTCGCCGGCCATCCCTGGCAGCCGGACATCCACATGTACTATTTTGCGGTGCTGGCGCTGCTCGCCGGCTTCTGCGACTGGCGGCCGATCCTGATGGGCGCGATGTTGACGGCCGCGCACCATCTCGTCCTGCAATACGCTTTGCCGGCCGCCGTCTTCTACCAGGGCGGCAATCTGTTGCGCGTGATGCTCCATGCGGTCATCGTCATCATCGAAACGTCGTTCCTCGCGGTCTTCGCCGTGGTGCTGCAGCGCATGTTCGCTGTGAACGAGCAGAATCTGGCGCGGGCACAGGAAGTTGCCGAGCGCGAGCGCGTGGCCGGCGAGAAGGAGCGCAATCTCGCCGAGGAGCTGGGGCGGCGCGCCGAGATGCTGCGCGACGTCGTTGCCGGTTTCCGGTTGCAGATGGAGCAGGCGATGGCTGTGCTCGACAACTCCGCTGCGGCGATGAACACCGAGGCCGGGGCACTGACCGAAACCTCCGATCACGTCCGGCGCCAGACCGCGATGGTCTCCGATTCCGCCGCCGGCACCATGGCCAGTATCGACCAGCTTTCCGCCGCCAGCACCGAGCTCGTCGCCTCCATCGGCGAGATCGGCCGCAACGCCGGGCAATCGGCTGACGGCTCCAAAGTGGCCGCAGGGCTCGCCCGTCGCGCCAGCGCCGAGATCGAGCACCTCGCCCAGAGCAGCGAGAATGTCGGCGCCGTCGTCGAGATCATCCGCGGCATCGCCGCCCAGACCAGCATGCTCGCGCTTAATGCCACGATCGAGGCGGCCCGTGCGGGCGAGATGGGACGTGGCTTCGCGGTCGTCGCCAGCGAGGTCAAGACGCTCTCGGCCCAGACCGCCAGGGCCACCGACGAGGTCTCGCAGCAGATCGGGACGATGCAGCAGGCTTCGCAGCGCTCGCTGAAGGCGATCCGCGACATCGTCGAGGCGATTGGCGAGGTCGAAAGCGTTGCCAACGCGATCGCGCTCTCCGTCAACGAGCAGAGCCGCGCCACGGCCGAGATCGCGCATCAGGTCCGCCTGTCCTTCGAGGGCGCGCAGCGCAGCGCCGATGTCGCGGGCGGCTTCGAGATCATGACCCGCCAGACCCACGGCGCCGCCCAGCAATTGCAGGACGCGGCCAGCGCGCTCGCCCGGCAGGCACAGGAGATTCGCCAGGAGGTGGCGAACTTCTGCGGCCAGGTTGCGACGGCCTGACAGCTACCAGGAGCGGCCGGGCCCGACCGGCCCGATCCCGAGGAACGTGCCGACGCTTGCGGCGATATCGGCAAAGCTGCCGCGGCGCCCGAGCGGCTCAGCGCCGATGCCAGGGCCGAAGGTCAGGATCGGCACATGCTCGCGGGTATGGTCGCTGCCGGGCCAGCTCGGGTCGTTGCCATGGTCGGCGGTGACGACGGCGATGTCGCCGGGCCTCAGCGCCGCTTCGATATGCGGCAAACGGCGGTCGAAGGCTTCCAGCGCCGCCGCATAGCCCGGGATATCGCGCCGATGGCCGAACTCGGTGTCGAAATCGACGAGATTGACGAAGCAGAAGCCGCCATCCGGCAGGCTGTCCCAGGCTTCCAGCGCGGCATCCAGCATCGCCGCATTGCCGAAGGGCTTGATCTCCGTCCCTGTCGAGCGGTGGGCGAAGATGTCGCCGATCTTGCCGACGGTGACAACCGTGCGCCCTTGCGTCGTCAGCCGATCGAGAATCGTCTCGTCCGGCGGCGGAATGGCGAAATCCTTGCGGTTCGCGGTGCGGGTAAAGCCTTCCTCGGGGGACCCCACGAAAGGCCGCGCGATGACGCGACCGATCCGCAGCGGATCGACGAGCCCGCGCGTGACCTTGCAGAGCGCATAAAGCCGGTCGAGCCCGAAATGCTCCTCATGCGCCGCGATCTGCAGCACCGAGTCGACCGAGGTGTAGCAGATCGGCTGGCCCGTCCGGATATGTTCCGGTCCGAGCTCGTCGATGATGGCGGTGCCCGAGGCATGCTTGTTGCCGAGGATGCCGGGGAGCGCTCCTTCCTTGACGATGCCGGCGATCAGCTCTGCCGGGAAGGAATTCTCGAGGTCGGTGAAATAGCCCCATTGGAATGGCACGGGGCAGCCGGCGATCTCCCAATGGCCCGACGGCGTGTCCTTGCCTTGGCTGATTTCGACGCCGTAGCCCCAGCGCCCCTCGGGCCTGGCCGGCTTCGAGACGCCGGCGAGTGGCCGGCCGGTCGAGGCCGCGGAGGGCAGGGGGCGGCCCGGGCGGGCG
>JAEWKP010000045.1 GCA_023393655.1 Pseudomonadota bacterium | reverse complement strand
GGCCCGCCCGGGCCGCCCGGCCGGGCGCCGCCCGGGGGGGGCCCAGGACCGGCTCGCCGATGCCTCGGCCTTCGCGGCCGAGGCGGTGGGCGCCATCCGCACGATGCAGTCTTTCGGCGCCGCCGGGCAGAGTTCGGCGCGGTTCGAGGCGGCATCCGACGGCGCCTACGCGGCCTCGCGGGAGGCGACGGCCTCGCGCGCGCTGTTGTCCGGCGTCGCGATCTTCCTGGTCAGCGCCAGCGTCGTCTGCGTGCTCTGGGTCGGCGCGACCGAGGTGTTCGACGGGCGGATGACCGGCGGGCGGTTGTCGCAGTTCATCCTCTATGCGGTGCTGGCTGCAAGCTCGCTCGGCCAGCTCTCCGAGGTCTATGGCGACATCAGCGCGGCGGCCGGGGCCTCCAGCCGGCTCGGCGAGATACTGGCGCTGAAACCCGCCATCGCCGCGCCGCCGCATCCCAAGCCGATGCCGGCTCCCTCGCTCGGCGAGTTCGCCTTCGAGAACGTCTCGTTCAGCTATCCCGGCCGTGTCGGGCCGGCGCTGTCGGATCTCAGCTTCGCTGTTCGGCCGGGCGAGCGGATTGCGCTGGTCGGGCCGTCCGGTGCCGGCAAGAGCACGGTGCTGCAACTGGCGCTGCGCTTCTACGATCCGCAGGACGGGCGCGTCGTCGTAGACGGCATCGCCGGGCCCGAGGCCGATCCGGAGATCTGGCGCGAGCGCTTCGCGCTGGTGCCGCAGGAGCCGACGGTGTTCGGCGTCTCGGTGCGCGACAATATCGCCTATGGCCGCCCCGGCGCTTCGCAGGAGGAGGTCGAGGCTGCGGCGAGGCTCGCGGCGGCGGACGAGTTCATCCGTGCTCTCCCCGATGGTTACGACACGGTGGTCGGCGAGCGCGGCGTGACGTTGTCGGGCGGGCAGCGACAGCGCCTCGCCATCGCGCGGGCGATCCTGAAGGACGCGCCGATCCTGCTGCTCGACGAAGCCACCTCGGCGCTCGATTCGGAAAGCGAGCGGGCGGTGCAGGACGCGCTCGACCGCCTGATGCAGGGCCGGACGACGCTGGTCGTGGCGCATCGCCTTGCGACCATCCTCTCGGCCGACCGTATCCTCGTGATGGAGGACGGGCGCATCGTCGAGGAGGGCAGCCATGCCGAACTCAAGGCGCGCGGCGGGCTCTATGCCCGGCTGGCGGCGCTGCAGTTCGGGCTGGAGGCGGCGTAGGTTACGCCTGCTTTTCTGCCTATCGAGAGGTCGAGAGCTGTGTGAGGATGTCGCTCAGCGTCAGGCGATACCATTTGTCGTCGTGGACGATATGAAAGGTATCGCTCTTGCCGTCGACCCAATGCAGATGTTCGGGGCGCTTGCCCTCGACATCGAATTCTATGCGCCCGACAAGCTCGGAGCTTGACGCTTCTCCTAACCGAAACACGCCGATCCTGTACTGATTCTCATCGTATCTTCCGATGCGCGCGAGCAGGCCGTCACTAACGGCAAGTGCGACCGCTCCGTTGTCCTCCGTCGTCCACGATCTTGCGCTGCAATCGGTCTCAAACCGTGTAATGCGCATGGAATCGTAGTGCTGAGCCCAAGCCACCCCCTCGACGACATTCAGCGCGTAGCAGCACCAAAAACTCATCCCGTCATCTTCATGCGGGATGGGGCCTGTCAGATCGTGATAAAGCACTTCCGACCCATCAGCGGCAAAAAGCGAGATGCCGCCGAGCTTAGCGCCGTCGGATCGATCTTCATCATCATGGCCGATCCAGAACGACCCGTCCTCGCCGGTTTGAAGGAACGCGATGGCGCCGCCGCCGTCGACCTGATGAATGAGCTTACCTTCATCGTTGTAGATCGTCGTGTCGCGAACATCCCCGGTGCCGATGGTGCGGCTTGTTCTCCCAACCACCCAGCCACCTTGTGGCCTCATCGCAAAAGCGACCCAGGACGACTGGATGCGAAACCTCGGCAGGGGCTTTGCTTGGCCGGTCCGATCAAAAAGGACGATCAGGGCATCGCCACTTGGGTCAGGCACGACATGCCATTCATCGCCTACTCTCCGCGCCTGGCTCAAGGCATTGCTATAGAGCGCCGCGAGCACGCCATCAGAAACGATCGACATTTGAATGCGTGGCAGGCCGTCAAAAACCCTCGGCAGTTCGATGCCATTCGTCAGGCTGATCATCTTGGCATTGCTTTGGCGGCCTCACCGCTCCGTGATCTTGAACTCGATGCGGCGGTTGCGGCGGTAGGCTTCGTCGGTATTGGCGACGTCGAGCGGCTGGTACTCGCCGAAGCCGGTCGCGGCGACGCGGTCGGTCGGCAGGCCGCGCGAGATCAGGTACTCGACGACGGCGATCGCGCGGGCCGAGGAGAGATACCAGTTCGAGGGGAACTGCGCGGATTTGATCGGCCGGTTGTCGGTATGGCCGTCGACGCGCAGGATCCAGGGGAGGTCCGGCGGCATCTCGTTGCCGAGATCGAGCAGGATGGTGGCGAGCTTGTCGAGCTCACCCTTGCCCTCGGGCTTCAGCACGGCCTGGCCGCCGTCGAAGAAGACCTCGGACTGGAAGACGAAACGGTCGCCGACGACGCGGATATCGGGCCTTGTGCCGAGCACCTGCCGCAGCCGCCCGAAGAAGTCCGAGCGGTAGCGCGCCAGCTCCTGCACGCGCTGGGCCAGCGCAACGTTGAGGCGCGAGCCGAGCTCGGAGATGCGGGCCTGCGAATCCTTGTCCTTGGCCTCGGAGGCGGCGAGCGCTTCCTCCAGCGCTGCGAGCTGGCGGCGCATGGCCTGGATCTGCTGGTTGACGAGATCGACCGTCGCCTGGGCGCGGGCGGAGAGCTGCTTCTCGGCGTCGAGCGCCTTCTGCGATTCGGCGAGCTGGGCGCCGGCGTTGCTGCCGGCTTGCGTGTCGAGCAGGCCCTGCAGGCGGCTGCGCTCGCCTTGCGTCTGGGCAAGCGTCGACTGCATCAGCTGGAGGCTCTCCTGCGCCTGCCGGTTGGAGGAGCGCTCAAGGGCGAGCAGGTCGGTCAGTTCGGAGATCTGCTTGTTCAGTCGCTCCAGCGCCGTGTCCTTGCCGGTCAATTCCTGCGACAGGAAGAACTGGCCGAGCACGAAGACGGTGAGCAGGAAGACGATGCCGATCAGCATCGTCGAGAGCGCGTCGACGAAGCCGGGCCAGAAATTCACGTCCTCGCGGCGATGGGCGCGGGAGAGGGCCATCCGTCAGGTTCCTGCTTTGGCGAGCAGCATCATGGCTCGGTGACCTGGTCGGCGGTGAGGCGGTCGATCAGGCGCTTCAGGTCCTTCTCGCGCGCAGCCTGCGCCTCGACCCAATCGCGGATCATCTGCTGCTCGGAGCGCATGTGCTGGACGAGTCCCTGAATGCCCTCGGCCAGATTGGAGAGCGCCTGCGTCGCGGCGCGGTTGTTGGAGGCGCCGTCGGCCATCGCCGCGCTGAGCTGCTCGAAGCGGTCTGCCAGCGGGTTGCCCGCGGCGAGCAGGGTGGCCGGGGCCTCAGGCGTGCCGGTGCGGCTGCCGAGCCAGCTTTCGACCTCGTTGCGGAAGCGGCGCTGCGCCTGGCCGACCTGAAGATCGAGGAAGCCGAGGATCAGCGAGCCCGCGATGCCGAACAGCGAGGAGGAGAAGGACAGGCCCATGCCCGCGAGCGGGGCGGAGAGGCCAGCCTTCAATTCGTCGAAGAGCACGCCGGCCTCGGCGCCCGTGCGCAGCGACTTGATGACGCCACCGACCGAGCCGACCGTGTCGAGCAGGCCCCAGAAGGTGCCGAGCAGGCCGAGGAAGACGAGCAGGCCGCTGAGGTAGCGCAGCACCTCGCGCCCGTCGTCGAGCCTGACCGCGATCGATTCGAGTGCCGTGACGGCCTGGGCCGGAGCAAGCGTGCCGTGTTCCAGCGCCGGCAGGACGGAGCCCAGCGGGGCGATGACCTGGCCGCGGCGGATATCGGCGGAGGTGGGCGCGACGGCGAGGCTGGTCGCGGCGCGCGCCTCGCTGTGGATGCGCCAGAGCTCGCGCAGCGCGATCAGGCAGCCGACGAGCAGGGCCCCGAGTATGAGGCCGTTCAGACCGGGATTGGTCATGAAGGCCTGGACCAGCCCGGCCTGCAGGATGAAGCCGAGGAAGCCGATCAGGGCGAGGAACAGGACCGCGCGAACGACATAGCGGATCGGTCTGGAGAAGCGGACCTGCGTCCGCACGGTTGCGGCCGTCGCCGGCTCGGCCGCGAAATCCTCATTCGCCATGCGTCGTCTTCCGTTCGCCTCGGAGTGCGGGGAGGACTGTCGCCTCCCACGCCGCCGGGATCAAGCACGAAAGAGCAACAGTTTTGAGGCTGTTGGCCTCAGGCCGCCGCGGTCTTGAGCGCCTGGCTGAGCGCGCGTTCGCCGGCCTCGTTGCCGCAGATGATGTCCTTCGCGCTGGTCATCGGCTTGCCGTCGAGCGTGCCGAAGGTGCCGCCGGCCTCGCGGATCAGCACGGCGCCGGCCGCGAAATCCCAGGTGTTGAGGCCGCGCTCCCAATAGGCATCCATCCGGCCGGCGGCGACATAGGCGATGTCGAGTGCGGCCGAGCCCATGCGGCGGACATTGGCGAAGCGCGGCATAACGGCCGCGAGCTCGCGCAGGAACTGGCCGTGGCCGCCCTTGCCGATATGCGGGATGCCGGTGCCGATCAGCATGTCAGCCGGCTCGTTGCGGCCGGAGACGCGCAGGCGGCGGTTGTTGACATACGCGCCCTTGCCCTTCTCGGCCATGAACATCTCGTCCTTGGCGGCGTCGTAGATCACGCCGGCGATGAACTGGTTGTCGCGCTCCAGCGCGACCGAGATGTTCCAGTGCGGGATGCCGCGCAGGAAGTTGTGGGTGCCGTCGAGCGGGTCGATATGCCAGCGGTTGCTCTCGTCGGTGCCGTGGACGACGCCGCTCTCCTCCATGACGAAGCCATAGCCGGGGCGGGCCTTCTCCAGCGCAGCGCGGAGGATCTCCTCGGCCTTGGTGTCGGCCTTGGAGACGAAGTCGCCCGGGCCCTTGGCCAGGACCTGCAGGTTCTCGACCTCGCCGAAATCGCGCTTGAGCGAGCGGGACGCCTTCATCACGGCGTCGGTCATCACGGTCATCAGGGGGGAGCGGATCATCGGAAACCTCTTGCGCGCCGGAGCGACGCGATGAGCCAGCGGCGCAAGCCTTGCGCCCGGCAGGAATTTAGCGAGCCGTCACTTGCGCGGCTCTTAGGGCGCCGTCAAGACGGCGGTGCTGATCCGGCTGGCGGCCATGCGGGCGGCGCGGGCCTGCTGCTCGGGCTTGAGGCGCTCGAACATGTCGTCGAGCGCGGGGTCCTGGAGCCCCTGCGAGCGGGCGGCGAGATGCCAGGCCGCCGCCTCGATCGTGTCCGGCGCGATGCCGAGACCGAACTGGTAGAGCTTGGCGAGGCGGTTCTGGGCGATGGGATTGCCCTCCCAGGCGGCGCGCCGGAACAGGCTGGCGGCGGCAGCCTCATCCTTCTCGACCCCGGTGCCGTTGAACAGCATGATGGCGTATTCGACCTCGCCGGGGACGTTGCCGGCCGCTGCCGCCTGCTTCATCCAGCGGGCCGCGACCTCCTCGCTCTCCGGCATGCCGCGCCCCTGCTTGGCGAGAACGCCGAGCGCATGCATGGCGTCGCCGATCTGGGATTTCGCCGCGATCTCGAGGCAGGCGATGGCGCGCTTGTCCTCGGCTTCGCGGTTCGCCGCGAGCAGGGCGAGCGCGAGATTGTAGTTGGCGGCAGGGTGCCCGGCGGCGGCCGCCTTCTCGAGCAGCTTGCCGGCGCGTGCGGGGTCGCGCTTGCCGCTTTTCTCGTCGAGGAGCTGCGTCGCCAGCGCGAAGGCAGCGTTGATGTCGCCACGGGCTTCGGCGCGTTCATACCACTCCGTCGCTGCCTTCTGGTCCGGCGCGACGCCGAGGCCCTGGCGATAGATCTCGCCGACCAGGGTCATTGCGGCGGCGTCGCTGTTATCGGCCTCGATGCGCTTGAGCGCTTCGGCCTGGGCGCGACGATAATGCCCAGCCTGGTAGGCGCCATAGGCCAGGTCCGGCGTGGACGCGGCCTCGGCCGGGCCGGCGAGCAGGGCGCCGGCGAGCAGGGCGAGCCCGGCAAGCCGTTTCATCGCGCCGCCTTCCGCGCCGCGCAGGCGGCGGTGGCGGTATTGGCCTGCTCGACCAAGGCGCGGATATCCTGGCCCTCCTCGAAGGCCCAGGCGCCGAGTGCGACGAATTCAGCGCCGGTCTCGACCAGCACCGGGATGGATTCGGCGTCGGGCGCATAGGCGACGCAGGGCGTCTCGAAGATCTCGGCCCACCAGCCGGCGCGCTCGAACACGGCCGCCAGCGGCGGCAGCGAGCCGTCCGGGCGCGGCTCGCCGAACATCACGTAGTCGACGCCGGCCTCGCCGGCATCCATGGCGTCATGGCGGGCACGCAGGCCGCCGATGCCGATGATGCGCTCGCTCTTCAGGCGGGAGCGGGCTTCGGCGACGGCGGCCGGGCCGCCGGTGAGATGGACGCCGTCGGCGCCGCCGCGCGCGGCGACGAGCGCGTTGTCCTCGACGACGAGCGCGACACCATTAGCCTGGACCGGGCCGGCGAGGCGCTTGACGCGCTCGATCCGGCTGCGGTCGTCGCCGGGCGTCAGGCGCAGCAGCACGGCGGCGACATCGCCGCCGGCCATGGCCTGCATCAGGCGAAAGGCCATGGCCTCCGCGTCTGCGACGGCAGGGGTGACGAGCATCAGGCGAGTGGAGAAAGGTTGTGTGGTCATGATCGGCTGCGCAAACGGCCCGCAGCGAAGTCCAATGTCAAGACCGCAAGACCGGCAACGAGGCTCCAGAAGGCCGAGCCGATGCCGAAAAGCGAAAGGCTGGAGGCGGCGACGGCGAAAGTGACGACGGCAGCAAAGCGCTCCCTGTCGGAGGCCATGGCCTGTCCGAGCGCGCCTGTCAGCGAGCCGACGAGCCCCAGGCCCGCGACGGCGACGATGAGGGCCTTGGGCAGCGCCAGCAGCAGCGCGATCAGCAGGCCCGTGCAGGCGGCGACGACGAAATAGGCGAATCCGTAGAGCACGCCGGCCTTCCAGCGCTGGGCCGGATCGGGATGGGTGTCGCTGCCGGTGCAGATCGAGGCCGATATCGCGGCCATGTTGGTCATATGCGCGCCGAAAGGGGCGGTGAGCAGCGAGGCCAGGCCCGTCACGAACAGCGAGGGTGCGGTCGGCGGATTGTAGCCGGCGGCGCGCAGCACGGCGAAGCCCGGCAGGTTCTGGGCGGCCATGGTGACGAGATAGAGCGGGATGCCGATTCCGAGCATGGCCGGAATATCGAAGCGCGGCGTGACGAATTCGAGGCCGCTCAGCGTCATCGCATCGGCAGGCCAATGGGCGAGGCCGCCGACGAAGCTAATCGCGATGCCGGCGATCAGCGCGGCTATGACGCCGAGGAAGGGATTGAGCAAGCGCGCCACCAGGAAGACGGCGAGCAGCGGCAGGACGAGCCCGGGCGAAAGGCGCATCTCGTCGAAGACCGCGACGACGAAGCGGAAGATGACGCCGGCGAGCATCGCCGCCGCGACGGGCATCGGGATGCGCTCGATCAACCTGCCGAGCGGGCGGAAGGCGGCGGTCAGCATGATCAGCACGGCGGCGACCAGGAAGGCGCCGACGGCGGAGGCCATGTCGAAGCCGGTGACGGCGGCGATCAGCGCCGCGCCCGGCGTCGACCAGGCGCAGATCATCGGCATACGGTAGCGCCAGGACAGGACCAGGCTGGAGGCGCCGGTGGCGAGGCAGAGCGCGGCGATCCAGGAGATGGTCTGGCCGGGCGTGGCGCCCAGTGCCTGCGCGGCCTGGAGGATGACGGCGACGGAGGCGGCGAAGCCGACAAAGACCGCGACCAGTGCGGAGAAGACGATCGACATGGTGCGGGAAGCCGGCTGGGACAAAAGCGAGCTAGCGTTGAACCAGAAATCGCCGGTGGCGGAAAGGGCGGCAGCGCGGGGCCGGGACCGGCTGGAAGATGGCCTGCCGGTGACGGGCTATGTCATGCGGCTGTCAATGGCCGGGCCTAGCTGCGCATTATTCCAATCCGAAGCGACCGGGGCCGACCATGCGCGACGACGATCACGAATCCACCTTCGGCGCCAGCATGCTGGAGCATGAGGATGCCGAGCCGCGGAACCCGACCGACAACCCCACCATGGGCGAACTGATCTCGCAGCGGTTCTCGCGGCGCGGGCTGCTGAAGGGTGCGCTCGCCGTCTCGGCGATTTCGGCGACGGTCGGCACGCTGGCGCTTGAAACCGCTGCCGAAGCGCGGGCGCAAGGCGCGAAATCGGCCTTCTCCTTCAAGGAGGTCGAGGTCGGCGTCGATGCCGATCATCATGTCGCGGAGGGCTACGAGGCGCAGGTGCTGTTGCGCTGGGGCGACCCGCTGACGGCCGATGCGCCGGCCTTCGACCCGGTGAAGCAGAGCGCCGAGGCCCAGAGCAAGCAGTTCGGCTACAACAACGATTTCGTCGGCTATGTGCCGATGATGGGCGCGGCTGACCCGTCTGCGCATGGGCTGCTCTTCGTCAATCACGAATACACCAACCCGCATCTGATGTTCCCGGGTGTGGTCGAGATGAAGGACGGCAAGCCCGTCATGAAGAATGCGACGCCGGAGCGCTTCGCGATCGAGGCGATGGCGCATGGCGCGACGGTCGCGGAGATCCGCAAGACCGGCAATCAATGGGCGCTGGTCAAGGATTCCAAATACAACCGCCGCATCACCGTGGGGACCGAAATGCAGCTCTCGGGGCCGGTCGCCGGTACCGAGCGCGTGCAGACCAAAGCGGATGCCACCGGCCGCAAGGTGCTCGGCACGCTCAACAACTGCTCGGGCGCGCTGACACCCTGGGGCACCTTCGTCTCGGGGGAAGAGAACTTCCACGGCTATTTCTCCGGCAAGCTGCCCGAGGGCCATCGCGAGGAGACGAACTACAAGCGCCTTGCCGTGCCGTCCTCGCCTTACGCTTGGGGCCGCTTCGAGGAGCGCTTCGATCTCGCCAGGGAGCCGAACGAGGCCAATCGCTTCGGCTGGGTGATCGAGGTCGACCCGTTCGATCCGAATTCGGTGCCGAAGAATCGCACCGCGCTTGGCCGCTTCAAGCATGAGGGCGCCGACATGATCGTCGCCAGGGACGGGCGCGTGGTCGCCTATCTCGGCGACGACGAGCGCTTCGACTATGTCTACAAGTTCGTCACCGCCGGCCGCTTCGATCCGAACAACCGCGCAGCCAATCTCGACCTGCTCGATGCCGGCACGCTCCATGTCGCCAGGTTCGCGGCGGATGGCACGCATGAATGGCTGCCGCTGGTCTTCGGGCAGGGGCCGCTGACGGCCGCTAACGGCTTCCAGAACCAGGCGGACGTGCTGATCGAGGCGCGCCGCGCCGGCGACCTGCTCGGCGCGACCAAGATGGACCGGCCTGAGGACATCACGCCGAACCCGGTGACGGGGCGCGTCTATGTGATGCTGACCAACAATACGAGCCGCAAGGACGGCGAGGTCGACGCGGCCAATCCGCGCGCCAAGAACGCCTTCGGCCACATCATCGAGATCGCGGAAGCTGATGGCGACCACACCGCGACCAAAGGGCGCTGGGAGATCCTGCTGAAATGCGGTGACCCCTCCGTCGCGGCGGTCGGCGCGAGCTTCTCGACCGAGACGACCAAGAACGGCTGGTTCGGCATGCCCGACAATGCCGTGGTCGATTCCGCCGGGCGGCTCTGGGTCTCGACCGACGGCAACGGCATCGACGTGACCGGGCGCACCGACGGGCACTGGGCCGTCGATACCGAGGGCGGGGCGCGCTGGACCTCGAAGCTGTTCTACCGCGTGCCGCATGGCGCGGAGCTCTGCGGCCCGTGCTTTACGCCGGACGACACCACCGCCTTCGTCGCCGTGCAGCATCCCGGCGATGACGGCCCGGACTGGCCGGAATTCGGCCGCCGCTCCTATTACGAGGACCTCTCGACCCGCTGGCCGGACTTCAAGCCGGACACGCCGGTGCGGCCTTCCGTGGTTGCGATTACTCGGAAGGGCGGGGGCAAGATCGGGGTGTAAGGCGGCGACCCGCCGGCCCGGCGCACCTCAGGCCATGAGGAAAGCGAGCCGGTCGTCGGCGCGGCCCGGCTCGATCTCCAGGATGTCGGCGCTGACGACATCTTCGGCCACGAAAGGGTCCCTCTCCACGCGCGCCTCAAGTTCTGCGCGCGTGATCCGGCGGGCGAGGACAACGCCGCCCAGGCCCGGCTTCAGGCTCCCGGTCATCAGGAAGACGCCATCGTCGAAACCGCTGCGGATCCAGTCGTTATGAGCCTGCATCAGGTTCGGCGCCTGTGCCTTGTTGGCGGAGAAGCGCAATGTGACGACGAACATGGCGGTGGCCTCGGACAGTTGGATCAGATGGTCTGCGGCGGGGTGGCCGGGCATTGTGCGTCGAGCCAGAGATTCATCGCCTGAACTTCCCGCTCGATGAAGTCCTCGTCGCGCAGGGCCGCGGCGAGGGTCGCGACGCCCTGGCTGCGCATCAACAAGTGCATTGCGAGCGCATCGGCGTCGGCGGAGCGGCCGATCGCGTCGAACTGCCTGGAGAGCCAACTTCGGAAGAGCGCGAAGAGCTCTCCGGCGCGACCAAGGGCGAGATGGTCGAGCTTCGCAAGCTCGCTGCACAGAGTTCCCACCGGACAGCCGTAAAGCATGATCTTCGCGCGGTTGGCGACCAGGATGTGGACAAAGCGGCGGATGCGATCGCGCGGCGTCTCCGCCTGCTTCTCCCAATCGGCAAGAAGGGCTTCCGTCTTTTGCAGCCGCAACCCGATCACGGCGTCGAGGATCTCGTCCTTCGTTCTGAAGTGATAGTAGAAATTGCCGCGCGAGATGCCGATGGACGTCGCAATGTCGGCGAAGGCGGTCGCTCCGAAGCCGTTCTCATAGAACAGCCGGTCGGCCGTCTCGACGATATGCTGCCTGGTCGAGGCTGCCGTCATCTTATCCCTTGTCCACGCGATGGTGCTTGAGTCGAAACGCACTAGGTCATTTGTCCTAATTGCTTGATTAGGACAAATGACCTAGTGCGTCAAGCGGGCACCCCCCAACAACGAAAACGCCGCCGGAGGTCCGGCGGCGTTTCGACAGCGTCTCGCGATGTCGTGAGCGTGGTAGCGCTCGCCGTGCCTGTTCAGGCCGCCTTCTTGGCGCCGAAGGTCGGGTCGAGCTCGCCCTTGGCGTAGCGCTTGGCCATCTCGGCCAGCGTGATGACGCGCTTGATCTTCGAGGCCTGGCCGGCGGTGTTGAACTCCTCAAGGCGCTGCTTGCAGAGCTTGGTCATCGCTTCCATGGCGGGCTTCAGATACTTGCGCGGATCGAACTCGCCGGGGTTCTCCGACAGGATCTTGCGGATTTGGCCGGTCATCGCCATGCGGTTGTCGGTGTCGATGTTGATCTTGCGCACGCCGTGCTTGATGCCGCGCTGGATCTCCTCGACCGGTACGCCCCAAGTCTGGGGCATCTTGCCGCCATACTGGTTGATGATGTCCTGGAGGTCCTGCGGAACGCTGGACGAGCCGTGCATGACGAGATGCGTGTTCGGCAGCAGCTTGTGGATCGCCTCGATGACATGCATCGCCAGGATCGCGCCGTCGGGCTTGCGGGTGAACTTGTAGGCGCCGTGCGAGGTGCCCATGGCGATGGCGAGCGCATCGACCTTGGTCTCGGCGACGAACTTCACGGCTTCGTCCGGATTGGTCAGGAGCTGGTCGTGGCTGAGCTTGCCCTCGAAGCCATGGCCGTCCTCCTTCTCGCCCTCGCCGGATTCGAGCGAGCCGAGCACGCCGAGCTCGCCTTCGACCGAGATGCCGCCGAGATGGGCCATGTCGGTGACGGTCTTGGTCACGCCGACATTGTAATCCCAGTCGCCGGGGGTCTTGCCGTCGGCCTTGAGCGAGCCGTCCATCATCACCGAGGTGAAGCCGGCCTGGATCGCGGTCATGCAGGTCGCCGGCTCGTTGCCGTGGTCGAGATGCACGCAGACCGGGATATGCGGATAGATCTCGGTGACGGCGTCCATCATGTGCTTGAGCATGATGTCGTTGGCGTAGGACCGGGCGCCGCGCGAGGCCTGGATGATGACGGGCGCATCGGTCGCGTCGGCGGCCGCCATGATCGCCAGCGCCTGCTCCATGTTGTTGATGTTGAAGGCGGGCACGCCATAGTCGTTCTCGGCGGCATGATCGAGCAACTGGCGAAGCGTGATACGGGCCACGATGGCACTCCCCTTTTGAAAACGGATATGACGAAAGATGTAGTGCGGACCGGCTCCCGGCGCAAAGCCGGGTGGGTGGAAAGCTTAAAACGCGAGCGGCCGCCCCGTTGTCGGAGCGGCCCGCACGGTCAATGCCCGAATCAGCGTTTCCGCAGGGCCTCGACGCCCGGCAGGGCCTTGCCTTCCATCCATTCAAGGAAGGCGCCGCCCGCCGTCGAGACATAGGAGAGGTCGTCGATGACGCCGGCATGGTTCATCGCCGCGACGGTGTCGCCGCCACCGGCGACCGCGACGAGATCGCCGGCCTTGACGTGCCTGGCCGCGGCCTTGGCGACGGCGACGGTCGCTGTGTCGAAGGGCGGCAGCTCGAAGGCGCCGAAGGGGCCGTTCCAGACCAGTGTCTTGACCTTCCCCAGCCGCAGCACGACCTCGGCGATCGAGAGCGGGCCGGCATCGAGGATCATCTCGTCGGCTTCGACACCGCCGACCGGCACGACGCGATAGCTGGGATGAGCCTTGAATTCGCGCGCCACCAGCGCGTCGACGGGCAGCAGGATTTCGCAGCCGGCAGCCTGGGCTTTCTCCTCGATCTCGCGGGCGGTGCCGACGAGATCATGCTCGCAGAGCGACTTGCCGACATCGGCCCCGCGCGCGGCCAGGAAGGTGTTGGCCATGCCGCCGCCGATGGCGAGGATATCGACCTTCCTGACGAGGTTGCCGAGCAGGTCGAGCTTGGTCGAGACCTTGGCGCCGCCGACGATCGCCATCACCGGGCGGGTGGGGTTGTCGAGGCCGGCGGAGAGGGCTTCGAGCTCCGCCTGCATGGTGCGCCCGGCATAGGCCGACAGGACATGGGCGAGGCCTTCCGTCGAGGCGTGCGCCCGATGCGCGGCCGAGAAGGCGTCGTTGACATAGAGGTCGCCATTGGCGGCGAGCGCCCTGACGAAGTCAGAATCGTTCTTCTCGTCGCCGGCGTGGAAGCGGGTGTTCTCTAGCAGCAGGACGTCGCCGTTCCTGGCTGCGGCAAGAGCCTTTGCAACCGGTTCGCCGACGCAATCGTCGACGAAGGTGACGGGGCGGCCGAGTGCTTCGGTCAGGGCCGGCACGACCTGCCGCAGGCTGTTCTTGTCGTCGCGGCCCTTGGGGCGGCCGAAATGGGCGAGCAGCACGACCTTGCCGCCCTTGTCGGCGATCTCGCGGATCGTCGGCAGGATGCGGTCGATGCGGGTGGTGTCGCTGACCGTGTCGCCGTCCATGGGAACGTTGAGGTCGACGCGGACAAGCACCCGCTTGCCTGCGAGATCGGCGTCGTCGAGGGTGCGGAAGGCGCTCATTGCGGCAGCAAGCCGCCAAACAGGCCGGGCACGCCGAATTTCAGGACGAGGATGGTGAGCAGGACGGTGAGCACCGCGGTCACGGCAGCGGTGACGAAGAGCGTGCCGGCCCGCGGCGTCGCATCGACGCGCTGGCGCAGGGCGGCGATCTCGTTGCGGATGCCTCCGATGTCGAGCGTGCCCACCGCATTGTCGACCTTGCCGGCCGAGCGCTCCAGCGAGGATTCCGCGCGGGTCAGAACGGCCTCGTAGCGGGCGAATTTCTCCTCGATGCGCGCCGCCTTCTCCTCGATGCGGGAGAGCTGGGCGAGCTTGCGGGGCTCGGTCGCGGCCGGTGCCGGCTCGGCGGTTGCGGGGGCCGGAGCGGGAGCGGGGGCAGGGACGGAAGCGGAGGGGAAGGCCGGGATCGGCGCCAGATTGGCCGGCGCGGAGGCAGCCTCGGTCTGAGGGGCGGGCGGGGTCGCTACTGTCGGCTCGATCTTGGCCATGCTCGGTCCGTTTCTGCTGCTGTTCAGGGACAAGGCCACGCCCTGAGGGAGGAACGTGGCCTTGGTAAGACGGTTCAGAGCAGGGCGCCCATGGCGACGGCGGTGTCGCTCATGCGGTTCGAGAAGCCCCATTCGTTGTCGTACCAGGACAGCACGCGCACGAACTTGTCGTCCATGACCTTGGTCTGGTCGAGGGCGAAGGTCGAGGAGGCCGGGTCGTGGTTGAAGTCGATCGAGAAGTTCGGCTGGTCAGTGACGGCGAGGATGACCTTGAGCGGGCCGCGCTTCGACGCCTTGATGATGGCCTCGTTGACCTTCTCGACCGTGGTCTTGCGCTTCGAGATCAACTTCAAGTCGACGACCGAGACGTTCGGGGTGGGAACGCGGATCGAGGTGCCGTCGAGACGGCCCTTCAGGTCGGGGATGACGAGGCCGATCGCCTTGGCAGCGCCGGTCGAGGTCGGGATCATCGAGAGCGCGGCGGCGCGGCCGCGATAGAGATCCTTGTGCATCGTATCGAGCGTCGGCTGGTCGCCGGTATAAGCATGGATCGTGGTCATGAAGCCCTTGTCGATGCCCATGCTGTCATGCAGCACGCGCACGACCGGCGCGAGGCAGTTCGTGGTGCAGGAGGCGTTCGAGACGACGACGTGGTCCTTGGTCAGCTCGTGATGGTTGACGCCGTAGACGACGGTCAGGTCGGCGCCATCGCAAGGGGCCGAGACCAGCACGCGCTTGGCGCCGGCCGCGAGATGGGCGGCGGCCTTGTCGCGGGTGGTGAAGATGCCGGTGCACTCGAAGGCGATGTCGACGCCGAGCGCCTTGTGCGGCAGGTCCTTGGGATCGCGGATCGCGGTGACCTTGATCGGGCCGCGGCCGACATCGATCGTGTCGCCGGAGACGGTCACGGTGCCGGGGAAGCGGCCATGGACGGAGTCGAAGCGGAAGAGATGGGCGTTGGTCTCGACCGGGCCGAGATCGTTGATCGCCACGACCTCGATGTCCTTGCGCTTCGACTCGATGATCGCGCGCAGAACGTTGCGCCCGATGCGGCCGAAGCCGTTGATCGCTACCTTCACCGTCATATCTTCCTCTCCTTCGCCAGAGCACGCGCCGATCTGGCTGTTTCTCAGCCAGATCGGATCACGCGTTCTCTATCACTATTAGAGACGGATTCACCGACCAGGTTGGAACAACCTGATCGGATCCGACTCTAGCGAAACGGCGATGCCGTCGCTATCCACGCGGGCAATTCGGCCAAAGAATGGCCGAACGCAAGATGTCTTTCGGGAATATCAGCTCCGCCTGCGGCCGGCCCTCAGGCGTTGTGCTGCTTCATCGCGGCGTCGGCGATCGCCTCCGCCGTGATGCCGAAATGCTTGTAGACCTCCTTGTAGGGGCCGCTGGCGCCGAAGGAGTGCATGCCGATGAAGGTGCCGTCATGGCCGATCACGGCATCCCAGCCGAAGCGCACGCCTGCTTCGACCGCGATCTTGACCGGGGCGGAGCCGATGATGGCAGCCTGCGTGGCCTCATCCTGCTCGAGGAAGAGTTCGAGCGAAGGCACGGACACGACGCGGGCACGGACGCCCTTTTCCGCGAGCAGCTTACGCGCGGCGACGGCGAGTTCGACCTCGGAGCCCGAGGCGAAGAGCGAGACCTGGGCCTTGCCGCCCTCGGCCGCCAGAAGCTCGTAGGCGCCGGTGGCCGAGCGGTTCTTCGCGGTGGCGTCGGTGCGCAGCTGCGGCAGGTTCTGGCGCGAGAGGGCCAGCACCGTCGGGCCGTCCGTGCGCTCCAGCGCGGCCTGCCAGGCTTCCGCGGTCTCGATCGTGTCGGCCGGGCGGAAGACGCGCATGTTCGGCATGGCGCGCAAGCTGGCGATCTGCTCGATCGGCTGGTGGGTCGGGCCGTCCTCGCCGAGGCCGATCGAGTCATGGGTCATGACATAGACGACGGGCGCGCCCATCAGGGCGGCCAAACGCATTGAGGGGCGGGCATAGTCGGCGAAGACCAGGAAGGTGCCGCCGGCGGTGCGGAAGCCGCCATGCAGGGTGATGCCATTCATCGCGGCTGCCATGCCGTGCTCGCGGATGCCGTAGCGGACATAGCGGCCCTTCGGGGTCTTCGGGGTGAAGTCCTCGGCGGCCTTGGTGCGGGTGTTGTTCGAAGGGGTGAGATCGGCCGAACCCATCACCAGCTCGGGCATGACCGGGATGATGGCTTCCAGCGCCAGCTCCGAGGCCTTGCGGGTGGCCACAGCCTGCGGCGCGGCGATCAGGGCCTTCTTATGGGCGAGGATCGCCTTGTCGAGCTTGGCCGGGACACCGTGCACGAGGCGGCGGTCGAACTCGCCACGCTTGCGCTCGGAGAGGGCGGCGAAGCGCTCGCTCCAGTCCTTGTGCGCGGCGCTGCCGGCCGCGCCGAAGCCGCGCCAGGCCTTGAGCACGTCGGCCGCGACCTCGAAGGGCCCGCCGGTGATGCCGAGCGCCTGCTTGGCGGCGGCGAGCTCCTCGGCGCCGAGCGGCTCGCCATGGGCCTTGGAGGTGCCGGCCTTCTTCGGCGCGCCGAAGCCGATCACCGTCTTGCAGGCGATCATGGTCGGCTTGTTCGACTTCTGGGCGCGGCGGATCGCGGCCTCGATCGCCTCGGGATCATGGCCATCGACGCGCTCGGAGCGCCAGCCGCAGGCCTTGAAGCGCGCGACCTGGTCGACATTGTCGGTGATGGTGAGGGGGCCATCGATCGAGATACCGTTGTCGTCCCAGAGCACGATCAGCTTGCTGAGCTTCTGGTGGCCGGCGAGCGCGATCGCCTCCTGGCTGATGCCCTCCATCAGGTCGCCGTCGGACGCCAGCACGTAGGTGTGGTGGTCGACGACCTTCTTGCCGAACTCGGCGGCGAGCATGCGCTCGGCCATCGCCATGCCGACGGCGGTGGCCAGCCCCTGGCCGAGCGGGCCGGTGGTGGTCTCGACGCCGGCGGTCATGAAGTTCTCGGGGTGGCCGGGGGTCTTCGACTCGATCTGGCGGAAGGCCTTGAGGTCGTCGAGCGCCATGCCGGGCGCGCCGGTGAGATAGAGCAGGGCGTAGAGCAGCATCGAGCCATGACCGGCCGAGAGCACGAAGCGGTCGCGGTCCGGCCAGCGCGGATCGGCAGCGTCATATTTCATCACGCGGGTAAACAGCACGGCGGCAACGTCGGCAGCGCCCATCGGCAGGCCGGGATGACCGGACTTGGCCTTCTCGACACCGTCCATCGCCAGGCCGCGGATGGCGTTGGCGAGCTTGTCGTGCTGGGCGCGGTCGATGGTGGTCATGATGATCTCACGGGCTTTGAGTCTGGCGGGCTTGAGGCCGATCCGAACCTGCGGGAAAGGCAGGAATGGGGCCGGCGGGCAGGCGATCTCGGCAGGCTTGGAAAAGGACCGGTGGATTAGGCCTTGCGCTCGCCACGAGTCAATTCGCGCAAGCCGGGTTTCAGGGTCGCAGGAGCCGGTTGCCGCAGGTTTTTCGCATGGTTCAGCCCGAACCGGGCCGTTCACGCTCCCGGAGGGGGCCGATTCCTGTTTTCCCGCGTTCTCATGTAAATTCGCTGGACGAATCGTGTGAGCCGGCTTCGATCTGAAAGGAGAACGACGGTGGCGAGCCTGATGCTGGACAATGCGCTGGCGCGCCTGGATACGGCGCTGGGGCAGCTGGAAGCAGCGGCGCGGCGGCGGGTCGAGGCTGAGCGTGGGCATGGCAACCTCGAAACCGAACTCGCCCTGATGCAGGACGATCGCGCGCGTCTCGCGGCCGATCTCGACGGCGCCATGGCGCGGCTCGGGCAGGTCGAGACGGCTGCCGCGGATGTCGACCAGCGGCTGGAGCGGGCGATGAACGTTGTCGGCGCCGTGATCGCGCGGGTGGAGGCGCAGCAGCCGCCGGAGCCCGAGGCAAGCCAAAGCTAGACAAGGACTGGAGCTCGAATGCCGCAAGTCAACGTCATGATCGCCGGGAAAGCCTACCGCATGGCCTGCGGGGAAGGCGAGGAGGGCCATCTCGAGGGGCTCGCCCGGTTCTTTGACGAGAAGATCGGCGAAATGCGCGAGGCCTTCGGCGAGATCGGCGACATGCGCCTGCACGTCATGGCCGCGCTGATGGTGGCCGACGAGGTCCATGAGCTGAAGCGGCGACTGGCGAAGCTGGAAGCCGACCTCGCGGCGACGCAGGGCAATGCCGGCGCTGCCGATCAGCGGCTCGGCGAGGTCGAGGACCGGGCCGCGGAAGCGCTCGTCGCGGCGGCCGAGCGGATCGAGGGCGTGGCGCGCAGCCTGATCCCGACCGCGGTGGGGTGACGATTTCTACTGAAGAATGAAAAAGGCCCCGGACGATGCCGTCCGGGGCCTTTTCTTTTC
>JAEWKP010000459.1 GCA_023393655.1 Pseudomonadota bacterium | reverse complement strand
GTCTTGGTGGTTCGGCGCATCATGTTCCCCTGTTGTTTTTCGGTTGTGACGCGGTGTTGCCGGCTTATTCCGCCGCTTCGGCGAGCAGCACGGGCTCCTCGGTCAGGCTGTAGCGTGTGAAGACGCGGTTCTGGGCCGGCAGCGGCGCGACCTCCATGATCCCCTTCGCCGGCTGCATGATCACCATGGCGACGGTGGCCGAGAGATTGCCGGCCTCGTTCGGGCGCACCGGGCGGCAGACCGAGTGAGGCGCCAGGAAGTCGTCGAAGAAGGCCTGCTTGAGGTCGTCGACGGTCAGCTTGCGGCCGGCCTCGTCGAGCAGCTTGCGGACGCGCCAGTCGCGATAGAAGCTCTCCGGCACGCGCGGGATGCCGGTGTCCTTGATCTTGGTCAGGGCGATCTGGCCGACCCAGTGATTGGCGTGCACGATCATGCCGTCCTGCGGGTAGATCGGGAAAGCCTCGTCCGGGGCGCATTCGAAATCGATGCCAAAACCCTTCACGGTCGAAAGCATCATGTTGTTCGAGCAAGCCTTCGGCGTCGTCGCTACCGCCTTGATGGCGAAGGCGAGATGCTCCTGCTCCAGCACCTTGCGGCGGATCAGGGCGAGCGGCACGCCGGCCTGGGTGAAATCACGCTCGGATTCGAGATAGTTCGCGGTGATCGAGATGCCGGCCGCGTTCATGCCGCAGCGGGCGAGGCCGCCGGCTTCGACGAAGGTCAGGAAGTCCGGCCCGTCGTCGCGGCGCACGCGCAGCACGATCGCCGTCTCCGCGCATTCGGCCTTCCAGTCCCAGTTCTGGCCGTGGATCAGTTCGCCCGAGGCGCTGCGCTCCGGCAGGATGATGGCGCCGGTGCAGCCGTCGTCGAGCTCTTCCTGGGCCTCGATCGGCTTGTTCTTGACGAGGCGGGCCTTGGCGATGACCTCGGTGCGGGCATTGACCATGACGATGTCTTCGAGCGCGACGCCGGCGCCATCGGCGATGCCGCGCATCTCCTCGATGTAATGCGCGCCGAAATGCTCGATCTCCTTGGCGAACTCGGCGATCAGCGCCGATTTCGCCGCGGCGTCGTAGCCGAGCTCCCCGAGCTGGCCGCCATAGAGCTCGATCGAGCGCTTGACGCGCTGCGGCACGGCCGCACCGTGCTGGCGGCCGCGCTCATAGGGCGTGCCCAACACGTCGACGAAGGGGCAGGGCTGGACCATGGCGCACATCTTTCCGGTATGCTGGCGAGAAATCGTGCTGTAGTGTATTTCATCCTGAACTAAAACAATCAAGGTCTTTTCCGATGGCGGCGCCGACCCGGCTGCAACAGGAGATCGCCGACCGTATCCTGCAGCTCGTGCGTGACGATGCGCTGGCGGCCGGTGCCTGGCTCAACGAGAACGCGACGGCGAAGCGGCTCGGGGTGTCACGCACGCCCGTACGGGCCGCACTGGATCACCTCGCCGAGCAGGGCGTGGTGCGCCGGCATCTCAACAAGGGCATCGAGCTCATCAGCTTGCCGGCTGCGAGCGAGAGCGCCCGGGCGCCCGAGACGGTCGATCTCGCCATGGTCAAGCTGGCACGTGAGCGCGAAAACGGCCTGCTGCCGGACGAGGTTTCGGAGCTGGAGGTGATGCGGCGCTACGAGCTCGGCCGGCCCGAGGCGCAGAAGCTGCTCGCGCGCCTCGCCGATCTCGACATGGTCGAGCGCAAGCCGGGCTATGGCTGGCGCTTCCTGCACGAGCCGCGCGACCAGCGCCTGCGCGACGAGAGCTACCGATTCCGCCTGCTGATCGAGCCGATGGTCATGCTGGAGCCCGGCTTCCAGCTCGATCCCGGCTGGATTGCCGAGATGCGGGCGCGGCATGTCGAGTCGCTGAAGCGACCCTGGCGGGAATCGTCGAGCATCGCCTTCTACGAGATGAATGCCGATTTCCACGAGGGGCTCGCCGCCGCCACCGGCAACCGCTTCTTCCATTCGGCGATGCGGCGCCAGAACCAGCTCCGGCGCCTGTCGAACTACGACTGGGACCAGGGCATGGAGCGCGTGCGCGTGAACTGCGCCGAGCATATGGCCATGCTCGACCATCTGGAGGCGGGCGAGAACGAGGTCGCCTCGGCGCTGATGCGCAGTCACCTGCTGCGGGCGAGCAAGCTCCGGCGGATGATCAGGGTGGGCAACAGCGAGGGCTGAAAGACCGTCGTACGGTCAGCAGATGGCGGCCCTGCCGCTGCAGCGGTTGACCCGGCCGCGATTCGGGCCAGCAATGGCCGCTATCCCGAATCCGACAGGTCGAATGCCATGACTGTTCACCAGCGCCCCTCTGCCATCGATCCCGCCAAGCTCGACAAGCTGGCCGAGGTCGCCATTCGCGTCGGGCTCAACCTTCAGCCGGGGCAAGACCTGTTCCTGACCGCGCCGGTCGCAGCTCTGCCGCTGGTCCGGCTGATCGCCGCGCATGCCTACAAGGCCGGCGCCGGTATCGTCACGCCGATGCTGGCCGACGAGGAGGTGACGCTGGCGCGCTACCGCCATGCGCCCGATGCGAGCTTCGACAAGGCGCCGGCCTGGCTCTACAAGGGCGTCGCCGAGGCCTTTGCCGCCAATACCGCGCGGCTCGCCATCGTCGGCGACAATCCGATGCTGCTGGCGAACGAGGATCCGGCCAAGGTCGGCCGCGCCAGCAAGGCCAATTCGCTGGCCTACCAGCCGGCGCTGGAGAAGATCGCCGGCTTCGACATCAACTGGAACATCCTGGCCTATCCGAGTGCGGCCTGGGCCAAGCAGGTCTTCCCTGATGATGCCGAGGAGGTTGCGGTCGGCAAGCTGGCGGAGGCGATCTTCTCGGCCTCGCGCATCGACCAGACCGACCCGGTCGCGGCCTGGGCCGCACATAATGCGGCGCTGCGGACGCGGCGCGACTGGCTGAACGGCCAGCGCTTCGCCTCGCTGCGTTTCACCGGGCCGGGCACCGATCTCACTGTGGGCCTGGCCGACGGCCATGACTGGCAGGGCGGCGCCTCGCCGGCCAAGAACGGCATCGTCTGCAACCCGAACATCCCGACCGAGGAGGTCTTCACCACGCCGCATGCGCGCCGGGTCGAGGGCCATGTCTCCAGCACCAAGCCGCTTTCCTATCAGGGCTCGCTGATCGATCAGATCCAGGTGCGCTTCGAGGGTGGGCGGATCGTCGAGGCCAAGGCCTCGCGCGGCGAGGCGGTGCTGAACAAGGTGCTCGATACCGACGAGGGCTCGCGCCGGCTCGGCGAGGTCGCGCTGGTGCCGAACTCATCGCCGATCTCGAAGAGCGGCATCCTGTTCTACAACACGCTCTTCGACGAGAACGCGTCCTGCCATATCGCGCTCGGGCAGTGCTATTCGAAATGCTTCGTCGATGGCGCGAACCTGACGCCGGAGCAGATCGCGGCGCAGGGCGGCAACAAGAGCCTGATCCATATCGACTGGATGATTGGCTCCGGTGATGTCGATATCGACGGCGTCCATGAAGACGGCCGTCGCGTGCCGGTGTTCCGCAAGGGCGAGTGGGCCTGAGGATAATCTCAAGCCGCGCATCCCTCCGTCATGGTCGGGCTTGTCCCGACCATCCACGTCTTCCTTCATGCAATGCCGTGTTCAAGGCGTGGATGCTCGCCACAAGGGCGAGCATGACGGCGTGTTTTCTTTTCAGTTCGCGTTCGCCCTGAGCCAGTCCCCCAGCGACGGGCGGTGATGTCCGTCGCGCCCGGTCGTGGCGGGCGCGGCAACCATCGCGTTGAGCACGGCTTCCTGCGTCGCCTCGGCGGCGGCGCGGAAGAGCGTGTCGATGCGGTTCTCGTTGAGGGCGCGCAGCGGCACGAGGTCATCAGGCTGATCGTGGTCGATCGGATCGGCCGTGGTGAAGGCAACCGCGATGTCGCCGCTGCCATTTCCCCAGAAGGCGCCGAGCCGGGCGAGACCGGCGCCGCCACGCCGTGCGACCCGGTGCAATTGCCGCGATTCCAGCGGGACGTCGGTCGCGATGACCAGAATGACCGAGCCGCGCTCGCTCTGGGGTTTCGTCTCCGGCGGAACCGGGCGGCGGCCATCGGGCAGGACGAGGTCGCCGGCATTGCCGAAATTGGCCAGCGCCAGCAGGCCGAGCGTGTAATCGGTGCCGTCGAGTTCGAAGCGGCGCGAGGCCGTGCCGATGCCGCCCTTGAAGCCGAAGGCGCTCATGCCGGTGCCGGCGCCGACCGCGCCTTCCGCAACCGAGCCGGAAGCGGCGGCATCGAGGGCGGCGAAGGCATGTTGCTGCGTTAGCGCGCGGGCGCGGATGTCGGAGAGATAGCCGTCATTGCATTCGAGCACGACCGGATTGACCGTGCCGGTCTCGCGACCGATGTCGGGATTGTCGGCGAGCGCACGCGTCACCAGCGCGTCGAAGCCGGCGCCGACGGCGAGCGTATTGCCGAGTAGCAGCGGCGTCTCGATCTGGCCGAGCTCGGCGAGCTGCATCAGCCCGGCGCTCTTGCCAAAGCCGTTGATGATATCGACCGCGGCGCGGACCTTCCGGCGGAACAGATTGCCGTCATGCGGTAGCAGCGCCGTGAAGCCGGTCCGCAGATCGCCCTCGCTCAGGGTGAAATGGCCGAGCTTGACCCCGGGCACGTCGGTGACCGCATTGAGCGGGCCGGGCTGCATGATGCCGCAGGTGAGGCCGAAATCGCGAAGGCGCTGGGTCATGGCGTGGTCCGGTAAGGCTAGGCTGGATCAGCGTGGCAGGCTCGTGCCGAGCCCGCTCGCACGCGCCTTCGCGAGGACGAGTTCGGCGAGCGCGAGATCGGCCAGTGCGACGCCGCGGAAGCAGAAGAAGGAGCGGCTCGTCGGCGCGGTCGGATGCGGGGCGCCGGCCAGCTCCGACATGTCATGGCCGAAGCTGACGGTGGTGACCGGGTTGCCGGCCGCATCATAGGGCGCATGCGACTGTTCAAGGCTGTCGGTGGCGAGGACGTCGAAGGCAGGCAGCGTCTCGGGCACCCAGCTCCGGCCGGTATCGACGGCCGCCACGAAGGCGACAGGCTTCAGGCGCCGGGCGTCGAGGAAAGGCGTCATGCCGGGGCCGCCGGGCACCATCGAGATCACGATATCGCTCTCGGTCAGCAGGGTGTCGGCATCGTCCAGCACCTGCGCGGCGAGGCCGGTTTGGCGCGCGGCATCGGCGAGGCGTTCGGCTGAGGCGCGGCTGCGGCTCATGGCCAGCGCTGAGCTCAAGCTGGGGTAGAGCGCGCGGAAGGCGGCGAGATGGGCATGGGCCTGCAAGCCGCAGCCGACGAAGCCGATGGTGCGAGGCGTCGGCGGGCCCAGGCGCGAGGCTGCGGCTGCGGTGATCGCTGCGGTGCGGATCAGGGTGATCTCGTCGCCGTCGAGGATCGCGCGCGGCATGCCCGTCGCATAGTCGTTGACGCAGATCAGCGCACTCACGGCGGGCAGGGGCGAGCCAGCCGCAACCGGCGCCATCGCCACCCATTTCACCGTGGCGATCTGCCGGGCCGACGAGGCTGCCGTCATCGCCTGGAAGCCGTGGCCCGGCCCGAGCGCCAGCGCCGTCTTCGGCAGGCTCCGGTTCAAACCGGCGGCATGGTCGCGAAACGCCTGCAGCACGGCCTCGCGCGCTTCATCGGGCGAGATCGCCAGCGCCCGGACATCGTCGCGCGAGAGATAAAGCAGGCTGTCGCTCATCCGGGGATCTCCATGACGGCGGGCAGGGGCCCGAACAGGCAAGGAAGCCGGGATACAGCCAAGGCGGACCGGCGTCGAGGCGCCCAGACCCGCTCACCTGAGGGAAGCAAAAGCGCGGTCGCAGGATTGACATCTTCCTTAACTCGCGTATTTTCCCTCTTAATGAAACTCAAGTTCCATTAAATGGAACTAAAAGGATCAGCCCGCGATGTCCATCCTGTCATCGGCCGTGGATGTGCTTCGCTGCTTTTCCAGCACGCGTCATGACGTCACGGTGACAGATCTGGTCACGCTGCTCGGCATGCCGAAGAGCAATGCCTCGCGCCTGCTGCGGGCGATGCGCGACGAGGGGCTGCTGGAGACGGTCGGCGAGAGCAAGCGCTACCGGCCCTCCCTCCTGCTCAACCAGGTCGGCCATCTCTATCGTTTCGCAGCGTCGCTGATCGACCGGGCCGACGCTGTCGTGGGGCGGGTTTCCGACCAGATCGGCCATACCGGCTATATCAGCGTGCGCCGTGGCAACGAGATCGTCGGCGTCACCGCCCATCCCGGCCGTCACGCGCTGCGCGTCGTCACCTCGATCGGGGACCGTATCCCGGCCTTCGCCTCGAGCACCGGCCGTGCCCTGCTGGCCCGCCTCTCCGACGAAGAGGTTCGCGCGCTCTATCGCGCCGGCTTCAAGCCGCCCTCGCAGACCGCGCCGCAGGATATGGACGAGCTGCTGTCGCGCCTCGCCATCGTGCGTCGCGCCGGCTTCGCCGAATCCCATGACGAGGCGGTGCACGGCGTGCGCGCCATCTCCGTTGCCGTCGGCGATCCCGCCACCGGCGACGAGGTCGCACTCTGCATCTCCTTCCCGGCTGCCACGGTCGAGCCGGCCGAGCGCCTCGCCATCATCCGTTCGCTGGGTCAGGGCGCCGCCGAGATCGCGGCCCTGATCCAGGACAAGCGTTTCATACCCTTGAACCTCTCAATCGCGGAGACTGCTCCATGAGCAATCGTTGGCGTATCGGCTTCGACATCGGCGGCACCTTCACCGACTTCATCCTGTATGATTCGCAGGAGCGTTCGGTTCGGCTGCACAAGCGCCTGACCACCCCGCACGACCCCTCCGAGGCCGCGCTGATCGGCCTCGGCGAACTCACCGAGATGGCCGGGATCACGCTGGCCGATGTCGGCGACATCGTCCACGGCACGACGCTCGTCACCAACGCCGTGATCGAGCGCAAGGGCTCCAAGCTCGGCCTGATCACCACCAGGGGTTTTCGCGACATCCTCGAGATGGGGACGGAGCAGCGCTACGACATCTACGACCTGTTCCTGACCTTCCTCGATCCGCTGGTCTCGCGCGAACATCGCCTGGAAGTGGCCGAGCGCATCGACCGTGACGGCAATGTGGTGACGGCGCTCGACGCGGATGCCGTGCGCAAGGCCGCCCGCGAGCTGGAAGCCGCCGGCTGCGAGGCGATCGCGATCTGCTTCCTGAACAGCTACCGCAATCCGGCGCATGAGCAGGAAGCGGGCAGAATCGTGCGCGAGACCTGCCCGGAGCTGACCGTCTCGCTGTCGAGCGAGGTCGTCGCCGAGATCTGGGAATACCAGCGCTTCGTCACCACGGCGGCCAATGCCTATGTCCAGCCGCTGATGCGCCGCTATCTCCAGCGGCTGGAGCGCGAGCTCGCGGCCCGCTCTTTCCGCGGTTCGCTGACGCTGATGCATTCCGCCGGCGGCCTCGTTTCGCCCGAAACGGCGCGCACCTTCCCGATCCGCCTGCTCGAAAGCGGCCCGGCCGGCGGCGGCCTCGCCACCGCCCTGTTCGGCGAACTCGCCGGCCACAAGGACGTGATCTCCTTCGACATGGGCGGCACCACCGCAAAAGCCTGCATGATCGAGGACGGCCGCGCCGAGATCGCGCCGATGCTCGAAGCCGGCCGCGTCAACCGCTTCGCCAAGGGCTCCGGCCTGCCGATCAAGGCGCCCGTCATCGACATGATCGAGATCGGCGCCGGCGGCGGCTCGATCGCGGCGATCGACGAGGTCGGCCTGCTCAAGGTCGGCCCGCATTCGGCCGGCTCCGATCCGGGCCCGGCCTGCTACGGCATGGGCGGCGTGAAGCCGACCGTGACCGACGCCAATCTCGTGCTCGGCTATTACGATCCCGGCTTCTTCCTGGGCGGGCGCATGGCGCTCGACCTTGAAGCGGCGCGCAAGGCCGTGTCGACCGTTGCCGCGCCGCTCGGCCTCTCGATCGAGGAAGCCGCCTGGGGCATCCACAAGGTCGTCGTCGAGAGCATGGGCGCCGCTGCCCGCGTCCATCTCGTCGAGAAGGGCAAGGACCCCCGCCACTACGCCATGGTCGGCTTCGGCGGTGCCGGTCCCGCGCACGCCGTCGACGTCGCCCGCGTGCTCGGCGTCAAGCAGGTGATCATCCCGCCGGCCTCGGGCGCGGCCTCGGCGCTTGGCTTCCTCGCCGCGCCGCTCTCCTTCGACATGGTGCGTTCGCTGCCGGTCGAGTTCTCCGAGGGCTTCGATGCGGCTTCCGTCAATGCCGTACTCCGCGATCTCGAGGTCGAGGGCCGCAAGCACCTGACCGAGGCCGGCGTGAAGCTCGGCGACGTCACGGTCGAGCGCACGGCCGATATGCGCCTCGTCGGCCAGATGCACGATATCTCCGTGCCGCTGCCATCAGGCACCATCGATGCGTCGAGCCTCGATGCCATCCGCGCGGCGTTTTCGACCGCCTATTCTGCCCGCTACACCTCGGTCTATGAGGGCGCGCGGCTGGAGGCGATCAACTTCCGTGTCCGCTGCGCGGGGCCGGTTCCGACCCTCTCGCTCTCCGGTGCGGCCGGCGGCGGCGATGCCGCGAACAAGGTCAAGGGCACCCGCAAGGCCTGGTTCGAGGGCGGCTGGAGCGAGGCCACGGTCTATGACCGCTATGCCCTGCGTTCCGGCGACACCGTCAAGGGCCCGGCGATCATCGAGGAGCGCGAGGCGACCACGATCGTGCCGCCCGGCGACAGCGTCGCCATCGACGATGTCCTGAACCTCATCGTCCATGTCGGCCAGGCCAATGCCGCCGAGACGACGATCACCGCCGACATGCCGCTGGCCGAGGCCGCGCGCCGGATCGAGGCCGATCCGATCTCGCTGGAGATCATGTGGAGCCGGATGATCAACGTCGTCGAGGAGATGTGGCTGACGGTCTGCCGCACCGCCTTCTCGCTGGTGATCTCGGAAGCGCAGGACTTCGCCTGCGAACTGCTCGACCCCGAGGGCGAGACGCTGGCGCATTCGCCCCGTGCGATGCCGGTGTTCAACCTGACGCTGCCGCGCGCGGTCAAGGCGCTGCTGGAGCGCTATCCGGCCGAGACGCTGAAGCCCGGCGATGTCCTCATCACCAACGACCCCTGGCTCTGCGCGGGCCATCTCTTCGACATCGCCGTGGTGACGCCGGTCTTCCTCGGTGAGCGCGTCGTCGGCCTGATGGGCACGGTCGGCCATGTCTCGGATATCGGCGGCACCAAGGACAGCCTGCGGGCTCGCGAGATCTACGAGGAAGGTTTCCAGATCCCGCCGATGAAGCTCTACGAGGCCGGCCGGATCAACGAGACGCTGGTGCGCCTGCTCGGTGAGAACGTGCGCAATTCCGAGCAGGTGCTCGGCGATCTCCACTCCTTCGTCGCGGCCAACGCCATCGGCGCCGAGCGGCTGCAATCCTTCCTCACCGATTACGGCATGCAGGATCTCAGGGCTCTCGCCCATGTCGTGCAGAGCCGCTCGGAGAAGGCGATGCGCGAGGCCATCCGCGCGCTGCCGGACGGGGTCTATCACGGCACGGTCTCGAACAACCCGCTGGGCACGCCGATGACCTATCCGCTGGCGCTGACGGTGAAGGACGACACGATCCATCTCGACTTCGCCGGCGCCCCGCCGCAACTGCCGCAGGGCGGGCTGAACTGCACGCTCAACTACACGATGGCGCATGCGACCTATCCGCTGAAATGCATGCTGACGCCGTCGGTGCGCGGCAATGCCGGCTGCTACCGCGCCTTCTCGGTCGATGCGCCGAAGGGCTCGATCCTGAACTGCGACAAGCCGCTGGCGGTGAACCTGCGTACCCGCACCGGCTGGTATCTGGCGCCGAATATCTTCCGCGCCTTGTCGAAGGCGGCGCCGCGCCAAGTCCAGGCCTTCACGGGTCTGCCGGTGGCGGCGAGCGTCTATGGCCGCGATGCGGCCGGAGACACCTATTCCGACATGCTCTTCTGCGGCGGCGGGCAGGGCGGCTCGGCCCAGGGCGACGGCAAGTCGGGCCTGCTCTATCCGACCTCGGCGGCGAACACCTCGATCGAGACCTTCGAATCGCGCGTGCCGGTGCTGGTGGTCGAGAAGGCCTATCTCACGGACTCGGGCGGCGCCGGCCAGCATCGCGGCGGGCTCGGCCAGCGCGTGCGGCTGCGCAAGCTCGCCGATGACGGCCTGCCGACGCTGGTCTCGCTCTATCCGGAGGGGGTCAACAACCCGATCCCGGGCCTGTTCGGAGGCAAGGCCGGCGGCGGGGCCTCCGGCCGGGTGATCGACGAGCAGGGCCATGTCCTCAGGGATGTCGGCACCGGCGAATTGGTCCAGGTGCGTCAGCCGCATGAGATCGTCGAGCTCGTGCTCGCCGGCGGTGCCGGCTACGGCCCGGCCTCCGAGCGCTCGCGGGAGGCGATCGCCCGCGACATCGCGCTCGGGCTGGTCTCTCCGGATGCGGCCAAGCGCGATTACGGCGTGCAGGGCGCGCATGCCACGCAGGATGTCGGCGAGGCCAAGGCCGGCATCCTGGTTGCCTGAGCGGCAAGGATCACAACGCAAACGCCCGACAGGGGCCAATAAGGGGACCGAGGCATGACCAATCCAACTGAGGGGGTGCCTCGGCGGCACCCCAGCCTGTTCGAACCGGCGACGCTGCTGCTCATCGCCGTGCTCTGCGTCTTCGGCGCGATCATCGGCATGCAGCTTCTGGTGTCGCTCGGCATCACCGCCAACACCTCGCTGATCGGTGCGCTCGCCGCCATGGCGCTTGCGCGCGTGCCGCTCGCGATCTTCGCGCGCTACCGCTCGATCCATGTCCAGAACCTGGCCCAGAGTGCGATCTCCTCGGCCACGTTCGGCGCGGCGAACAGCCTGCTCCTGCCGGTCGGCATTCCCTGGCTGCTCGGCCGCCCCGATCTGGTGCTGCCGATGCTGGCAGGCGCCTTCTTCGCGATGCTGCTCGACGCCTATCTGCTCTACCGGATGTTCGATTCCCGCGTCTTCCCGGCGACGGGCGCCTGGCCTCCGGGCGTGGCCGCCGCCGAGGCGATCAAGGCCGGCGACGAGGGTGGCCGCAAGGCGGTGCTGATGGGCATCGGCTTCGGCACCGGCGTCGTCGCTTCCTTCATCAAGATCCCACTGGCCTGGATCGGCTTCGCCGGCTCCACGGCGGTCAGCGGCATTCCGATGTCGGCTTTCGGCGTCGCCTTCATCGGCAATGTCTGGGCGCTGACGATGTTCGGCATCGGCCTCTTGCTGCGCGGCTATTCCGGCCAGCTCTTCGGCGGGCCGCTGTTCGAGACCATCATCCCCAAGGGCGACCTGATGGCCGCCTATATCCCGCACGGCTTCATGATCGGTGCCGGCCTCATCGCGCTGTTCCAGGTTGCCTCGCTGCTGTTTCGGCGGGCCGAGGCGAAGGCGGGCGAAACGGCAGCCGGCGTCTCGGATGCCGAGGTCAAGCGCGCGCTCGGGCTCGGCACGGTCGGCTATCTCGTGATTGCCGTGTTCATCGCCGTGGTCGGCGGATTGATGACCGACATGTCGATGGGCATGCTGATCCTGTTCGTGCTCTACGCCGCTTTCGCAGCCTATGTGCACGAGCTGATCGTCGGCCTCGCCGCGATGCATTCCGGCTGGTTCCCGGCCTTCGCGGTGGCGCTGATCACGCTGATCATCGGCATGCTCATCGGCTTCCCGATGCCAGCCTTGGCGCTGCTCGTCGGCTTCTCGGCTGCGACCGGCCCGGCCTTCGCCGATATGGGCTATGACCTCAAGGCCGGCTACCTGCTGCGCGGCAACGGCGCCGATCCTGCCTTCGAGCGCGAGGGCCGCCGCCAGCAGCTCTTCGCGGCGATGTTCGCCTTCGTCGTGGCGGGCGCGGTCGTGCTGTTCTCGTACCAGTCCTATTTCGACCAGAACCTGGTGGCACCCGTCGACAAGGTCTATGCCGCCACGATCAAGGCCGGCGTGGCGCCGGGCGTGGCCTGGCAGCTCTTCCTCTGGGCGATCCCCGGTGCGATCCTGCAGTTCATCGGCGGGCCGAAGCGGCAGATCGGCGTGCTCTTCGCCACCGGCCTGCTGATCAACTTCCCGATGGCGGGCTGGGCGGTTCTGGCCGGCATTCTCTGCCGGCTGATCTGGGAGAAGCGGCGGGGTGCAAGCGGCGAGGGCGACATGGAGGTCTTCGCTGCGGGCGTGATCGCTGGCGACGCGATCTTCTCCTTCTTCGACTCGGTCTCGAAGAACTTCTGGAAGCGTTGAACGAGACAGGCCCCGAGGCGACCACGCCCCGGGGCCTTTCCATGTCTGAGGAGGCATTGCCATGAGCAAGCTGGGAACCCTGACCATCGGCCAGGCGCCGCGCGCCGACATCACGCCGATCCTCGACGATGTTCTGGATGTGCGTCTGGCACGGCGCCATGCCGGGGTGCTGGATGGCCTGAGCCGCGCCGAGATCGAGCGCGACTTTGCAGCGGAAGCCGGCAAGCCGGTGCTGATCACCAAACTGCTCGACGGCAGCGCGGTCGTCATCGACCGCGTCCGCACGGAGGCAGCGGCGCAGGATAAGCTCGCGATGCTGGAAGCCGAGGGTTGCTCGACGATCCTGATGCTCTGCACGGGCCATTTCGCGCGCTTGCGGACGCAGATGGCGCGCCTGATCGAGCCGGACCGCATCCTGCCGCCGACCGTGGCAGCGCTGGTACAGGGCGCCGAGCTCGGCATCATCGTACCGCTGGCCGAGCAGATCGCGTCCGAGGCCGGGAAATGGGCGCCACTCGGCCGCACGCCGCTTTATGCCGCTGCCTCGCCCTATGGCGGGAAGGGGGCATCGGTGGCAGAAGCCGCACGCGATCTCGCGGGGCGCGGTGCGCAGGTCCTGCTGATGGACTGCATGGGCTTCGTCGAGCGGCATCGCCGCGAGGCGGCTGAGGCCGGCCTGCCGGTCATCCTCTCCAACAGCCTGATCGCCAAGCTGGTCTCCGAGATCGTCTGAGGGCGGGTATCGCTTCAACAGAAGAGGCCGCCTTTCGGGCGGCCTTTCGTGTTTGCGGAAGGCGCAGGGCTCACTTCGGCGCGAAGATGCCGACGCTGCTGGCGGTGATGTCGAAGGAGAGCGTGGCGACCACGGCCGCGCCGCACCATTTCGAGCGGCCGCTGCCGGTGGTGATGCCGCGCGGATCGGCCGTCAGCGCGAAGCATTCCGTCTTCGACAGCGTGGTGTCGTGGTAGCGCAGGTCGGCGGTGAGGTTCTTCCAGTTATAGGACACGCCGGCATTCCAGTAGGTGTAGTCCGGCAGGTTGGTCGCCGGGACCGTCGACCAGATTGCGAGGTTGGTGGTGCCGAGCCAGTAGTGGCCGAGCTCGCCGGAAACCGAGAGGCCTTCCAGGAACGGCAGGCTGTACTTGGCGGTCACCGAGGCATAGGTGCCGCTTGCGCCGGTGCCAAGCCAGTCCCAGGCGTAATAGGCGTTGGCGCCGAGCGTCAGGCTCTCCGCGAAGGTGTAGGAGACCTTGCCGTAGACCTCGGTGAAGTCGGTGTTCTTCGGGGTCCAGAACACGCCGGCGACATCGATGAGCTGCTTCTCGCTCGGGTAATAATACTGCATCACGCCGAGATCGAAGGCGAGGTCGCCGAATTTCGGGCGGATGCCGCCGTAGAAATCGATCTCGGCATCGGGCCGGGTGGCGAGATCGACGCTGGCGCCGTAGACGCCGACATAGAACAGGTTGTTGTAGATCTGCAGTTCGGCGCCGCCGGCGATGCCGGGCTTGCGATCGGTCTGCGATATCCCTCGGAAGTTGTAGTCGGTCTGGGCCTTCACATTGACGGCAATGTCGAACCAGGTGATCGCCGGAATGACCGGAACCGGCGGCGCACCCTTCCTGCTGGGCAGGTCGGAGGCCTGGGCACTACCGAGGCCCGCCGCCAGGGCCAGGCCGAGAATCGAGGAACGGAAGAGATCGGACATCTGCAGGAACCCCTCGCCGCGCAGTGATCGCGCTGTCACGCCATCAGGTGGGCGAGGTCGGTTTTCCGGCAAGACGAGCTTTTGGGCGTGTCGCACAGCCAAAAAGCAAAGGCCCCCGAAGCGGGGGCCTTCGCGCCTGCAAAAAAGGCAGTCCGGATTATCCAGAGCGCCGCGACATTTTTGTCACGGCGATCGGGCGGTCATCCAAGCGTTTCACCGCTGGCCCGGCTGGCTGGCGTAAGCGGCTGTCGACTGATCGAGATTGGAGGTCCGGAGGCCGTTGGCTCGGCGCGGCGGCAGCGGGGCGCTGGTCGTGGTCGGCGCTGCCGGAACCACCGACACGACCGGGGCGGGGGCGGTGGCGACGCCCTGGTCGGCCCTGCCGCCGAAGACCCGCATGAAGCTCAGTGCGCGCTGCAGGAACGG
>JAEWKP010000362.1 GCA_023393655.1 Pseudomonadota bacterium | reverse complement strand
GTATGGCGCCGCGCCGCGCCGAAGGCCGCGCGCCGGCGCAGCGCCTGCGCGGCCAGCCCCGCAGCCGGGTCGTTGAAGGTCATTGCCAAAGTCATGTCCCGCGCAATGGCAGCCGCTGACGGCATTTTCGTGTCACTGGACAGGCCACATCGCGCCCCCGCGTAGCTCGCCCATGGCGGGGGCGCGCTTGTCCGCGCGCTCCACCCGCGCGCAGACTGACGCAAGAAGCCTTGGAAATTGTCAAGTGTGCGCGAAGATATCGGTTTCGTCCCAGCCGGCAAGATCGAGCTCGGCCCGGTAGGGCAGGAACTGGAAACAGGCCTGCGCGAGGTGCCGGCGCCCTTCGCGCGCCAGCATCGTCTCGAGCTTCTCGTGCAGCGCGTGCAGGTGCAGCACGTCGGAGGCGGCATAGGCGAGCTGGGCCTCGCTCAGCGTATCAGCGCCCCAGTCGGAGGATTGCTGCTGCTTCGACAGGTCGACGCCGAGCAATTCACGCACGAGATCCTTGAGCCCGTGCCGGTCGGTATAGGTGCGGGCCAGCTTCGAGGCGATCTTGGTGCAATAGACCGGCGTGGTGACCACACCGAAGGCGTGCTGGAGCACCGCGACATCGAAGCGGGCGAAATGGAAGAGCTTCAGAACGGCCGGATCCTCGAGCAGGCGGATCAGGTTCTTCGGACGCTCGCCGCCCTTGGTAATCTGCACGACATCGGCGGTGCCATCGCCGCGCGACAGCTGGACGACGCAGAGCCGGTCGCGGTGCGGATTGAGGCCGAGCGTCTCGGTATCGATCGCGACGCTCGGCCCGGCCTCATAGCCGTCCGGCAGGTCACCGCGATGGAAACGGATGGTCATGCTCGAAACCTCACTGGGGCCGCACAGAGGCGCCCTTCAACTGCACTTCACGACAAAAGGGGAACGGCAGGCCGCGAGCCGAAAGCAACGCGCGTTCCGCAGCTAACCGCCAGCCCCGCCCCGTTCAAGCCCTTTCTGAGCCGATATAAACTCTTAAGGAGCACGTTAACCTTTTATTCACCATAAGCTTCACCATCGCGGCAAGCCGTGCGACAAAGGCCATCGGAGCTTGCCTGATGTCCCTGATCCGCCTCTTCAGCGATTTCGATGGCCGCATCGGCTTGCGGACCTTCTGGCTCGGCAGCATTGCGGTCGCGCTGACGCTGCTCGCCATCCAGCGCACCGTGCCGCTTCTGGTCGGGTACCGGGACGCGATCATGATTGTCGCCTTCGTCAAGGCCTTCGCCCTGTTTCCCTGGGCCGCGCTGGCAGCGAAGCGTGCCACCGACCGTGGCAGCACTCCGCTCTTCGGCATCCTGCTGATCTGCGCGATCGTCCTGCCGGAGCATCTGCGCCTTGTCATGCCGTTCGGTTGGCGCCCGTCGCTGGAGGCGATCTCGACCATGGCCTGGGTCGTCGCCTTCATCGATCTCGGGCTGCTGCCGTCGGCAACGGAGCAGGACAGGGTTGCGGCCACGCCAGCGGGTGTTAAAGCGGCGGAATGAGCGCCGCACCCACCTCCATCCCCCTCCCCTTCGACCCGGTCGACCCCGTCGCCCTGACGCAGGCCCTGGTCCGCTGCCCCTCGGTGACGCCCGAGGAAGGCGGCGCGTTCGCGCTGCTTGCCGCGGTGCTGTCGGCGGAAGGCTATGATGTGCATCGCCCGGTCTTCAGCGAGCCGGGCACGCCGGATGTCGAGAATCTCTATGCGCGCATCGGCAGCACCGCTCCGGTCTTCGTGATCGCCGGCCATACCGATGTCGTCCCCGTCGGCGATGCCGCCGCCTGGACGCGCGAGCCCTTCGGCGGCGCGATCGAGAACGGCACGCTCTACGGGCGCGGCGCCTGCGACATGAAGGGCGGGCTCGCCGCCATGGTCGCAGCCGCGATCCGCTACCGCCGCGACAACCCCGATGCGCCCGGCTCGATCGCCTTCCTGATCACCGGTGACGAGGAAGGGCCGGCCGTCAACGGCACGGTGAAACTGCTGGCCTGGGCGCATGAGCGCGGCGAGCGCTTCGACCATTGCATCCTCGGTGAGCCGACCAACCCGGCTGCGATGAGCGACATGATCAAGATCGGCCGGAGAGGCTCGCTGACCGGGCGCCTCACCGTGCAGGGCACGCAGGGCCATGTCGGCTATCCCCATCTCGCCGACAACCCGATCCGCGGCATGGTCCGTTTGCTCGCCGCCCTCGACGCCACGCCGCTCGACGGAGGCACGCAGCATTTCGACCCGAGCAATCTCGAAATCACGACGCTCGATGTCGGCAACCCCGCAACCAATGTCATCCCGGCGCAGGCGAAGGCGGCCTTCAACATCCGCTTCAACGACACATGGACGCCGGAGACGCTTGCCGCGGAACTGGAACGGCGCCTGCACGAGGCGGCCGGCAACCAGGTTCGCTACACCCTCGAGGTCCAACCGACCAATGCGGTCGCCTTCCTGACCGAGCCCGGACCCTTCGTCGCGATGGTCACTGAGGCCGTCGAGGCCGAGACCGGCAAGCGCCCGGCGCTCTCGACCACCGGCGGCACCTCGGACGCGCGCTTCATCAAGAACTATTGCCCCGTCGTCGAATACGGCGTCGTCGGCAAAACGATGCACCAGGTCGACGAATGCGTCGCCGTCGCCGATCTCGTGGCCCTGGAGCGGATCACACATCGTCTGATCGCCAGCTATTTCGCCGCACACCGTCAGGCTTGACGCGACGGAACCACGGCCCATTATCGCGGTTAGACGAAAGTCTAAGATCGCAGATGATGGAGACCGTGATGAGGCTGGCAGCCGATGACGTCGCGCGTTCGCTGCGCGGCTCGTGGCACCTGATGACGCGGGGCGCCGAGGCTCTCCCCGAGCTCGACCTGACACGGGACGGGTTCTGGCGCTCATTTCTCGCCTTCGCGTTGATGCTGCCGGCGACGGTCGCCATCCTCGCGGCGGTGCGCCTGGTCGCCGGGTTGCCGAACAGCGCCGGATTGTTCGCCGCGCCGACGCTCGCCCTGTCGGTGATCGCGGCGCTGGCGCTGACGATCCTCGCCGTTCCGGCCCTCCTGATCGCGCTCCGTCCCGAGCTTGCGCAGACCCCGCGCTTCACCAGCTTCGTGATCGCCTGGAACTGGGCCGGCATCGTCTCGGCCAGCCTGATGGCGGTTCCGGCGGCGATCTTCGCGATCGGCTGGGCGCCGCCGAAGCTCGCGATCGTGCAGTCGCTCTTCTTCGCCGCGATCGTGCTGAGGCTGCGCTACTGCGTGGCGCGGGCAGTCTTCGGACCGGTAGCCCGCGGCATCGCCCTGCCGCTGGTCACTGCCAGCCTCGTGCTCGACTACAGCGTCACGCGGCTGTTTGGCCTGTTCTGAAACGCTCGGGTCTCAGGCCGACGGCTCGACATAGTCGACCCCGGCGAGATAGAGCCCGCAGGACGGCGCCAGCGCGGCGCATTGCGAGCGGTCGCGCGCCGCCAGGACCTTTCCGACCTTGTTTTCCGGCCAGCGGCCCATCCCGACCATCTTCAGGCAGCCGACGATCGAGCGGACCTGATGATGCAGGAAGGAGCGGGCATGGACATAGACGACGATCTCCGAGCCCTCGCGCCGGACATCGCAACGGTCGAGCGTGCGGACCGGGCTGTTGGCCTGGCATTCGGCGGCGCGGAAGGTGGTGAAGTCGTGCTGGCCGAGCAGCGCCTTGGCGGCGCGGTCCATCGCCTCGTGATCGAGCTTGACCGGCACATGCCAGACCCGGTCGCGATCAAGCGCCGGCTGAGCCCGGCGATCGAGGATGCGGTAGACGTAATAGCGGCGCCGCGCCGAGATGCGGGCATCGAAAGTGTCGGGCACGGCCTCGGCGCTGAGCACGGCGACCGGAATCCGCTTCAGGCGCGCATTGGTCGCGTCGCGCACGACATCGGTGCGCCACTCCCGGTCGATATCGACATGAGCGACCTGATGCGTGGCGTGGACTCCGGCATCGGTGCGGCCGGCACAATGCAGCCTGACGGGGTGGCCGCAGAAGGCCTCGATCGCCTCCTCGACGCTCTGCTGCACGGACGGGCCGTTGAGCTGGCGCTGCCAGCCCGAGAACGGCGTGCCGTCATATTCGATGACGAGCTTGTAGCGCGGCATCAGAGCCGGCCACCGAGCCGGAGGCCCGCGTCAGCGAACAGGGCGGAGCGGCTTTCGGACAATGGCCTGCTCATCTAAAGCCTGCCGCCGGCTCCGAGCCGGGCGCCTCGCAGGAACTCGGCCCCGCTCATCGGCGCCTTGCCCGCGCGCTGGACCTGAAGCAGCTTCACCGCGCCGACGGCGCAGGCGACGGTGCCCTCGTCGTCGAGCAGCGTGCCGGGCTCGGCCGCGCCGCCGGCACGGGCCGTGCGCAGAATCTTCAGCCGCTCCGGCCCCTTGCCGAGATCGATCTCGGCGAAGGCGCCCGGGAAAGGCGAAAGGCCGCGCACGAGATCATGGACCTGCTGCGCCGGCAGAGACCAGTTCAGCTTCGCCTCGGCATTGGCGATCTTGCCGGCATAGGTCACGCCTTCTTCCGCCTGCGGCGTGAACTGCAGGCCGCCGCGCCCGAGCGCCGCGAGAGCGCGCACCATCAGGTCGGCACCGAGGGGACTGAGCCGGTCGTGGAGCTCGCCGGCAGTCATGTCCGGGCCGATGGCGAGGCTCTCGACCATGGCGACGGGGCCGGTATCGAGGCCGGCTTCCATCTTCATGACGCAGACGCCGCTCTCAGCATCGCCGGCCATGATCGCACGCTGGATCGGGGCGGCGCCGCGCCAGCGCGGCAGCAGCGAGGCGTGGAGATTGAGGCAGCCAAGCTCGGGCAGGTCGAGGATCGCCTGAGGCAGGATCATGCCATAGGCGACGACGACCGCGACATCGGCCTGATGCGAAGCGATGATCTCGGCCTGGTCCGGCGTTTTCAGCGTCTTGGGCGTGAAGACCGGAATGCCGAAACGTTCGGCAGCGCGGTGCACCGGCGAAGGCTTCGTTTCGAGGCCGCGGCCGGCCTGCGCCGGGGGGCGGGTGTAGCAGGACACGACCTCATGCCCCTGCCCGACGATCTCGGTCAGGACCGGCACGGCGAAATCCGGCGTGCCCATGAAGATGACGCGCAAACTCATATGCTGAACACGGCTCCATAGCGGCAGTCATCCCGGGCGGCCGCAGAGAGGCCCGGGATGACTGCCTGAACCTCTCCCGCCGGTGCTCCGGCGTGAATCCCGAATCTACGCTTCGCTCCGTCCGGGATGACGGCGCGCGGATCGGAAAACCTCAGGCAGCCCGCTCGCGCTTGGCCGCCTTGGCGAATTTCTTGGTGACGCGCTCGCGCTTCAGCCGCGAGAGATGGTCGATGAAGAGCACGCCATCGAGATGGTCGATCTCGTGCTGCAGGCAGGTCGAGAGCAAGCCATCGGCCGCGATCTCATGGGTCTTGCCGTCGAGATCCATGTAGCGGACCTTGACCTCGGCCGGGCGCTCGACCTCCTCGTAATATTCCGGGATCGAGAGGCAGCCCTCCTCATAGGCGCTGAATTCGTCCGAGGACCAGGTGACTTCCGGGTTGATGAAGACCTGCGGCTTCTTCGGCTCGGGCTCCTCGCCCTCCTTCG
>JAEWKP010000324.1 GCA_023393655.1 Pseudomonadota bacterium | reverse complement strand
CGGGTCGCGATCGATTTCCATGCGTCGGTCCCGTTCCTCATCTTTGCCTTGGCGATCCTGGCTTTCTTCGGGAACAACATCGTTCTTTTCATCGTCCTGCTCGGAACCTATGGCTGGGAGCGCTATGCCCGGCTCGTGCGCGCGCTTGCGCTCGTGGAGTACGAGAAGGGTTACGTACTCGCGCTCCGGAGACTTGGCGCCGGAGAGGTGGCAATCGCACTCAGGCATGTGCTGCCCAACGTCGCGGCGATCATTATCGTCAATATGACGATCGCACTCCCCGAGCTCATCCTGCTGGAATCCGGGCTCAGCTTCCTCGGAGTCGGGATCCAGCCGCCACTCGCCAGTCTCGGCAATATGGTCGGCCTCGGACGCGACTATATCGTCACCTCCTGGTGGATCGCGACGATTCCAGGCATCGCCATTTTCATTCTCACCCTGTCGATCAGCACCATTGGCGACTGGTTGCGCGACGTCACGGATCCGAGTCTGAAATGATTGATCTGAAGCCTGTCTCTGTTCCGGAGATCGCTGCGCATCGCGGCGGCAGCCGTTACCCGGAGAATTCGCTGTCCGGATTTCGCCACGCCGCTTCCTATGGGGTGGAGCAGGTCGAGCTGGACGTGCATCTGACCAGCGACAACCAACTGCTCGTGATGCATGACGAGACTCTCGATCAGACCAGCTTCGGCTCGGGGCCGATCAGTGGCTTTACGCTCGCTGAGATTCAGGCCAACCGCTTGCGTCAGATCGACGAAACCGCGCCTTCACTCGATCAGGCGCTGGTTGTACTCGCCCCCAGCGGTATGCGGGTTCGCATAGAAATCAAGCCAGGCGGCTCTCCTGGTGGTTATGAGGAAACGCACCGCCAGGTGCTGTCGCTGGCCGAGAAGCACGGCATGAGCGCTCGCATCACCGTCATGTCCTTCGACCCGGCAGCCTTGGCATATTTCAAAGGCTCGGGCGTGCCCACCAGCCTGTCGGTGTGGCCTGCTGATCAGGTCTCGCTCAACCGGTTCACATATGTCGTCGACCAGGCGGCTGCAGCGGGCATCGACGATCTCGGGTTATCGTTCGGGCGAACAACGCCGGCGATGTTGGCGCTGGCAGCCCAAGCCGGGCTGACGGCTGGATTGTGGACCGTCAACGACGCGAGTCGATTGGACTACTGGCTCCAGCAACCAGTAGCTTACATTCTGACTGATCATCCGGAAATAGCTAAGCGCGTTCGGGATCAGCTGCAGGGCGCTTCTGCAGATGTTTGATCAGCCTTCGGAAGTCCTTTCGATCGCATCGCGCTATCAAGCGTTTGTTTTCGATCTCGATGGGACTATCCTGCTCGGCGAAACCTTGCTGCCCATGGCGGCTAAAACCGTGAGCGAGTTGCGCTCTCGCGGTCGTACTGTACTTTTTTTGACCAATAACACGACGTCTCGCGCGACCGAGTATGCGTTCAAGCTGACGCGTCTAGGTCTACCGGTCGAGGCGGAGGAAGTTGTCACAGCTGCACATGTCTTGATCGAAATGCTCAGGCACGAGATGCCGCGGGCGCGCTTGATGGTATTGGGCGAAAACGCCCTTGTGACAGAGCTGGAACTCGCAGGCTTCATCGTAACCGACGAAGAGTCGCAATGCGACTTCGTCATCGCTAGCTTCGACAGAAGCTTCGGTTACGAGAAACTCAAGCGCGCGTTCCGCGCGGTTCGCGCGGGTGCTCGGCTCATCGCGACCAATGCTGACCGTTTCCGGCCAACGGCCGAGGGCGGTGAGCCGGACGCCGCAGCCATCATTGCTGCGATTGAAGCCTCTTCAGGTGCACGTTGCGAGGCCATTGTAGGCAAGCCATCTGCAGCCATGACCCGTTATCTGCTCCAGCGTCTCAAGGCTGAGCCACGCAACTGCCTCTTGATCGGCGACCGTCTGGAGACGGACATTTTGATGGCAAACAACGCCGGATTTGCGTCAGCGTTGGTGCTGACAGGAGCGACGTCGATCGACGAGGCCGCAAGCTCCGTGATTTCGTCCACTTACATTCTAAAATCACTCGCAGAAATTCTGCTCGCACAGGATGGAGTAGTCTGAATTTGAATGTCTGCTGTCGGGCAAAGGGTGAAGGTCCGCTTGTGGCGCATCCGGACCGGTGCATTGGCACATGTCAGAGGTCGGCTTTCCACCCTCCTGCGACCTTCGGACCATCTGCTGATGGGCAAGGCCGCGGCGTCCTACCACGAGCCGGAAGGACGGTCGTGAGTGGGTACTAACCGTTAGATTCTATCCACTAGCAGGACAACGGCATCGGCGAGGTGAGCAAGGCGGTCGCGCGTCTCGACGAGATGACGCAGCTTGTACGAGCACAGCGCGGCCTCGGTAAATTTGCCGTCGGGCCGGATCGAGCAGCTCAACGCGCTGGTCGCGGCCTTCAATACCCTGCGCGAGCTTCCCGGCCAGGCGGCTTACGCCCATCCGGGCTGATGGCCCCGCGCAATCAAGGCGCCGATGCGGGGGGCGGGGCGGGTTGCTGCTCCTGCCGCCGCGGCCTCCTGCGGCGAGCCGGAGAGGCTGTGCCAGCTGGCGGAAGCCGCCGCCGTCCAATCCAAGGCCATGCCTGCCCCGCGCAAGGCCGCCAATGGCGGCAGCGGCCGGGCCGCGATTCCGGATGGGAGTAGTTCTCCAGACGAGAAGCCCCGAGCAGGCAGGCTACTCGCGGGCGCATTCTCGAGCAGCGCAGTTCTTGCGGGGTGACGCCGCTTTCGCCAAGGCGGCCCACCGAAATAGATCCATATCAATTGATTTCGACCGCAATCCCAGGTCATCCACTGAAGCTGCAGGAAAGCAGATACGCGCTGGGATTGTGAGATGAGCAATTTCTACGAGGAACGCGTCACCAGCGTTCATCACTGGACGGATACGTTGTTTAGTTTCACCACGACACGTGACACATCGTTTCGGTTTAAGAACGGCCAATTCACGATGATCGGATTGAGGATTGATGAGAGGCCATTGTTGCGAGCATACAGCGTCGCGAGTACAAACTACGACGACAAGCTGGAGTTCTTTTCCATCAAGGTGCCGGATGGGCCTCTGACATCTCAGCTTCACAAGCTCAAGGTGGGCGATTCGATTATCGTCGGGAAGAAGGCCACCGGCACACTCGTGCTCGACAATCTGCGGGAAGGAAAGCGCCTCTTCCTGCTTGGCACGGGTACCGGTCTCGCCCCATTTCTTTCGCTCATCCGCGACCCGGAGACCTACGAGCGCTACGAGCAAGTGGTGCTCGTCCACGGCTGTCGCCAAGTCGCGGAGTTAGCTTACGGCGAACGCATCATCCAACAGCTTCCGGGTGACGAGTTCATTGGCGACATGATCCGCGAACAGCTCGTCTACTATCCGACGGTGACGCGCGAGCCATTTCGCAATCGCGGTCGCGTTACGGATCTGCTGAGCTCCGGACAGCTCTTCTTCGACATTGGGCAGCCCGGCCTGGATCCCCCCAATGATCGGTTCATGCTGTGCGGTTCATCGCAGTTACTTGTCGACCTGAACGCGATCTTCGAGGGCCAGGGCTTGCGAGAAGGTAATCATGGGGAGCCGGGCGACTACGTGATCGAAAAGGCTTTTGTCGAAAAGTAGCGCTCGATTGCCTACTGCCTCCGAAAATGTCGACGCCATCCGCCGCGAGCTAGCAGCATATCGCCATAACTTCGGGCGAACGCCCGCCGCTCGCGGTTGCAAAACGACCTTTTCGGTGAAACCCTCGAACACCCCGGTCGGTACGTTTTACCAGCCAGTGGGTGTCGTCGGCGTGGGGCCTGGCTTCCCCCCAGCAAATAGGTGCCGCGCCGACGATCGCCCGAAAGGACGTGACTAGCCGCGTGTCACCGGACGTAAACAGGGCGCGGCCGGTGCATGGAAGTTTGGGCAGGTCCGACGTGGCCAGCCGGGAAGGAGCAACCAAATGGGCTCAGCACGTCACGAATCGCGAGGGGAACTGTCGTCCTGCCCGTCAGCTTCGGCATCGACCTCTTCGCCTCAAGCTGGGCGAGTGGCAGGTCCGCCTGCCGCTCGCGCTCGGAAGCAGAGCGAAACGGACAACCTCGTCCTTGATCGGAGGGCGCCACCCCATCTCGTTGGCTGGATGGCGATGTGACTTTGATCCACCCCCGTTGAATTGGTCCACCCTGAAGTATGTCTTTTGGCAGACAGGAGGACCGAGATGCCGAAGAAACGCCACAAGCCGGAAGAGATCGTCGCGAAGCTGCGCCAGGTCGATGTGCT
>JAEWKP010000289.1 GCA_023393655.1 Pseudomonadota bacterium | reverse complement strand
CCGTGCGCGGCATCGAGACGGCCGGCGGGCGCGTCAGTGCCGTCATCACCGAGCGCGGGCGGATCGCCTGCCAGCGCATCGTGCTCGCCGGTGGCGCCTGGTCGCGCTTGTTCCTCGGCAATCTCGGCATCGACCTGCCGGCACTCAAGATTCTGGGCTCGGTGTTCCGGACCGAGCCGCTCGACGGCCCCCCGACCCATGCCGTCGGCGCGTCCGACTTCGCCTTCCGCAAGCGCCAGGACGGCGGCTACACCATCGCCCATCGCGGGGCGAGCGTCGCCGAGATCGTGCCGGACAGCTTCCGGCTGCTCTTCGATTTCCTGCCATCCCTGGCCAGGCAGCGCCATGAATTGCGGCTGCGGCTCGGCGGGCGCTTCCTGGAAGAGGCCCGCATGCCGAAGAGTTGGGCGCTCGATCAGGAAACGCCGTTCGAGCGCACCCGCATCCTCGACCCCAAGCCGTCCGAAGGCATTTTGCAGGAAGCGCGACGCAACCTGATCGCCGCCTTCCCGGCCTTTGCCGGCCTCAAGGTCAGGGAGAGCTGGAGCGGATTGATCGATGCGACGCCCGATGCCGTGCCGATCATCGGCGAAGTGCCGCGCCTGCCCGGCTTCTTCCTCGCGACGGGTTTCTCGGGCCATGGCTTCGGCATCGGCCCCGGCGCCGGCCGCCTGATCGCCGATCTCGTCAGTGGCCGCACACCGCTGATCGACCCCAAGCCCTTCCGGCTGGAGAGGTTCGCGCGGCTGGAGCGGACCACGCGCGGACGGTGAGCGCCCGGCGAAGGCTTACGCCAGCGCCGCCTCATCCATCGAATAGGCCGAGAAGAAATTCGTGCCGCCCGGATAGCATTTGAAGCCGCTGAGGCCTGTCACCATGGCATAGCCCTGCGAGCGCCAGGCGAGGCCGACGAGCGGCGCCTGTTCCAAAGCGAGCTTCTCCAGCTCGGCATAGATCGCCTTGCGCTTGGCCGGATCGAACTCGGCGCGACCCTTGGCGAAGAGCGCATGGATCTCGGGCGTCGGGATCTGCCAGCTGCGCGCCATGTTGGGCGGCAGGTCGCCGTCGATCAGCGGAGCGAGACCGTCGGGGTCGTTATTGTCGGCGGTCGTGCCCTGCACCATGAAATCGTAGCGGCCCTTGCCGGCCAGATCGACGCGGGCGGCCCAGTCCGGCAGGTTCAGCGTCACCTGGATGCCGATCTCGGCGAGGTTGGCCTGCACGACCTCGGCGGTCGACTTGTGCATGCCGTATTGCGCGGTCGAGAGCAGCGTGCAGGTGAAGCCGCTCGGCACGCCGGCCTCGGCCATCAGCTTCTTCGCCTTGGCCGGGTCGTAGTTCCAGAACTCGGAGCGGCCCTTGTCGAAATAGGGGCTGCTCGATGCGATCGGGATGCCTTGCAGCTTGCTGCCGCGGCCGAAGAAGGCCGCCTGCACGATGTCCTCGCGGCGGATGGCGTGCGCCACCGCCTGGCGCAAACGGACATCCTTGAACGGCCCGGCACCGCCGTTGAAGTTCAGCCCCATGAAGGGGCCGTCCACCGCGACGAGCCGCAGGCGCGAATCCTTCTCGATCGTGCCCATGGATTGCCAGGGCACGTATTCGATGAGGTCGACATCGCCCGCCTGGAGCGCGGCGACGCGCAGGTTCTCGTCGGCATAGGCAACGAGCTTGATGCCATCGAGCTTCGGCAGGCCGGGCTTGTAGTATTTGTCGAATTTCGCGACCTCGATCGAGGCGCCGCGCTCCTGCGCCTTGATCATGAACGGGCCGGCACCAACGCCGAGCCCGGCACGCCCCTCGATCGAATCCTTGGCGATGATCGGCATATGCGGGCTGGCGAGCCAGATCGGCAGCGTCACGGTCGGCTGCTTCATCACGATCCGGACGGTGCGGGCATCGGGCGTCTCGATGCGCTCGACGCCGCCGAACTCGGCCTTCATGAAGGCGGTCGAATTGGGCGCGGCGACCTGCTCCAGCGTCCATTTCACGTCCTCGGACGTGACCGGCTTGCCGTTCTGGAAGGTCGCCTGGCGCAGCTTGAAGACCCAGGTCGTGTCGCCCTCGCGCGCCCAGGACTCGGCGAGCTCAGGCCTGACCTCGCCCTTCTCGTCGAAACCGGTCAGCCCCCGGAAGATCAGGAGCTTGACCGTGAGCGCCGCCGTACCGGTGTGGAGCCATGGCTGCAGGCTGGGCGGGAAGCTCGACAGGCCGAAGCGGAGCACCTTGCCCGCGGCCTGGGCATGGGCGCGCAGGCTCATGAGAGGCAGGGTTGCACCGGCAGCGAGCACGGTACGGCGAGAGACCGGCACCATCGAATACCTCTCCCTGTTTTTGGCGGCTCGAACGGCCGAAGGGAAAGAATGATTTCGTGTGCGAGCTTGTCAATGCCTTCCGTGGCTCGCGAAACTCCGGTGCGGCGCGCTGAAGTTGCAGGCACGATGCTGCGGCGCGACCCTGCGCCGCCCTGGCGCCGACGCCCGCCAACCGGGCGCTTGACTCCCGGGCGAAAGACTCTCTAGCATCCTTAATTACAAGATATATTCTCTAATTATGGATTATTCTTGCAAAGAGGGGTATCGCCAATGAGCGGGACGGATGAAGGCAAAAGGCTTCTGCTGAAGGGTGGACTGGTCGGCGGCCTCGCACTGGCTGCGGCTGCGAGCACGGCCCGCGAGGCCGCGGCGCAGTCGGCACCGAACAGCCTGCTGCGCACGGTGCTGGATCGCGGCAAGCTGATCGTCGGCACGGGCTCCACCAATGCGCCCTGGCATTTCGAGGACGAGAAGGGCCAGCTCGTCGGCATGGACATCACCATGGGCAGGATCCTGGCCAAGGGGCTGTTCGACGATGCCAGCAAGGTCGAGTTCGTCCGGCAGGACGCGGCCCAGCGCATCCCGAACATCAATACCGGCAAGGTCGACATCGTCATCCAGTTCATGACGATGTCGCCGGCCCGCGCCCAGCTCATCGCCTTCTCGCGCCCCTATTATGTCGAGGGCATCGCGCTCCTGACCCGGCCGGACAGCGACAAGAAGAGCTTCGACGCGCTGCTCAAGGCGGGCTCCTCGGCCCGCGTCTCGATCCTGCAGAACGTCGATGCCGAGGCCTCGGTGAAGAAGGTGCTGCCGCAATCGACCGTGATGCAGCTCGACAGCCAGGCCAACGTCATCCTGGCGCTCGACTCCAAGCGGGCGGATGCCGCTGCGGTCGATCTCTCCACCGTCTGGTGGCTCGCCAAGCGCCATCCCGACAAATATGCCGATGCCGGCAAGTCCTGGAACACGATGCTCTACGGCGCCGGCATGAAGCAGGGCGACCCCGACTGGGTGCGCTTCGTCAACACCACCTTCGACATCGCGATCTTCGGCCATCAGAACGAGCTCTACGACGCGGCGGTGAAGGATTATTTCGGCGCCGAGCCGCCGCAGCGCCAGCCCGGCCTGCCCCGGTTCTGACCGTTCCACGCTTCGCAAGCGGAAGGGCGTAACGCGCCCTTCCGTCCCTGTCGCCCGGCTGATCGCGGGACCATGGCGAACTATCACTTCAACTTCGCGATCGTCTGGCGCTATGCCGGCAAGCTGTTCGAAGGGCTCTGGCTCAGCCTCGAACTCGCCGCGGCGAGCATCGCGATCGGCATGACGATCGGGCTCGTGCTGGCGCTGATCAGCCTGGACGGCCCGAAATGGGCGCGCCCGCTGATCGCGGCCTATGTCGAATTCGTCCGCAACGTGCCGCTGCTGCTCCTGGTCTATCTCGTCTTCTACGGCATCCCCAGCGCCATCGACCTGCAATATGACGCAGTAACCTCCTTCGTCGCGACGCTGTCGATCTATTCCGGCGCCTATCTGGTCGAGGTGATGCGAGCGGGGCTTGAAGCCGTGCCGCGCGGGCTGATCGAGGCCGGCAAGGCGATCGGGCTCACGCCGATGAAGGTGCTCTGGCATGTGCGCCTGCCGACCGCGATGCGCATTGCCCTGCCCTCACTGTCGAACACTTATGTCTCGCTGTTCAAGGACACTTCGATCGCCTCGGCCATCGCCGTGCCCGAGCTCGCCTATGGCATGCGCTGGATCGAGACCCAGACCTTCCGCACGGTCGAGGTCTATCTGCTGGCGACGCCGATCTACCTGATCACCAGCTACGCCATCTTGCTGCTGCTTCGCTTGGCCGAGCGGCGCTATTCGATCGCGCGGTGACGGCATGGCGACGCTGATCCAGACCCTGCCCTTCCTCGTCGACGGCCTGCTGACGACCCTGCTGGTCTCGGCCTGCGTGATCGTGCTGTCGCTGATCGTCGGCCTGCCGCTCGGCTGCGTGCTCGCCTTCGGGCCGCTCTGGGTGCGCGCACCGATCCGGCTCTATGCCGATTTCGTGCGCGGCGTGCCGATCCTCGTCCTGCTCTATTTCGTCTATTACGGCCTGCCGGCGATCAAGGTGAACCTGCCGAGCCTGCTCGCCGCGATCGTGGCGCTGACCGCGTTCAAATCGGCGCAGATCATCGAGATCACGCGCGGCTCGTTCCAGTCGATCCCGAACGGCCAGACCGAGGCCGCCAAGGCGATCGGGCTCACCCTGTTCGACCGCTTCACGCATGTGCTGGCGCCGCAGGCCGTGCGCCGTTTCCTGCCGCCCTTCGTCAACAGCGTCGTCGACACCGTGAAGGGCTCCTCGCTGGTCTCGCTGCTCGGGATCGTCGACCTGATGCTGTCGCTGCAGCAGGTGATCGGGCGCACCCATGTGGCACTGCCGCTCTATCTGATCGGCGCGCTGATGTATTTCGCCATCAACTTCCCGCTCTCGGCGCTCAGCCGCCGGCTCGAGAAGCGCTTCGTCTGAAAGGAGGCATCCATGGCCGAGACGGATGCCCGTGCTTCCGCCACGCAACCGGTGATCGCAATCGAGGGCCTGACCAAATCTTTCGGCGCCAACCAGGTGCTGAAGGGCGTCGACCTTGTCGTCGGCAAGGGCGAGGTCGTCGCGATCATCGGCCCCTCCGGCAGCGGCAAGACCACGCTGCTGCGCTGCATCAACTTCCTGGAGGAGTATGACGGCGGCTCGATCCGGATCGACGGGACCGAGGTCGGCTATCGCGATGGCGCAGGCAACCGCAAGCGTCGCAACGACCGCGAGCTCGCCGCGATCCGCGTCGATGCGGCGATGGTGTTCCAGCAGTTCAACCTGTTCCCGCATCTCACCGCCGCTGAGAACATCATGCTCGGGCTGATGAAGTCGCGCGGGCGCTCCAAGGCCGAGGCCCGCGCCATCGCCGAGAAATGGCTCGCCCGCGTCGGGCTCGCGGCCAAGGTCGATGCCATGCCGTCGCAGATGTCCGGCGGCCAGCAGCAGCGCGTCGGCATCGCGCGTGCGGTCGCGATGGAGCCGAAGGTGCTCCTGCTGGACGAGATCACCTCCGCGCTCGATCCGGAACTCGTCGGCGAGGTGCTGGCCGTGGTGCAGGAGCTCGCCGCCGAAGGCCGCACCATGATCCTCGTCACCCATGAGATGGCCTTCGCGCGGGACGTGGCCGACCGCGTCGTCTTCACCGACCAGGGCCGGATCGTCATCGACGCGCCGCCCGCGCAGGTATTCGGCGAGCAGCCGCATGAGCGGCTGCGCTCCTTCCTGTCGCGCTTCGCCGGCTTCCGCCCCAATCCGGCGTGAGGACACCATGAGCGCAGTGCTGTCTACCCTGCCCGATACGGCGCCCTACCAACGCCTGGCGGAGCTTGGCCTCATGCTTCCGGCGCTGCCGCAGCCGATCGGCAATTTCGCCACCCATATCCGCGAGGGTGACCTGATCTACCTCTCCGGCCAGGGGCCGACACATGAGGACGGCCGGCTCCATACCGGCAAGGTCGGCCGCGACGTCAGCATCGCCGAGGCCTATGACCATGCCCGGCTGACCGGCCTCAACCTGCTCGCCGTGCTGCATGGTGCGCTCGGCGATCTCGGCCGCGTCCGCCGCGTCGTCAAGCTGCTCGGCATGGTCAATGCCGAGCCGGATTTCAGCGATCACCCGGCCGTCATCAACGGCTGCTCCGACCTCTTCGTCGCCGTCTTCGGCGAGGCCGGCCGGCACGCCCGCTCGGCTGTCGGCTTCGGCTCGCTGCCCCGTCAGATCACCATCGAGATCGAGGCGATCGTCGCCGTGTCCTAGAGCATCGAGCCGATGCTCTAGCCGCTTTTCAGGAGAAACCGATGTCTGTCCCCGATATCCGCCCGTCCCTCGGCCTGCGCCCGGTCATCAACGTCTCGGGTACGATGACCGCGCTCGGCGCCTCGATCGTCGTACCGGAAGCGGTCGCGGCAATGACGGCGATCCTGCCGCAATTCGTCGAGATCGACGATCTGCAACGCAAGGCGAGCGCGGTCATCGCGCGGCTCTGCGGCAGCGAGGCCGGCTTCGTCACTGCCTCCTGCTCGGCCGGGATCACGCTGGCGATCGCCGGCGCGATGACGGGCGACGACCTCTACGCCGTCGAACAACTGCCGGATGCCAGCGGCCTCAAGGACGAGGTCGTGGTGATGATGGGCCATATGGTCGGCTATGGCGCGCCGGTCGAACAGGCGATCCGACTTGCGGGCGCGACGCCGATCGTCGTCGGACAGGCCACCAGCGCCCGCGCCTACCAGCTCGCCGGCGCGATCTCGGAGCACACGGCGGCCGCGCTCTATGTCGTCTCGCACCATACCGTGCAGTACGGGCAGCTGCCGCTCGACGAGTTCGCGGCGATCTGCCACGAGCGCGGCGTGCCGGTCATCGTCGATGCGGCCTCCGAATACGATTTGCGCGGCTTCCTCGAGGCCGGCGCCGATATCGTGCTCTATTCCTCGCACAAGTTCCTGGGCGGACCGACCGGCGGCATCGTCGCCGGGCGCAAGGCGCTGGTCCGCGCGGCCTTCATCCAGAATGGCGGCATCGGCCGCGGCATGAAGATCGGCAAGGAAAGCGTGCTCGGCACGATGGCCGCGCTTGAGGCCTGGGAGAAGCGCGACCATGCCGGGATCAGGGCGCGCGAGCAGCGCGCGCTCGACCTCTGGCTCTCCCGTTTCAGCGAGCGGCCCGGCGTGACGGCCGTGATCGAGCCCGATCCGACCAACAATCCGCTCGACAGGATGAAGCTCTCCGTCGATCCCGAGCAGGCACATATCACCGCCTGGGACCTTGCCGACGCGCTGGCGCGCGGCACGCCGCCGGTCATCGTCAGGGATCACGAGGTCGAGCACGGCCATTTCTTCCTCGATCCCTGCAACCTGCATCCGGATGAGGAAGAGATCGTCGCCGCGCGCATCGTCACCGAACTGGAGACCGCGCGGCGCAGCAACACGGTCATCGCAAGCCCGCTGATCGAGCGCCGCAACCGGCGCGCCGCCTCGCTGGCGAAATGGCCGGACTAGGGACCGGCGTTGACGAAACGAGCGGCAAGGCGGAGAGGTTCGCGGCCCCGGCGGAAACTACTGCGGGTCACCGCCGTTTCAGTCGATACGCGGCAGGGATGAAAGCCCGGACATGACCAAAGCCACGACGACCGAAGCCAGCGGAGACGAGCCGGAGCGCGCGCCGCAGCGACGCTCGCGCGTCAGCGGCATCGACCGCGCCGTGCAGATTCTCGACCATCTCCAGCAGGAGGGCCGGGCCCAGACCGCCTACGAGGTCGCGCGCGCGATCGGCGCGCCGCTTTCGACCGTCTATGCCATCGTCGAGGATCTGCTCGACAAGAGCCTGCTGGCGCGCTCCGGCGACGGCGGCGTCTGGCTCGGTCCCCGGCTCTACCATTACGGCCTCGCCTATGCCCGCGACCTCCAGGTCATCAATGTCGCGACACATGAGATGCATGTGCTGGCGCGCGAGGTCGGCGAGACCGTGCAGATCTGCGGCCGTGACGGCGGCATGATGGTGGTCGAGGCGATGGCCGAGGGCCCCGGCCATTTCGTCATCACCTCGCGCGTCGGCACGCGCGTGCCGCTGAACTGGACCGCCTCTGGCCGTCTGCTGGTCGCCGGGCTGGACGAGGCCGAGCGGTCCGCGCTCTTCCGCAGGAGCGCCAAGGCGTCACCGACCGGGCGCGCCGTCACCGATCCCGCCGCCCTGCTCGCGCAAGCGCGCGACGCGCTCGCGGCCGGCGTGTCGATTCAGGCCGGCGAGTCCGACTATGCGGTCGCCTGCATAGCGGCGCCGGTCCTGGACGAGGCCGGTGCCTGCCCGATCACCGTCTCGATCGTCCTGCCCGAGTTCCGCGTGAACGAAGAGCACGCGAGCTTCGTCGAGGCGGTCAAGGCAGCCGCCCGGCGCATCGAGGACAAGCTCGGCTGGCGCGTCGGCCCCTTCGCCAACGGGCGCAGATACGGCTAGACCGCCACGCCGCCAGCCGAGCGCAAACCGGCCGATCCCACTCACACGCGGGCGAGCGCGGCCTCGGCACTTGCAGCCATCGCCAGCAGCGGACGATCCGCGCCGCGCCGGCCGATCAGCATCATCCCGACCGGCAGCGCCCCGGGCGGCACCGGCAGGGGCAGCGAGAGCGACGGCGTGTCGAGCAGGTTGCCGATGCGGGGATTGCGCAGCACGAGGCCAGTGGCGTGGTGGAAGCCGGCATCGGCGGCAACGGATGCCAGCAGCGGCGCCCGGATCGGGGTCGTCGGCACGAGATAGACGGTCTCGTCGGTCATCGCCGCCGCGAAAGCCGCGACCGCCGCCGCGCGCCGGCGCTGCATCCGGACATAGTCGACGCCGAGGATGCCCGCGCCGGCCTCGATGCGCACGCGCGTCTTGGGGTCGACCTCGTCGAGGCCGTCGACGCCGAGATCGCGCAGGGTCGCGCCAAGCTCGATCGACGGGAAGCCACCGATCTTGTCGAGCGCGGCCAGGGCATCGAGGCTGGGATCGAGTGAACCGTCCTCGATGCTGAGGCCGGCGCGACGCAACCGCTCCAGCCCGGCCTCGAACGCCTCGGCGACCTCGGCCTCCATCGCATCGAACAGGCGCCCGCGCGCCACCACGAAACGGGCCTGCGGCCGCGGCGCCAGCGGCGTTGGCGCCTCCCCTGCCAGAACCGCATCGGTCACGGCACAATCGATGACGGATCGGGCAATCGGGCCGACCGTGTCGAGCGTGCTGGAGAGGGAGAAGGCGCCGGTCGTCGGAACGCGGCCGGAGGTCGGCTTGAAGCCGACCGCGCCGGTCAGGGCCGCGGGAATGCGGATCGAGCCGCCGGTATCGCTGCCGATCGCGATCTCGGCCATGCCGTCGACCACCGAGACGACGGCGCCCGAGGACGAGCCACCCGGCGCGCGGCTGCGATCATGCGGATTGCCGGCTACAGGGTCATGGGCGTTGGTACCGAGCGCCGAGAAGGCGAACTCAGTCATCTGCGTCTTGCCGACGATGACGGCGCCGGCGGCGCGCAGACGCTGAACGATCGGCGCGTCGGCCGTGGCCGGCGGCTGGCGGCGCAGGACGGCTGCTCCGGCGCGCGTCGTCTCGCCGGCCACGTCGAACAGGTCCTTGATCGAGACGATCCGGCCATCCAGCGGCCCCAGCGGCTTTCCGGCGGCGATCCGGGCGTCGGACGCCTCGGCCTCGCGCCGCGCCGAGGCTTCATGGAGCGTGGTGAAGACCTTGCCGCCCTCGAGCTTGGGATCGCGAATCCGGCCGAGCGCCTGGTCGAGGCGCGCAGCGGCGGACGGTCGGAGGCTTTCGGTCATCGGAACACCTTTCTCGAACCATGGTGACGGCTGCATCGGGCAGAGGCCGGCATCAAAGGGAATCGGGGCGAGCGTATCTGCTGCGCGCGCACCGTAAATGGCCGCGCGTGACGAGGGGCAATGCCGAAATCGCGGCCGGCCCGCCAGATGGTCGCCGCGATGCTGCCACGGCAGCAGCGGATCGTCGCACCGGGCATGACGCCCGGCTTGTTCACATAGCGCCGGCTGGCGACTAGAAAGGACTCGCGACGTCCCGTCCGCAGAACCTCGCCGTCAACACGCGCCTTGCCCGCAAGGGCAAGCAACCGTGCCTCCCCGCATTCCTGAAAGGCTGAATCATGTCCCAGTGGAGCGATTTCAAGCGCGACGCGATCTTCGTCGGCGGGCGCTGGCTGGACAAGGCCTCGGGCGGAACGATCGACGTCACCGATCCGGCCACGGGCAAGTCCATCGGCACAGTCCCCTCGGCCGGCGTCGAGGAGACGCGCGCCGCGATCGAGGCCGCGCATGCCGCTTTCCCAGCCTGGGCCGCCAAGACCGCGCAGGAGCGCGCGGTGCTGCTGCGCAAGCTCGCCGACGAGATCCTGAAGCACCAGGACGCGCTGGCCGAACTCCTGACCCGCGAGCAGGGCAAGCCGCTGGCCGAGGCCAAGGGCGAGGTCGGCATGAGCGCGGCCTATGTGCTCTGGTTCGCCGAAGAAGCGCGGCGCGTCTATGGCGACGTCATCCCCTCGCCCTGGGCCGACCGGCGCATCATCGTGACCAAGCAGCCGCTCGGCGTGGTCGGCGCGATCACGCCCTGGAACTTCCCCTCCTCGATGCTGGCCCGCAAGATCGGCCCGGCTCTGGCCGCTGGCTGCACCGTCGTCGCGAAGCCCGCCTCGCAGACGCCCTATTCGGCGCTGGCCTGGGGCCTCCTTGCCGAGAAGGCCGGCATCCCGGCCGGCGTCGTCAACGTCGTGACAGGCGACGCCCGCACCGTCGGCGGCGAGCTCACCGGCAATCCCCTCGTGCGCAAGATCACCTTCACCGGCTCGACCCCGGTCGGCAAGGTGCTGCTCAAGCAGGCGGCCGAGACGGTGAAGAAGGTCTCGATGGAGCTCGGCGGCAACGCGCCCTTCATTGTCTTCGACGATGCCGATCTCGACCGCGCGGTCGAAGGCGCAATCGCCGCAAAATTCCGCAATTCCGGGCAGACCTGCGTCTGCACCAACCGCTTCTACGCGCAGGCCGGCATCTACGACGCCTTCGTCGAGAAGCTGGCGGCCGCGACCCGCAAGCTCAAGCTGGGCTCCGGTCTCGAGGCCGGCGTGACGCAGGGCCCGCTGATCGACGAGAAGGCACTCGTCAAGGTCGAGGAGATGGTGGCCGACGCCAAGGCCAAGGGCGGCACCGTCGCGACCGGCGGCAAGCGCTCGGAGCTGGGCCTGAGCTTCTACGAGCCGACCGTGATCGCGGGTGCAACCGGCGCCATGCAGTTCGCCCGCGAGGAGATCTTCGGGCCGGTGGCCCCGGTCTTCCGCTTCGAGACCGAGGCGGAGGCGCTCTCCCTCGCCAACGACACCGAATACGGGCTCGCCTGCTATTTCTACACGCGCGATCTCGGCCGCACTTTCCGCGTCTCGGAGGCGCTGCAATATGGCATCGTCGGCGTGAACGAGGGCCTCGTCACCACCGAGGTCGCGCCCTTCGGCGGCGTCAAGGAATCCGGCCTCGGCTCGGAAGGCTCGAAATACGGCCTGCAGGACTATCTCGACGTGAAGTACACCTGCATCGGCGGAATCGGGGCCACGCCCTAACGGCTTCGCTGCCATGACCCGCGACATCGCAGCGCGACGGCACAACGCCATCCTGGCGAAGCTCGACGAGACCGGCTCGGTCACCGTCGAGGAGCTGGCGCAGGCGCTCGACGTCTCGCGCGAGACGGTGAGGCGCGACCTCAAGGCCCTGTCGGCCGGCAGCCTGCTCGCGATCGTCCATGGCGGGGCCATCCGCAACGAGCGTTCCGAAGCCTCCTTCGCCAGCCGCCGCACCGTGAACCGCGCCGGCAAGGAAAAGATCGCCGATCTCGCGGTCTCGCTGATCGGCGACGGCATGACCGTCCTGCTCGATTCCGGCACGACGACCGAGGCTTTGGCGCGCGCCTTGGCACGTTCCGACCGCAAGCGCCTGATCGTGCATACGACCTCGCTGGAAAATGCCCGGCTCGTCAGCCGATTGGGAGGCGCCCGCGTCTTCCTGATCGGCGGCGAGTTCGATCGCAACGAGGACGCGGCCACCGGACCGGAGACGCTCAGGGCGATCGCACGGCTCTCGGCCGATTTCGCCTTCGTCAGCGTCGGCGGCGTCGGTCAGGACGGGCACCTCACCGACTATACCCGCGCCGGCGCCGCGACCCGAGCGGCCCTGCTGAATGCGGCCGAGCAGGGTTTCCTGATGGCCGACAGCGGCAAGTTCGGGCTCGAACTGCCCAGCCGTATCGGCGGGGACAAGCCTTGCGCCGGGCTGCTGGTCGATCAGGCCCCGCCCGCCCCGCTCGCGGCAAAACTGGCGGAGCAAGGGGTTCGAATCCACGTCGGATGACTTGACCGTTTTTGTGGTTTTTTGTTGTTTTATGAATTCGACGCGCTAAGCTGCCTTCCATCGCGGAGGCGCTCATGTCCATTCCCACCCAATCCCGTGTCGTCATCATCGGCGGCGGCATCATCGGCTGCTCGGTCGCCTATCACCTGACCAAGCTCGGCTGGCGCGACGTTCTGCTGCTGGAACAGGGCCGTCTGTCCTCGGGCACGACCTGGCATGCAGCCGGCCTCGTCGGGCAGCTCCGCAGCCAGTCCAGCATGACGCGCCTGATCCGCTACTCGACGGAACTCTACGCCTCGCTGGAGAACGAGACCGGGCTCGCCACCGGCTGGAAGCGCTGCGGCTCGGTCTCGGTCGCGCGCACCGAGGAGCGTATGACGCAGCTCCGCAGGACGATCTCGGCGGCACGCGCGCAGGGCGTCGAGATCGAGGAGCTGAGCCCGCAGGAGGCCGGCGACAAATGGCCAGTGATGCGCACCGACGATCTGGTCGGCGGCGTCTGGCTGCCCGGCGACGGCAAGGCGAACCCCTCCGACATCACGCAGGCACTGGCACGCGGCGCCCGCAGCGGTGGCGCGACCGTGCGCGAAGGCATCCGCGTCACCGGCATCGAGACGGAGAAGGACCGGGTCAAGGCGGTGCAGACCGATCAGGGCCGGGTGGAATGCGAGGTGCTGGTCATCTGCGCCGGGCAATGGTCGCGGGCCATCGGCCAGATGTGCGGCGTCTCGGTGCCGCTGCATTCGGCCGAGCACATGTACATCGTCACCGGCAAGATCGCCGGCGTCTCGCCGGATCTGCCGGTGATGCGTGATCCCGACGGCTATATCTACTTCAAGGAAGAGGTCGGCGGGCTCGTCATGGGGGGCTTCGAGCCGGATGCGAAGCCCTGGGGCATGGACGGCATCCCCCACCCGTTCGAATTCCAGCTCCTGCCCGACGACTGGGACCAGTTCGGCATCCTGATGGAGAACGCGCTGCAGCGCGTGCCGGCGCTGGAAACGGCCGAGATCAAGACCTTCCTCAACGGCCCCGAGAGCTTCACGCCGGACAACAACTTCCTGCTCGGCGAGGCGCCGGAGGTGGCGGGCGTCTATGTCGGCGCCGGCTTCAATTCAATGGGCATCGCCTCCGCTGGTGGCGCCGGGCGGGCGCTGGCCGAATGGATCGTCGAGGGCGAGGCGACGAACGATCTCTGGCCAGTCGACATCCGCCGCTTCGCCGATTTCAACAACAACCCGGCCTGGCTGAAGGACCGCATCAAGGAGACGCTCGGCCTGCACTACGCCATGCCCTGGCCGAACCGCGAGCTCGACACCGCCCGGCCCTTCCTGCGCTCGCCGCTCTATGATCGCCTCGCCGCCAAGGGCGCCGTCTTCGGTTCGAAGATGGGCTGGGAGCGCGCGAACTACTTCGCCCGCACCGAAGCCGAGCGCTCGATCGGCTATTCCTTCGGGCCGCAGAACTGGTTCGAGACGGTGGCGGCCGAGCATCGTGCCTGCCGCGAGGCGGCCGGGCTCGTCGACATGTCGAGCTTTGCCAAGTTCCTGCTGCAGGGGTCGCAGGCCGAGGCGGCCCTGCAGCGCCTCGCCGCCAACGATGTCGCCGTGCCGGCCGGCACCTCGGTCTATACGGCGCTGCTCAACGCCCGAGGTACGTTCGAGAGCGACCTGACAGCCGCCCGGATCGCGCCCGACAGCTATCTCCTGCTCACCGGCACAGCCCAGGCGACACGCGACGCGCACTGGATCAGGCGCCAACTCCCGGAAGGTGTCACGCTGACGGATGTGCCCTCGTCCTATTCCGTGCTCTCGCTCGCTGGGCCCAAGATCCCCGAGCTTCTGGCTCGCCTCTCGCCGACCTCGTTCGATCTCGCCGATTTCCCGGCCAACGCCATCCGCAAGATCACGATCGGCTACGCCACGACCTGGGCCTGCCGCCGCTCCTATCTCGGCGACGGCTTCGAGCTTTATG
>JAEWKP010000275.1 GCA_023393655.1 Pseudomonadota bacterium | reverse complement strand
GCCGAGCACGGCGGTGACGGCCGCGACCGCCTTGCCGGCTGCCGTGACCGGAAAGACATCGCCGTAACCGACCGTGGTCAGGGTGATGATCGCCCACCACATCGCGTCGGGAATAGTGCCGAACTTGTCGGGCTGGGCCTCGTGCTCGACCAGATGCATCGCGCTCGCCGCCACCAGCATCACGCCCATCAGGATGACGAAGCAGGCGACCAGCGCCTTGCGCTCGGACGCCAGCGCTGCGGCGAGCGAGGCCATGCCGGGCGAATAGCGGCCGAGCTTGAAGAAGCGCAGCAGCCGCAGCAGCAGCAGAATCCTGATCTCGCCGAAGCCGATGAGACTGGCGGCGAGCGGCAGGATCGCGAGCAGATCGATGATGGCCGGGACGGAGCGGAGATAGTCGAGCCTCGCCCGTGTCGCGCTCAGGCCACGATAGCGGGCATGCTCGGGTGCGATCCAGATGCGGATGGCATATTCGAGGGTGAAGACCGCGAGCGAGAGGCGCTCCAGCAGGTCGAAGGCAGGCCCGAAGCGGGCGGCGAGCGCGGGAACAGATTCCAGCACGATCGCCAGCACGTTGGCAGAGATCAGCGCAACCAGCGCCCGGTGGATCACGGTGGCGACGAGATCGTCGCCGGCACCGTGATCGAACCACAGGTGAACCTGCCACCGCCAGCCCCGTCGAGGCGTGGCGGCGGCCATCTCTCCGTCAGCCCATCGCGGCCGCGACGGCATCGAGCGCGGCTTGCGCCTTGCTGCCGTCCGGCCCGCCGGCCTGGGCCATGTCGCGGCGGCCGCCGCCGCCCTTGCCGCCGAGCTGCTCGGAGGCGACACGCACCAGTGCGACAGCGTCGAAGCGCTCGGTCATATCAGGCGTGACGCCGACGACGACGCCGGCCTTGCCGTCATCGGCGACGCCGACGATGGCGACGACGCCGGAGCCGACGCGCGTCTTGGCTTCGTCGGCGAGGCTCTTGAGATCCTTCATCTCGATGCCGGTGACGGCGCGCGCCAGCAGCTTGGCACCGGCGATCTCCTGAATCGGGTCCTCGGCCGCGCCGCCGCCGCCCATGGCGAGCGTCTTGCGGGCCTCGGTCAGTTCGCGATCGAGTTTGCGGCGCTCCTCGATCAGCGCTGCCAGGCGGTTGCCGGCTTCGGCTGCGGGGACCTTGAGCAGGCTCGCGAGCCCGTCGAGCAGGCGCGATTCCTCGTTGAGACGCAGGCGGGCGCCATTGCCGGTCATGGCTTCGAGACGGCGCACGCCGGCCGCGACCGCGCCTTCGCCGACCACGCTGACGAGGCCGATATCGCCAGTGCGCGAGGCATGCGTGCCGCCGCAGAGCTCGACCGAATAGGCGCGGCCAGCCGGGTTGGTGCCCATCGCAACGACGCGGACCTCATCACCGTATTTCTCGCCGAAGAGCGCGCGGGCGCCCGAGGCGATCGCCTCGTCGACGCTCATCAGGCGGGTGGTGACCGGCTCGTTCTGCAGGATGATCGCGTTGGCGATCTCCTCGACCTCGCGCAGCTCCTCGGCGCTGATCGGCTTCGGATGCGAGAAGTCGAAGCGCAGACGATCGGCCGAGACCAGCGAGCCCTTTTGCGCGACATGATCGCCGAGGACGAGGCGCAACGCCTCGTGCAACAGGTGGGTTGCCGAGTGGTTGGCGCGGATCGCGGTGCGGCGCTCGTGGTCGACGACCAGTTCGACGGCAGCGTCGAGCTTCAGCTCGCCCTCCTGGACCGTGACGCTATGGGCGAAGACGTCGCCGAGCTTCTTCTGGACATCGGAGACCTCGACCATCGTGCCCGGCGCCTTGACCTGGCCGGCATCGCCGACCTGGCCGCCGGACTCGCCGTAGAACGGGGTCTGGTTGACCAGCATGAAGCCGCTCTCGCCGGCCTTCAGCGAGGAGACCTCGGCATTGTCGCGGATCAGCGCGGTGACCACGCCCTCGGCGGTCTCGGTGTCGTAGCCCAGGAACTCGGTCGCGCCGAGCTTGTCGCGCAGCGGGAACCAGAGCGTCTCCGTCGCGGCCTCGCCGGTGCCGGCCCAGGCGGCGCGCGCCTTGGCCTTCTGCTGCTGCATGGCGGCATCGAAGCCCTCGGTGTCGACCGTGATCTCGCGGGCGCGCAGCGCATCCTGCGTCAGGTCGAGCGGGAAACCGTAGGTGTCGTAGAGCGTGAACGCGACGTCGCCCTTGAGGCTCTGTCCGGCGGTCAGATCCTTCGAGGCGTCGTCGAGCAGGGTGAGGCCGCGCGCGCGCGTGGTGCGGAAGCGGGTCTCCTCCAGCATCAGCGTCTCGGTGATCAGCGCTTCGGCACGCAGCAATTCGGGATAGGCGCGGCCCATCTCGCGGGTCAGCGCCGGCACGAGCTTGTGGAGCAGCGGCTCCTTGGCGCCGAGCAACTGCGCATGGCGCATGCCGCGGCGCATGATCCGGCGCAGCACGTAACCGCGGCCTTCGTTCGACGGCAGCACGCCATCGGCGATCAGGAAGGCCGAGCAGCGCAGGTGGTCGGCGATGACGCGGTGGCTCGCCTTCATCGGCCCGTCGGGATCGACCGAGGTCAGGTCGGCAATGGCGGTGATCAGGGCGCGGAACAGGTCGATATTGTAGTTGTCATGCGTGCCCTGGAGCACAGCCGCGATGCGCTCCAGCCCCATGCCGGTATCGATCGAGGGGCGGGGCAGATCGGTGCGGATGCCGCCCGCGGCTTCCTCGTTCTGCATGAACACGAGGTTCCAGATCTCGATGAAGCGGTCACCGTCTTCCTCGGCCGAGCCCGGCGGGCCGCCCCAGATATGGTCGCCATGGTCGTAGAAGATCTCGGAGCAGGGGCCGCAGGGGCCGGTATCGCCCATGCGCCAGAAATTGTCCGAGGTCGCGATACGGATGATCTTGTCGTCGGTCAGGCCGGCGATCTTCTTCCAGAGTGCGTGCGCCTCGTCGTCCTCGGAATAGACGGTGACCGTGAGCTTCTCCCGGGGCAGGCCGAATTCGCGGGTGACCAGCGTCCAGGCGTGGTGGATCGCCTGTTCCTTGAAATAGTCGCCGAAGGAGAAGTTCCCCAGCATCTCGAAGAAGGTGTGATGGCGCGCGGTATAGCCGACATTGTCGAGGTCGTTGTGCTTGCCGCCGGCGCGGACGCATTTCTGGGCGGTGGTGGCACGCGAATAGGGTCGCTTTTCCTGGCCGGTGAAGACGTTCTTGAACTGCACCATGCCCGAATTGGCGAACATCAGCGTCGGGTCGTTGCGCGGCACGAGCGGGCTCGACGGCACGATCTCGTGGCCCTGGGACTTGAAGTAGTCGA
>JAEWKP010000238.1 GCA_023393655.1 Pseudomonadota bacterium | reverse complement strand
ATCAAGGGCGGCATGTCCGGCGTCTCCTTCGTCGCCGGCTGGGTCTATGCCTTCGGCGGCGACGCCGAGAAGCTGATGAAGGGCCCCTATGACGCAGCCACCAAGACGAGCTGGGACAAGGCCTTCGCCGATCTCAAGGCCTTCAATGCCAATGTCGTCATCACCCCCGGCAATGCCGGCACGCTCGACATGCTGAACCGCGGCGAGATCGCGATCGGCCCGGTCTGGGTCGACATGTTCTATTCCTGGCAGGCCGACGGCAAGCTGCCGCCGAACATGAAGCTCAAGCTCGTCTCGCCCGGCATGCCCGGCCAGCCGATGTATTACGCGGTCCCGGAGAAATCGGCCCAGAAGAAGCTGGCCGAGGCCTTCATCGCGCTCGCCACCTCGCCGCAGGTCCAGGCCGACGGCATCGTCAAGAAGTTCAACTGGTATCCGGGCATCGACGCCAAGAACCTCGAAGGCAAGCTCGACAAGGCTGCCTGGGACAAGCTCTTCACCGATGTCACCCCGGCCGACCTCGCCAAGAACGGCAAGCCCTTCCCGATCGCGCCCTATTTCAACGACATCCTCGAGGGCTACGAGAAGAAGGTCGCGAACTGAGGTTCGCCTGACGGGATGATGCGGGAGCCTCCGCGTCATCCCGGACGTATGCGAAGTGGAGATCCGGGATCCATCCAGGGCACCGCAGCCCTTCGATGGATCCCGGATCGGTGCCGGTTCGCGGCTTGTCCGGGATGACGGCGCAGAGCTTCAGGAGCGGTCGCGCAGAATGTCCTTGTCCCAACGCCATCTCGCCCTGCTGCTGATCGCGCCCGGTCTCGCGCTCGTCGCGGCGCTGTTCCTCTATCCGCTCTGCTTCTCGCTGATCTCGGCCTTCACCGGGCCTGAGGGAGGCTTTTCGCTGCAGGCCTTCGGCAAGGCCTGGGAGCTTTATTCCGGCGACGTCGTCTTCACCGTCATCATCGTCCTGTCGTCCTGCCTGCTGACGGGGCTTGCCGCCATCATCATCGCCGGCACGCTGACGCTCGGCGAGAACCGCTACATCGTCGGCACGCTGAAGGCGCTCTATCGCTGGCCGCTCTTCATCCCCTTCATCGTTGCGGCGCAGTGCATGCGCACCTTCCTCGCCAAGAATGGGCTGATGAACAACACGTTCGTCTCCATGGGCCTGATGGAGCCATTGCAGGCGATGAGCTTCCTCGACTGGCGCGGCATCATCGCGACCTTCGTCTGGAAGCAGACGCCCTTCGTCGCACTGCTTCTAGCCGGCGCGCTCGCCGCGCTCGATCGGGCCACGCTGGAGGCCGGCCGCAATCTCGGGGCATCGCGGATGCGCGTCCTCGTCGAACTGGCCCTGCCGCAGGTGATGCCGCAGCTCCTCGTCGCGCTCGTCCTCTCCTTCGTGACGATGCTCTCGGTGCTCTCGGTGCCGATGATGGTGGCGGGCTCGCAGCCGACGATGCTGACGGTCGACATGGCCTTCCGCATCAACGCCTATGGCGACTACGCCACGGCCAATGCGCTCGGCGTCATCACCTATCTGATCTCGGCCGGGGCGGCGATCATCTACCTCAAGCGCGGCATGGCGAAGGAGGGCACGCCATGATCCGTGCCGTCTCCGGCCTGCGCATGGTCCTTGCCGCCTTCGCGCTCGCGGCTTTCGCCTTCTTCCTGATCGGGCCGCTGGTCAATCTGGCGCTCTGGTCGGTCGCCGAGCGTTGGTACACGCCCTACAAGCTGCCGGTCGTCTACGGCACGCGCTACTGGGAGCAGGTCTTCCGTCCGACAGGCGACGCGATGGCTTCGCTCGGCACCTCGGTCTGGATCGCGGTGCTGACGGTCCTCGTCGCGCTCGCGCTCTCGATTCCCGCCGGCTATGCGCTGGCACGGCTGAAGCTGCCGGCGCGCGCCTTCTTCATGGTGCTCTTCCTGTTGCCGCAGGCCTTCCCCTCGGTCGCGATCTACATCAACGTGGCCCGCGTCTTCTATTCGCTCGGGATCAACGGCACGGTCTTCGCCGTGGTTCTCGTCCATGCCGCGCACGGGCTGGTCTATTCGGTCTGGATCGCGGCCGCGGCCTTCGCCGCCGTCGACAAGGACCTGGAGCTTGCCGCGCGCAATATCGGGGCCTCGCCGCTCAAGACCTTCTTCTCGGTGACGCTGCCTCTGGCGGCGCCGGGCATCATCGCCAGCGGCATCTTCGTCTTCCTGGAATCGCTCGACGAGTTCACCGGCACTTTCTTCGTCGGCGTGCCTCAGGTCACGACGCTACCGCTCCTGCTCTACAGCGCGGCGATGGGCGGCAACTACCAGGTTGCCTCGATCACGGCGCTGATCCTGCTCGTGCCCTCGGTGCTGTTCATGCTGTTCATCGAGCGCTTCCTGCGCGCCGACGTGCTCGCCAAGGTCGGGGCCTGACCTCGACCGCCTGAACCCGCGCGACATTCCTCCCGATTGCCAGTCAGGGCCGCTACCTCCGCAGCTGCCCTGATGCGTTTCTGCGCTCCGCGCACAGATCGGCTTGCTCAAAACTAATATACTAGTATATGAATCGCGAAACGAAGCCTCGGGAGGGCGCGCATTGACGGTCGGCGGCACCATGGCTGCGGGTTCGGGCTTATCGGGGCGGCGTACGGCTGCGGCGGTGATCCGTGATGCGCTGCGGGCCGAGATCGTTTCGCTCGCCATCCCGCCCGGCACCCCGATCGTCGAGAAGGACATCGCCGAGGCTCATGCCGTCAGCCGCACGCCGGTGCGCGAAGCCCTGCTCAAGCTCGCCGACGAGGGGCTGGTTTCGATCTTCCCGCAATCGGGTACCTTCGCCGCGCTGATCCCGTTCCGGGCCTTGCCCGAGGCGCTGGTGATCCGCCGCTCGCTGGAAGAGACCTGCGCGCGGCTCGCGGCCCAGCATGGCGCCGGCCGGGCCGACGGGCTCGCCCGCATCATGGACGAGCTGGCGGCGCGCGCCGATCGCGGCGAGCGCGAGCTCTTCCACCAGTCCGACGATGCCTTCCATGCCGGCATCGCCGAACTCGCCGGCTATCCCGGCATCTGGCGCTTCACCCAGCAGGTCAAGCTGCAGATGGACCGCTTCCGCCGGCTTACCCTGCCGCAGCAGGGCCGCATGGAGCGCGTGCTGCGCGAGCATGGCGCGGTGGTCGAGGCGATCCGCCGCGGCGATGCGGACGCCGCCGCCCATGCCATGGGCGAGCATCTCGGCAAGCTCTTCGACGACCTCGACGCGGTCGCCGCCCTCAACAGCCCCTATTTCGACATGGGCGACGGTTCGGAGCGGCCGCGGCGCGCTGCTCCGCCGGTCGCACGACTGGAGACGACATGACCATCGACATCCGCCAGGTTTCGCATCCGGAAGCCGTGAAGGGCTTCGACACGGCGGAGCTGCGGCGCCATTTCCTGATCGAGACGCTGTTCGTCGCCGGCGAGGTCAAGCTGACCTACAGCCATCTCGACCGTGTCATCGTTGGCGGCGCCATGCCCGGGGCCAAGCCGGTCGTGCTGCCGACGCCGATGGCGGTCGGCACCGATGCCTTCCTGAAGCGCCGCGAACTCGGCATCGTCAATGTCGGCGGCCCCGGCAAGGTCTCCGTCGGCGGCAAGGACTATGCTCTGGCC
>JAEWKP010000219.1 GCA_023393655.1 Pseudomonadota bacterium | reverse complement strand
ATGGCGTGGCTGTGCTGGGCATAGCCCGGCAGCATCGCGTCCAGCGTATCCTCGTAATTGCCGACGAGCTGGGTCCAGCCGCACATGCCGCGGTCGAAATCGTCGAGGCAGATGATGCGCGGCAGCGGGTCGAAGCGGCTGAGTTGCGGGTCGCTCTCGCGGATCGCGCGTCTGAGATCGTCGAGTTGGGTCATGGCGATTACCCTTTCACCGCGCCGGCGGTGAGGCCCGCCACGAGATGCTTCTGCATGAGGATGACGAAGGCGAGCACCGGCACGAGTTGCACGGTGGAAGCCGCGAAGAGCACGCCCCATTCGACGCCCTCGACGGCGCCGATCATCTCGGAGATCACCAGCGGCGCGGTCTTTGCCTTGGTCGTCGTGAAGATGAAGGCGAAGAGGAATTCGTTCCAGGCATAGACGATGACGAAGACCGAGACCGCGAGCATCCCCTGTGCCGCCATCGGCAGGATGACGCGCGTGATGATCTGGAACTGCGAAGCGCCGTCCATCATCGCGGCCTCGTCCAGTTCGCGCGGGATCTGGTCTATGAAGGTGCGCATCACCACCGTGCCCAGCGAGACGAAGAAGGTGGCGTAGAGCACGATCAGCACGAAATGCGTGTCGTTGAGACCGAGCCAGTTCACCACCGGGAAGAGCGGCAGCGTGATCACGATCGGCGGGATCAGGCGGATGAAGATCAGGAAGAAGGCCGAGGCCTGCAGGCCCTTCGAGGCGAAGCGCGAATAGGCGAAGCCGGCGAGCAGCGAGACGCCGACCGCGAGCACGGTCGCACCAACCGTGACGAGGAAGCTGTTCCACAGGCCGAAGAAGAAATCGCCCCAGCGGCTCCACAGCGCCTGGTAGTTCGCCAGCGTCGGCGCGAAGGAGAAGGTGCCGGAGGTCGAGAAGATGTCGCGATCGGCCTTGAAGGACGACATGGCGATCAGGCCGATCGGCACGAGCGACCAGGCGACGACCGCGAGCACGCCGACGAGCTTCAGGACATGGCGCAGAAGCCTGGACAGGGAGAGCTTAGGCACGCGCGAACATCTCCTTGTAGAGCCGGCGCAGATAGAACAGCGCGAGCAGGAGCGAGGCGAGCACGAGCAGCCAGCCGGTAGCAGCGGCGGAGCCGAAGGCGTTGTAGCGGAAGGCCTCGAGATAGAGATAGACCGCCATCACCTCGGTCGAGCGCGCCGGCCCGCCGCCGGTCATCAGCCAGACCTCCGAGAACAATCGGAAGGCGAAGATGTAGCGGAACAGGGCAGCGATCAGCAGCGCCGGCATCAGCAGCGGCAGCGTGATCCGGCGGAACGAGGTCCAGGCCGAGGCCCCGTCGATCGAGGCAGCCTCATAGAGATCGCTCGGGATCGAAAGCCGCGCCGCGTAGAGGATGATGAACGAGAACGGCAGGTGCAGCCAGATCGAGAGCAAGCTGACCATGGCGAGGCCATGGCTGGGGTTCACCGCCCATTCGATCGGCGGCAGGCCCAGCGTCATCAAGAGCCGGCTCATCATCCCGACATCGGGCTCGAACAGATAGCGCCACATCACCACCGCTGAGACTTCGCTGACGGCATAGGGCGCGAGCACGATCGCGAGCAGCAGCGCACGCAGCGGTACACCCGAAGCGAAGAACAGGGCCATGCCGAGCCCGATCAGCAGTTCGACATGCACGACGACAGCGACGACGATGACAGTATTGAGCAGCGCCTTCCAGAAATAGGGGTCGCTCAGCACCTTGGCGTAATTGGCAAGGCCGACGAACGTCGCCGCCTGTCCGAAGGAAGACTGGTTGAGGCTCAGCCAGAAGACATAGAGCGCCGGCAGGAAGATGATGCCGCCGATCATCATCTGGACGGGCGTGACCAGCGCGACAGCGGAGAGGGGCGTGCGCGCGGCCATCACGCGATCCTGAAGCGCTTCAGCGCCTCACGGTCGATCTCGACGCCGAGCCCCGGCCCTTGCGGGATCGCGAGCTTGCCGTCGACGAGCTGCGAGCCCTCGCCGACGAGCGGGCGCGTAAAGGCGTCGCGCAGCGGGTTCTCGTAGACCATGCATTCGAAGGTGCGGAAGCTCTCCGCCGCCGCCGCGAGCTGCAGGCTGGCGGCAACGCAGATCGCGCCCGACCAGCCGACATGCGGCGCATAGGCGGTATTGAAGGTCGCGGCGAGCTCGGCGATGCGCCAGGTTTCGGTGATGCCGCCGGAACGGGTGACGTCCGGTTGGAGGAGCCCGAGCGAGCGATCCTGCAAGAGGGCCAGCGCCTCGCCCGCGACGAAATCACTCTCGCCCGCCGCAAGCCGGATCGGCAGGTGCTGCGCCAGGCGGCGATAGCCTTCACGGTCATGCGGCGCGATCGGCTCCTCGAAGAAGCCGTAGCCGAGATCGGCCAGCGCCCGGCCAACGGTCATGGCGTCGTCGACGTCATAGGCCCAGTTCGCATCGACATAGAGCGCGATCTCGTCACCGGCGAGCCGGCGGATCAGCTTCGCGCGGGCGACGGCATCGCGCAGCGGATGGCCGAGCTTGACCTTGATCTCACGGAAGCCGGCCTTCAGCGCCGCCGCCACCTCGGCTTCGACGGTTGCATCGTCGAGCCAGTTGATCGAGGAGGCATAGGCTGCGACCTCCGTGCGTCCCATGCCGCCGAGCAGCTTGTGCACCGGCTGCCCCGCCTGCTTGCCGGCGATATCCCAGAGCGCGATGTCGACCGCAGCGATCGCCTCGACGACCTGCCCGCCCGGCCGCCCGGAGAGTGCGGCGCGCATCGCCTTCCAGAGCGCGCGCCGGTCGGCGGCATCGCGTCCGATCAGGCGGGGCACCAGCGCCTCCTCGATGAAGCGCGCATAGCCGGCTGCGCCGCGCCGGCACAATCCCTCGCCGAAGCCGATCGTGCCGTCCTCGGCCTCGACCTCGACGACGACGATCTCGATCGCCGGATAATCGCCCTGCGAGGTCCGCTGAACCTTGGGCAGCGTCGCCCGCAGCGGATGGACGTCGATCTTGACGATGCGGCTCACCGACATGCGGCATGGCCCTCCCGAAGCGTGTCGCTGAGCGACATCTACTTATCTGATAGGTTGAACAGTTGCCAAGGAACGCGGCATCTGTCAATGATCGCGACCGGAGGACATTTATGAGCGATCTCGCCCGTTCCGCACTGGATGCCGACGACCCGTTCGCGGGCGGTGACGTCGTGCCGATGCGCCTCGGCGATGCCGTGATCCAGCGCATCACCCAGGCGATCCATGAGGGCCGCCTGAAGCCGGGCGATTCCCTGCCCTCTGAAGCGCGCATCGCCACGTCCTTCGGCGTCAGCAAGCCGATCGCGCGCGAGGCCATCCGCCAGCTCGCGGCGATGGGCGTCGTCCATATCCAGCAGGGCAAGCCGACGCGGGTGCAGGCGCTCGATGCCGCTCCGCTCGACCGGTTCTATCGTTTCGCCGTGCGCGGCCGGGCCAACGGCCTGACCGAAGCCGTCGAATTGCGCCGCATCCTGGAACCGCCGATCGCGGCCCACAGCGCCGAACGGCGGACAGTCGAGGATATCGAAAAGCTCGATCTCATCCTCGCCCGGATGGAGGATGCGCTGGGCCATGTGCCGCTCTGGATCGAGGCCGACCTCGATTTCCACGAGGCCGTTGCGGCATCGTCAGGCAACCGCCTGCTCGATTTCCAGATCCGCGGCCTGCGCCCCGTCATCCGCGAGGTCATGGAGATTTTCAACTCGCGCGAGGCGCGCGGCCCCGAGGACTGGCAGCGCACGTTCAAGCGTCATGTCCGTGTCGTGGACGCCGTCCGCGCGGGCGATGCCGCCGCGGCTGCCGCCGCCATGAACAAGCATTTCGAAGCGGCAGAAGCCGCCATCGCGGAGCTCGCGAGCCACAGGGAGGAGCATCATGAGTCAAGGGGCGACACTCGACCGTAGGCAGTTCGGCGCCGGTATCCTCGGACTGAGCTTCGCCGGGCTGGGCCACACGGCGCAGGCGCAGGGCGGGCCTTTCAACGTCTTCACCCATCGCGTCATGCAGACGGTCGCGACCGGCGCGCAGGGCGGCGACATCACGAAGGACTGGGCGCAGAAGAACGGCGTCACCGTTCAGTGGACGACCTTCGACACCGGGCCGCTGCAGGAGCGCCTGTTCCGCGAGGCGAGCCTGGGCGAAACCTCCGTCGATGTCGGCTTCGTCGTCAACACCCAGGTCGTGCCGCGCGCCGCGACCCTGTTCGAGCCGCTCGACGACTACCTGAAGAAGGACCCGGTCGAGGACATCGCCGATATCTTCCCCGGCCTGATCGAGGGCATGAAGGTCGGTGGCAAGCAGCTCGCGATCCCGTTCCGCCACGCCTCCTCCGGCCTGCACTACAATGAGGAGATCCTGGCCGAGAAGGGCTTCTCCAAGCCGCCCGCGACGATCGAGGAGATGATCGAGATCGCCAAGGCCTGCAGCTATCGCCGCGCCGATGGCACGCAGGTCGTCGGGTTGTGCACGCCGGGTGCGACCTACCCCAACGTGATCGACCTCGCCCGCGCCTGGGACGGCGACTTCATCACGCCCGACTTCAAATGCGTCGCCGACCAGCCACCGATGCTGAACGCGATCCGCACCTTGCGCGAGCTTTTCCAGGCCAACGCTTTCCCGCGCAATTTCGCGACGCTCTCGCCCGAGGACGTCAATGTCTGGATGCAGCAGGGCCGCGCCGCGATGAGCCTGCAGAGCATGGGCCGAAACCGCATCTACAACGACCCGCAGAAGTCGAAATTCCCCGGCAAGATCAAGACGATCGCGGTCCCCGCCTCGAAGACGCTCGCCGGCAAATACGCGGCAGCCCCGGCCAAGGTCGAGTTCTGGGGCATGGTCATCCCCAAGAACGCCAGGCGCAAGGATCTGGCCTGGAGCTTCATCAAGGCGATGACGTCCAAGGAGGCGACGCTGAAGGCCGCGCTCAACGGCAACGGCCCGGTCCGCGCCTCGACCTATGCCGATCAGGGTTTCGCCGGGTCCGTGCCTTACGCCGCCGAGGAATTGAAGGTGCTCAAGGTCGCGCGCGTTCCGATGCCGGCCTTCGACCAGGCCGCCCGCGCCGGCGACCTGTTCAAGGAAGAAGCCGAAGCCGCCGTGCTCGGCATGAAGACGCCGGAAGAGGCGATGGCCTCGCTGGTCAAGCGCGTGCAGCCGCTGCTGCCGGCCTGAGGGCTTGGGGGAAACAGCGGAAAAACGAGTACCGGAGGACAATCGATGACATCACGCATCTCCCGCCGCCGGTTCGGTGCGCTGGCCGGCGCCGCTACCGCCTCGGCGCTTCTCCCGCGCGCCGCCTTCGCCCAGGCGAAGACGCTGACCGCGCTCGGCCACCGTGTCCACCAGAATGCGGCCACGACCGGTCCCGGCGGCGACGCCACCGAAGCCTTCCGCAAGGCGAGTGACGCCAACGTGAACTGGGTGACCTTCGGCGATGTCAACGCCGTGCACGAGCGGCTGCTGCGCGAGGCCTCGCTCTCGGAGACCTCGATCGATGTCGCCTATCTCGTCAATGGCCGCGCCGTGCCGCGCAATCTCCAGCTCTTCGAGCCGCTCGACGCGCTGATGAAGCAGGCACCGATCGAGGCCTTCGACGATTTCGCGCCGGGCCTGCTCGGCCCGCTCAAGGTCGGCGATGCCCTGCACGGCATCCCGGTCCGCCACGCGACCAACGCGCTCATCTACAACGAGGCCCTGCTGGAGGAGCGCGGCGTCACCAAATTGCCGACGACCTTCGAGGAGCTGGCGGAGCTCGCCCGCAAGCTCACCTTCAAGCGCGAGGACGGCACGCAGGTCTACGGCCTCGCCTTCACCGCCGTTTTCGCCTCGAACTTCCTGACGCTCGCCCGCTGCCTCGGCGGCGACTACATGACGACCGACGGCAAGATCGTCGCGGCCGAGCCGCCCATGGTGAAGACGCTCGCCCTGCTCGCCGATTTCTACAAGGCCGGCGTGCTGCCGCGGAATTTCGCGACGGTGAACAACGAGGAGATCACCACCTGGATGCAGCAGGGCCGGGCCGCAATGACGATCAATCCCTTCGCCCGGCTCGTGACTTACAATGACCCGTCCAAGGGCAAATATGGCGGCAAGTTCAAGTCGCTGCTGCCGCCCATGGCCGCCGATCTCGTCGGCAAGGTCGCCTTTGCCCCGACCACCGAGTTCTGGGCGCTGATGATCCCGAAGAACGCCAGGCAGAAGCCGCTGAGCTGGGAATTCATCCGCACCCTCTCTTCGAAGGCCGGCACCACCGCCATGGCTTTGAACGGCAACGGCCCGGTGCGCATCTCGACCTATGCCGACGAGAAGCTGAAAGCCGCGATGCCCTATGCCGCCGACGAGGCCGCAGCGCTCAAGGCTTCGCGCATCCACCTGCCCGCCTTCGACGAACAGGCCCGCGCCCACGACATCTTCATCGAGGAAACGCAGGCCGCCGTGCTCGGCCGCAAGCCGGCCCAGCAGGCGATGGACGATGCCACCGCGCGCGTGAAACCGCTGCTCGGCTGATGACGGGTCCGCTTTCGGGCCGGATCGCCCTCGTCACCGGCGCGGCGCGCGGCATCGGGCTTGCGATCGCGACGCGCCTGGCCGGGGCCGGCGCGCATGCGATCATCCATGACCGGGACACCGGTGCGGCCCATGCGGCGGTAGCCGATCTGCGAGCACAAGGCCTCGGGGCGTCCGCCCTGATCGCCGATCTCGCCGAGCCGGCCGCCCCCACGGCGATGGCGGCAGAGCTGAAGGCAAAGGGAAACGAGCCCGATATCCTCGTGCTCAGCGCCTCGGTCGAGATGCTGGAGACCTGGGACGCCGTCTCGGAAGCGGCGATGGCCGCGCAAACGCAGATCAACCTCCACGCCACGGTGCGGCTGCTGCAAGCTTTCCTGCCGGGGATGCTGGCGCGCGGCTTCGGCCGGGTGATCGCGATCGGCAGCGTGCAGGAAGCGCGCCCCAATCCGACCCATGTCTATTACGCAGCCACCAAGGCCGCGCAGACCAGCATGATCCTGAACCTCGCCCGCACGACGCAGGCGCCGGATGTCACCTTCAACATCGTCAAGCCCGGCGCGATCCTGACCGACCGCAACCGCGCCGTGCTGGCCCAGCCCGGCCGGGAGCAGCAGGTGCTCGCCCGCATTCCCCTCGGCCGCATCGGCAGGCCTGAGGATTGCGCGGGTATCGCGCTGCTGCTCTGCTCGCCCGAGGGCAGTTATATCAACGGCGCCGAGATCGCAGTGGATGGCGGCTTGCAGCTCTGACCTGACTCAGGGCCCGACGAGCTGCCCGCCATCGACGACGATGCTCTGGCCGGTGACCCAGCTCGCCTTGGCCGAAGCGAGGAAGAGCACCACCTCCGCGATCTCCTCAGGCCTGCCCATCCGCCCGAAAGGAATATTCGCCAGCGTCGCATTGTAGAGCTCGGGATTGGAGGTCTTGCGGTTTTCCCAGGAGCCGCCAGGGAATTCGATCGAGCCCGGCGCGACGCAATTCACGCGGATGCCCTTGCGCGCCAGCATCTTGGCCTGGCTGCCGGTGTAATGCATCACCGCCGCCTTGATCGCACCATAGGGCGCCGAGCGCGCCGAGGCCCGCAGGGCCGAGATCGATGAGATGTTCACGATCGACGAGCCCGGCTGGAGATGCGGGATCGCCGCATGGCTGCCGCGCACCACGGCCATCATGTCGACGCTGAGCGAGGCGGCCCAGCCCTCCTCGTCATCGCTCTGGCCGAAGCCCGAGGCATTGTTCACGAGGATATCGAGCCCACCCAGCGCCTTCACGGCTTGCGGCACATAGGCCTCGATCTGGCCGGCATCGGCGAGGTCGACGGTCGCCGCATGGGCGGAGACGCCCAACGCTTCGATCTCCCGGCGCGTCGCCTCCAGCGGGCCGGCGCTGCGCGCGCAGATCGAGACGGCTGCCCCGCCCGCGGCGAAGCCGAGCGCGATCGAGCGGCCGATGCCGCGGCTGCCGCCCATGACGATCACGCGTTTGCCGGTGAATTCCTTGGCCATGCGGGCCTCCCTTCCTGATTGATTCCCGGTCCTTATTGCCGGCGGGAAGGGGCGAGCTTCAAGGCGGGCGGCACGCATGCCGCCTCTGCGATTTCAGGCGGGGCCGGTCTCGCTAGCGGTCGCGCGCGACGCGGAACCCGTTGGTGTAGAAGCGCACATCGGCCTCATATTTGAAGCGCGCCGCCGAGCGCAGATAGCGCGGATCATTGTTGAACGAGCCGCCGCGCAGCACCCGCTCGCGGCAGCCGCCAACGGTATAGGCGCTGCCATCGCGCGGCGCGCTGCGATAGTTCTCGCTCCAGCAATCAGCAACCCATTCGGCGGCATTGCCGGCCATGTCATAGAGCCTGAAGGCATTGGCCGGGAACTGGCCGGCCGGAACAGCGCTGCCGCGCTTCTGGTCATTGCAGCCAAGGCAGTTGGCGCGCTCCTTCACCAGGGTCTGCCCCCAGGGATAGGTCGTCACCGTGCCGGCGCGGGCGGCATATTCCCATTCGCTCTCGGTCGGCAGGCGGTAGCGCTTGCCGGTGCGGGCCGAGAGCCAGGCGAGATAGGCATTGGCATCGTTCCAGTGGATATCGGTCACCGGCCGCTTGCCACGGCCGAGCCCGCGATCGTCAGGCCGATAATTGCAGCCGCCCTGGTCGATGCAGAGATCCCATTCCTCGAATGTCACCTCCCGCACCCCGAGCAGGAAGCCGCGGATAGTCACCGGATGCACCGGCTTCTCGAATTCGTACAGATCGTTCGAGCCCATCTGGAAACTGCCTGCGGGGATCGCGACCAGTTCGGGACAGCCCGCGCAATCGCGCTGCGGTGCGCCGGCGACCGTCTGGGAAGCGGCTGGCGGCGTCGCCACTGCAGCAACGGCAGCAGGTGCGGCCGAACCGGCGCGATATTCCTGCTCGCGCGTGCGGGCGAGCGAAGCGAAACGCCCGCTCGGATAGGCATCGAGATAGGCGCGGTACTCCGCAGCGTTGCGGCTGTTGCGGATCGATTCCCAGAAGGCGAGGTCATAGGCGGCATCCTGAGTCGCGCCCGGTGTCTGGGGCGGGGGAATGACGGCGCGGCTGCCTTGCACCACCGCAACCGGCCGGGCGACAGGCGTGACGATGAGACCTCTGGGTGGCTCTGCCGAGAGCCAGATCTGCTGACGACGCCGGGTTTCGCGCGAAACGGCGTCCCGCACCTGCTTCAGCGCCTGCACCATCTCCAGCCCCGGTGTCCGGATCGCCTTCAGCCAGGCCTCGCCGGCGCGGTCGGGGCCAGTTGGCAGCGTCTTGCCCGGCGCCGTCGGAAATAACACGGCGATGCCTTCCATCGGCTCGAGCGGGAGCAGCCCCTTCGCCTTGCCCTGCCAGGGATTGTCGCGGCCGGCATCGAGGAAGATCAGGGCGCTCGCCGGCCGGGCGACGATCAGCGGATCGATGATCTCATCGAGATCGACCGCCCCCTCAGTTCCGTTCTGCGTCGAGACCAGGAAATTTCGGTTGCGCTGCTGGATCGCATGGCCGCTGTAGAACACCACGACCTGCGCGCCGCGTCGGAGCTTGCCCGCAAAATCAGCGATCGCCTGCCGCAAGGCGTTGCGGTCGGCATTCTCGACCGCGACGACATCGAAGCCGCCAGCGCTCAAGGTCTCTGCGACGGCGCGGCCTTGCTGGGCGGAGCCGGCGATCGGTGCCTCCGGATAGGCTTCGTTGGCAATGACGAGCGCGACGCGCGCAGGCTCGCCCGGCTGCTGGGCAAAGCCGGGCAGAACCGACAATCCCTGCAGCACAATCGCAGTGGCCAGAACGCGCAACCAAGCCATCGGCAGAGGATATCCTTCAGCTAGCGGACATTGACCGTGATCTTCGGCGACATCACGGGCGGATTATGCGGCGTATGATTGTGGTCGCCGAGCAGCAATTGCAGCGTGTGCCGGCCCTTGGGCAACGTCACCACAACTTCGGTCTGCCCGTTGCCGAGATGGATGTTGTTGTAGTCGGACGGGATCGGCTGATCCGGCGGGCCGGGATCGGTATCGATCAGCAGGTGATGATGCCCCGTCCGCGCATGATTGACGCCGGCCGGAGCGACGCCCATGCCGCGCAGGCCGATCCGCACGGTGAAGCGCTCGGGAACGCTCAAGCCATCGATCGGGTAGTGGAAATAGACCTGGGCGCCGGGAGGCGCCGACTGGCGTGTGGCGGTCTGCGCCGCGGCGTCCGAAACGCGACCCTGCCAGGCCATCAGCGCAAAAAGGCCGGCTGCTGCGATGCGGGCTTGCGAGATCACCGGCGCCTCCTCGCTCTCGGGCCGCCCGGTACCACGGTCACCGTGATACGCTGCGAGATCACCGGCGGATCGTGGGGCAGATGGTTCTCGTCCGCGAGCAGGAGCTGCAGCGTGTGCCGTCCGTTCGGCAGCGTCAGCTTGTATTCGGTCTGGCCGCCACCGAGATGGATATGGTTGAGATCGGCCGGGATCGGCTCGCCGAAGGCCGGCGGCTCAGTATCGACCAGCAGATGGTGATGGCCGGTATTCGGCTTGGCCACACCGGCCGGCGCCACCCCCATGTTGCGCAGGCCGAAGCGGATCGTCGAGGTCGGATAGATCCGGTCGCCATCCCTCGGATAGACGAAGTAGACGGCGGCATCATTGGGCGACGCCGTGCGGGTGTGGCCGGCGCCATGGGCATGCGACGCAGACGCTGCGGCGGCGGATGGCTGACCATCGGCGACGACACGCACCCGGATGCGCTGCGAGACCACGGGCGGATCGTGCGGCACATGCTCGTGATCGCCCATCAGCAATTGCAACGTGTGCTCGCCGGGCGGCAGCGACAGTTCGACCTCGGTCTGGCCGCGCCCGAAATGCAGATGGTTGAAATCGCTGGGTATCTCGCGGTCGAGCGCCGGCAGTTCGGTATCGACGAGCAGATGGTGGTGGCCGCCATTCTGGCTGGTTGTTCCCGCTGGCGTCACCGCGATACCCTCCGCACCGAAGCGTATCTTGGCACGGCTCGGGATCGTCGCGCCGTCCTGCAGATCGATGAAGAAGACGCGGGCGCCGGGCGCGGCGGCCGAGCGCGGTTTCTCAGGCGCCGCCGAAACCTCGACCGTGATGCGCTCCGACACCACTGGCGGATCATGCGGCACATGATTGTGGTCGGCGAAGAGCAATTGCAGCGTGTGCTTGCCCGGCGTCAGCGCGATCTCGGCCTCGGTCTGGCCGCCGCCGAAATGGATATGGTTGAAATCGCTGGGGATCGGCTGGTCGAGCGGCGGCAATTCGGTGTCGATCAGCAGGTGATGATGCCCGCCATTGCGCGCGACTTGGCCGGCGGGGACGACCTCCATGCCGGAGATCGCGAAACGCACCGTGAGCTTGGCGGGAACCTGCGCCTTGTCGGCGAGGCCGACGAAGGAGAGTCGGGCGGCTGCGGGGGCCGGGCTGCGCTGCCGGGCGCGATCCTGCGCCGATACCCCGGCGAATGGGAGCGCCAAGGCCAACCCCAACAGCAGAAGCGCCGGCGCGAGACGAAGCATCAGCGTCTTCCTTTCGCGAGAAGATAGGCGGAAGGCTACCAGCGACGATTGCAGCCTTCAAGCAAAACACCATCTCGGCTCGATGAGGACTATGCTTTGTTCTGGAGATAGCCGGGATCATGCATTAGCATGACGTAGAGGCTGCCCGCAGCCTCCAGGATGCGCCCCATGACCCTCGTCGTCAGACTCTGCGGCCTGATCCTCATGCTCTGGTCCGGCCTTGCGCTGGCCGAGACGCCGCCCGAACGCCGCGTCGCGCTCGTCATCGGCAATTCCAGCTATCGCAACGCCCCCGCACTGCCGAATACCGTCAACGACGCGCGCGACATGGTCACGGCTCTGCGCAAGGTCGGCTTCGAGGTGGTCGACGGCATCGATCTCGACAAACGCGGCATGGATGCGGCGCTGACGCGCTTCGCCCGGCTGGCGCAGGATGCCGACGCCGCGATGTTCTACTTCGCCGGCCACGGTTTCCAGTTCAACGGCGAGAACTATCTCGTACCCATAGAGGCGAAGGTCGAGGACGAGGTCGGCGTCCAGTACGAGACGACCCGGCTCAACGACGTCGTCACCGCCCTGAACTATGCCAGGGGCGTCAAGATCATGGTGCTCGACGCCTGCCGCAACAAACCGTTCGTCGGATTGCTCGCCAAGCGGCAGGCGACGCGCGGCTTCTCGGTCGCCTCCGGCCTCGCCCCGGTCCAGCGCGCACAGGGCATGGTCATCGCCTACGCCACGCAGGCGAACGATGTCGCCGCCGACGGCGCCGGCCGCAACAGCCCCTTCACCGCGGCCTTGGTGCGCGAGATCGACCAGCCCGGCCTGGAAGTGGCGGCGCTGTTCCGCCGCGTGCAGAAGAGCGTCTACGACACGACCGCCGGCAAGCAGACGCCGGAACTTTCGCTCTCCCTGCTCGGCGATTTCTACCTCAACCGCGAGGAGACCGATGCCGATGTCTGGCGTCGCATCCGCGCCAGCGACGACACCACCGCGCTGCAGGCCTTCATCCAGCGCTATCCCCAGAGCTTCTTCGTCATCGACGCCCGCACGCGGCTCGACCTGCTCGAGCGCCGCTCCTCGGTCTCGAGCGATCGTGACAAGCTCATACGCGAATTCGCCGCGCGCGAGCGCGCCCTGCTCCAGCGTCTCGAACGGGCGGAACAGGGGCGGCGGCAGGCCGCCGACGATCTCGCCCGCAAGGATATCGGCGACGCGGTCGGCGTCCCGCCGCCCGTGCCGGCTCCGGGCTCCGCGCCTGTCGCGGTCGCTCCCGCCCCGCCCCCGCCGCGTGCCCAGGACAAGGTGGAGCGCGCGCGCCTCGCCGACGAGCTCGCCCGCCGGGAATCCGAGCTCGCCGCGATCGAGACGGAGAAACAGCGCCTCGCGGAAGAGCGCCTGGCTGTCGAGCAGGCCATGGCCGCGCGGCTCGGTGTATCCGGCTCGCCGTCGCCGAACCGGTCGACGCAGCCCGTCGCCCTGCCCGGTGCCGCACTGCGCCCGCCGGAAGCCGCACCGCGCGGACGAACCTCCGGTGAATGCGCCGAGCTGTTGATGCGCGCGCAGCTCGGCGATCTCACTCCCGCCGGGCGCGAACAATTGCGGCAGTGCCGCTGATACAGGGTGGCCGCGGCGGAAAGCCCGGCCGAAGTCGGAGAGGTGAGGCATGACGGGCCTGGTCCGCTTCAAGATCGCCATGGTCGGCCTGGCCCTGCTGGCCGGAGCCGGCGCGGCCCACGCCCAGACTGCGCCGCCGCCACCGACCCCCACGCCCTTCGCCGAGGCGTTGCGCAAGGCGGCCGATGATCTTTTCACCAAGGCGGCGGTATCCGGCGACAAGGTCGAATTGGTCATCGATCCACTGATCGATGCGGCCTCGGGCGCGCAATCGACCGCGACGCGCTCGATGCAGGCGACGCTGATGGAGCTCGTCCGCACGAACTATCCACGCTTCACCGTCCTGCCCTTCGACAGCGAGGCGCTCGCGGGCAAGCCGGTGGTGCTGGTCGGCACCTTCACCGCCGTGAACAACCAGGGCGTGGCGGACGGCCCGCGCGACGCCTACCGGATCTGCCTGACGCTGGCCGACCTCAGATCCAACAGCATCGTCTCCAAGGGCGTGACGCGCGCCCGGACGGAGG
>JAEWKP010000182.1 GCA_023393655.1 Pseudomonadota bacterium | reverse complement strand
GCATCTTCATCAACCGCAAGAACGTCATCGTCATCCTGATGTCGGTCGAGCTCATCCTGCTCTCGGTCAACATCAACTTCGTCGCCTTCTCGAGCTTCCTGAACGACATCGTCGGCCAGGTCTTCGCGCTGCTCGTGCTCACGGTGGCGGCGGCTGAGGCCGCGATCGGCCTCGCCATTCTCGTCGTCTACTTCCGCAACCGCGGCACGATCGCGGTGGAAGACATCAACATGATGAAAGGCTGAGCGCGCCCCAGCGCCTGGACCTCACTGCCATGTATCACGCGATCGTCTTCCTCCCCCTCATCGGCTTCCTGATCGCCGGCCTGTTCGGCCGGCTGATCGGCGCGCGCGGCTCCGAGATCGTCACGACCTCGCTGCTGATCGTCTCCGCGCTCCTGTCCTGGGTCGCCTTCGTCCAGGTCGGCTTCGGCTCGGGCACGACCCGCGTGCAGGTCGCGAGCTGGATCTCGTCGGGCCAGCTCCAGGTCGACTGGGCCTTCCGCGTCGATACGCTGACCGCGGTGATGCTGGTCGTGGTCAACACGGTCTCCAGCCTCGTGCATCTCTATTCGATCGGCTACATGCACGAGGATCCGCACCGTCCGCGCTTCTTCGCCTATCTCTCGCTCTTCACCTTCGCGATGCTGATGCTGGTGACATCGGACAACCTCGTCCAGATGTTCTTCGGCTGGGAAGGCGTCGGTCTCGCCTCCTATCTGCTGATCGGCTTCTGGTACCAGAAGCCTTCGGCCAATGCGGCCGCGATGAAGGCCTTCATCGTCAACCGCGTCGGCGATTTCGGCTTCTCGCTCGGCATCTTCCTGGTCTTCGTGCTGTTCGGCTCGGTCGGCTTCGACGCGATCTTCCCGCGTGCCGGCGAGCTGGCGAGCCAGAGCTTCCGCTTCCTCGGCTATGACTGGAACGCGATGACGCTGACCTGCCTGCTGCTCTTCATGGGCGCCATGGGCAAGTCGGCTCAGTTCCTGCTGCACACCTGGCTGCCGGACGCGATGGAAGGCCCGACCCCGGTCTCCGCGCTCATCCATGCCGCGACCATGGTCACCGCCGGCGTCTTCATGCTGGCGCGCCTGTCGCCGGTGTTCGAATACGCACCCGTCGCGCTTACCGTCGTCGTGGTCATCGGCGCCACCACCGCCTTCATCGCGGCGACGGTCGGCCTGGTGCAGAACGACATCAAGCGCGTCATCGCCTATTCGACCTGCTCGCAGCTCGGCTACATGTTCGTCGCGCTCGGCGTCGGCAACTATGGCGCCGGCATCTTCCACCTCTTCACCCACGCCTTCTTCAAGGCGCGGCTCTTCTTGGGCGCCGGCTCGGTGATCCACGCGATGCATCACGAGCAGGACATGCGCCACATGGGCGGCCTGCGGAAGTACATCCCGATGTCGGCTGCCGCCATGACGATCGGCACGCTGGCGCTGACCGGCTTCCCGTTCTTCGCCGGCTACTTCTCGAAGGATGCGATCATCGAGAGCGCCTATGCCGCTCATGGCGCAGCCGCGACGAGCTATGCCTTCCCGCTGCTGGTCATCGCTGCCTGCATGACCTCGTTCTACTCGTGGCGGCTCTATTTCATGACCTTCGAGGGCGCGCCGCGCGGGGGCCATGGGCATGACTCGCATGGTCACGGTCATGACGACCACGCGCATGCCGCGCACGGCCACGACGATCACGCGCATGGTCATGACGATCACGGCCATGGCCATGGTCACGACCACACGCCGCATGAGAGCCCGTGGGTGATGCTGATCCCGCTTGCCGTGCTCTCGGTCGGCGCGGTCGCTGCCGGCTACGTCTTCAAGGAAGCCTTCATCGGCCACGACTTCGAGCACTTCTGGAAGTCGGCGCTGTTCATGGGCAAGGACAACCACATCCTGCACGCCATGCATGAAGTGCCGAAATGGGTCGTCTGGTCGCCCTTCGTGGCGATGGTGATCGGCTTCGTGCTGGCCTACCTGATGTATGTCCGCTGGCCGGAGATCCCCGCCAAGCTGGCGGCCGCCAACCCGGCGCTCTACCGGTTCCTGCTCAACAAGTGGTATTTCGACGAGCTCTACGACTTCCTGTTCGTCCGGCCCGCGAAATGGCTCGGCCGCTTCCTCTGGAAGAAGGGCGACGGCTTCGTCATCGACGGCTTCGGCCCGGACGGCGTCTCGGCCCGCGTGGTCGACGTCACCAATCGGGTGGTCCGGCTTCAGACCGGCTATCTCTATCACTATGCCTTCGCCATGCTCATCGGTGTCGCTGGGCTCGTGACCTGGTATCTCGTGGCTCGCGGGTGAGATGATGTTCGGTTTCGGTATCCTCACCGGTCTTCTCGTCGTCCCGCTGGCCGGCGCCCTCCTGATCCTCGTTCTGCGCGGCGATCAGAAGGCGGTCGATTCCAATGCGCGCTGGATCGCCCTGTTCACGACCATCGCGACCTTCGCGCTCGCCTGCGTCGCCTGGAGCCGCTTCGACACGGCCAACCCGGGCTTCCAACTGGTCGAGACCCATGGCTGGGTTTCGGACGCGATCAAGTTCAAGCTCGGCGTCGACGGTTTCTCATTCCCCTTCATCGTGCTGACGGCCTTCCTGATGCCGTTCTGCATCGGCGCCTCCTGGACCTCGGTCGAGAAGCGGGTGCGCGAATACATGATCGCGTTCCTGGTGCTGGAAGCGCTGATGATCGGCGTCTTCGCGGCGCTCGACCTCGTGCTGTTCTACCTGTTCTTCGAGGCAGGCCTGATCCCGATGTTCCTGATCATCGGCATTTGGGGCGGCAAGCGGCGCGTCTACGCCTCCTACAAGTTCTTCCTCTACAAGCTGCTCGGCTCGGTGCTGATGCTGCTCGCCGTGATGGCGATGTATTGGAACGCCGGCACCACCGACATCCCGACGCTCTTGGCGCATAAGTTCCCATCGCAGATGCAGCCCTGGCTGTGGCTCGCCTTCTTCGCCTCCTTCGCGGTGAAGATGCCGATGTGGCCGGTCCATACCTGGCTGCCCGACGCCCACGTCGAGGCGCCGACGGCGGGCTCCGTCGTGCTGGCCGCGATCCTGCTGAAGATGGGCGGCTACGGCTTCATCCGCTTCTCGATCCCGATGTTCCCGGAAGCCTCGGCGCTGTTCGCGCCGCTGGTCTTCGCGCTTTCGGTCGTCGCCATCGTCTACACCTCGCTGGTGGCGCTGATGCAGGAGGACATGAAGAAGCTGATCGCCTATTCGTCGGTCGCCCATATGGGCTTCGTCACGATGGGCCTGTTCACCCTGACGCCGC
>JAEWKP010000118.1 GCA_023393655.1 Pseudomonadota bacterium | reverse complement strand
GGGAGCAAGTCCGATGGACCGCATGAAGGTCTGCGCCGAGCCACCCACTTCAGGCAGCAGGCCCGGAATATCCGTGACGATCTCGATATCGATGCTGCAGCACGGGGCGCCGGCAGTCACAGGGCTTTGCTCCAGCTCCCGGGCAAACGCCCGCAACCGCTGGAGATAGGCGCCAGGACCCTCGGAGGGAATCGTCCGGACATCGACGGAGAACGCGGCCGCATCGGCTACAGCCGTGGGCGAGGTGCCAGCATGCAAGACGCCGCAGTGCAGGGTGGTGTATGGCGGCTCGAAGCGCTCGTCCTGCGATTTCGGATCGAGAGAATTGGCGCGCTGGGCCTCGTCGAGCCAGCAGACGATTCCGGCTGCCGCCGTGAGCGCGCTCGCTCCGAGGTCGGGCCTCGACGAATGAACGGCATGGCCCGTCACCCGGCCGGCAAGCTCCATGTAGGCTTTGTGCCCTTCGACCAGTTCGTTGCCCGTCGGCTCGCCGACGATGACGGCCGTCGGCGGCGGGAGCGATTTGCTCAAGGTCTCAGCCAGGATGCGCCCGCCTATGCAGCCGACCTCCTCGTCATAGGACAAGGCGATGTGCACGGGGCGACGGAGCCCGGCATCTCGGAACATCGGAACTGCTGCAAGGACCACGGCCACGAAGCCGAGCATGTCCGACGTCCCTCGCCCGAAAAGCTTCATCTCCCTTTCGGTGAGCGTCCACGGGTCCGACGCCCAGTGCTGCCCGTCGGCCGTCACCACATCGGTATGCCCGGACAGCACGACACCGCCAGCGACATCAGGACCGATCCTGGCGTGGAGGCTGGCTTTGTCGCCGCCCACCGAGGGATAGATCGCGCTGTCTATACCATGCGCCTTCAGCAGATCCTGGCAGAAGGCGATCAGTGGCAGGTTCGACTCTGACGAAACCGTCTTGAAGCCGATAAGCCGGGCGAGAATCTCCTGTGATTTCTCGATCATCTCGGCAGCCGATCGTCGTCACCGGACTTGACCAGCGCGGGATGGATCGCGCGGTCCAGCATTTCACGCGCGATAATGGCGCCTGGCTTTACGAGGCGATCGACCATCAGGATGCCGTCGAGGTGATCGACTTCGTGCTGGACCAACTCGGCCTGTGCGCCATCCAGCCTCGCAAACGAGACGAGCTGCCCGGAAACATCGAGGCACTCGAACGAAATCTCTTTGTGACGCATCACGGCAGCACAGACCGAAGGCAGGCTGAAGCAATCGTCCCATAGCGGGAACATCTCCTGTGATGACCAGGTGATGCGTGGATTGATCGCGAGAAACCGGCCCATTGAACCGTCGAATGCAATCATTCGATAGGGAGAGCCGATCTGTGGCGCAGCCAGTGCATTGCCAAAGCCCAGGCGCTTTTTCAGGCTGACGAGCGTATCAACCAAGTCGTCGGCATCGCTTTTCCATTCAGAAGTTCTGACGTCGACGGGAATCGCATTGTGGCGCAACCTTTCGTCGCCGAACATTACTACGTCGCGAACCGGCATGTATTATTCCCCGCGCCCCTCTGTTCAATAGAAGGGCTGTTGCTTCTGCTATGGAGAATAGAGAGCGGCGGGAAACATTTGCGCCAATTCGCCGTACGATATGGTGCAATCACATCATATTGTGCGGATCCGTGATCTACATAGTTCATATCGCCCGATGAGGTGCCTTGGCACCTCCTTAAGCTCATTTCCGCGTCGAGGCTCCAATAGCCACATCGCACGAGTAATGGCGAACTCAGCGCCACTTTCGGCCATTCCATCGCCTCTGCATGGGGATGTTTGAAAGTGGATGACCTTGTGATCGTTCTCTTCGGACTCCCAGCACAGCTAAAGCAGGGTCTTTTGGGCAGGCTCAAATTCCATCGAAGGTTTAGCTCGCCTGCTCATCAGCTCGGTTGTGCACTGAACAGAAGATCGGCATCACGACTCGCTGCAAGCTCGGTCAGTGCTGCCTCACTCAGCTGATCCCAGCTCTAACCGCGATCAGGACCATTCGGTACGCGGGGCAACAAACCTGGCTCCGCACTCCAGGCAATCAGCTGATCGAGCGAAGCCTCATTCAGCATGTCTCGAAGGTGGTGTACCGTTACATAGGCATCCGGCATTGCTGGGTGAGTCGGCAGCCCAATCTCACGAACAAGCCCCTCAGGCTTGCGCTGATATCGAAGCATTTGGTTCGAGAACCTGGGCAGATCCGCCCATAGGCGGAATGCGCACTTCCATGTGCAGATCCATCAAGCACCTGCGCTCAGCCTTGGTCGGCATTATCGCTGCTCGAACGCCGCGCGGTGGGCTGCCAAAGGCTAATATTTCGCCCTCTGGCTTCAGGACGGAGGGTGCGATGTTCTTCCCGGACGGAGCACGGGCAACGTCCTCATCCCGAATGTGGTGCACAGCCATTGTATCGGCGGAGATAGCCCGTCCGGGATTGACGAAAAGCGCGCCGCGCTCCGCCGAGACCTCCCAGCGTCCATCGGCTCCTCACGAGATGTCTTGACAACCGATCTCACAGACGTAGTGGAGTCCGTCACCTGCCGTCTCAAGGTCGGTGACCTGAACGCGCTGATAGAGCATGGACGAGAGATCAGCTCTGTCCGCAGTCGATGCAAGTCAGGAGCAAACCGGCCCGCGCCGCTCACCGAAAATCGCGCGTTTTCACCTTGATCGTGTCGATGTGCAGGTCCGGGATGTAGATGTCGCGCGTCCGCATACCCTTCGGCGGGAGATCGCGCGGGTCTCGGGTTGGCGAGCCATGGTAAAACTCGTCACCCCTTCCATGAGGCAGCGGAAAAGGCTGATCTCGTTTGCCGACGCCGGCTAGGTCGGCAGATAGGTCCGTGAGCCTCTGTGCTACCAAGTGCACAACCTCCCCCTCACGCTGGATACGCCCGCGCACCGCGATCATCCCGGCCGACAGGATTGTTCGGCGGAAGCGCTCGAATACCTTCGGCCAGACCACGAGGTTCGCGATCCCGCTCTCATCCTCGAGGGTGATGAACATCACGCCTTTCGCTGAGCCCGGCCGCTGCCTCACCAGTACGATGCCGGCGGCTTCGAGCCAGCGTCCATCGCGCGCGTCCATCGCCGCCTGACAGCTGACGATGCCTCTGCGCCGAAGATCCTCCCGCAAAAACGAGACCGGATGATCGCGAAGCGACAGCCCGACATGGCGATAGTCTTCGACCACATCTCCTCCAGCGGCCATCGGGCGGAGTGCGATGGCAGGCTCAGGCGTTTCATTGGCCTGCTTATCCGCAGCCGCGGCGAACAGGGGCAGGGGTTCGTTGCGCAGGACGCGGATCGCCCAGAGCGCCTCTCTCCGCGCTAACCCGAGGCTCGGCCGAAAGCCATCGGCCCCGGCGACTTGCGCCAACGCTGCCACCGGTACCCGAGCCCGGCGCCAGAGATCCTCGATCGACTCGAACGGCAGACGGGCTCGGGCCGTGACGATCGCGGCAGCGTGGACGTTGGACAACCCCTTGACCACCCGGAGCCCCAGGCGAACGGCGAACCGGCTCTCGTCGCCGGTCGGCTCCAGCGTGCAATCCCAGCGAGAGGCGTTCGCGCAGACGGGCCGAACCTCGACGCCATGGTCGCGGGCATCCCGCACGATCTGTGCCGGCGCGTAGAAACCCATCGGCTGGCTGTTCAGGAGCGCGGCGCAGAACACGTCGGGATGCCAGCACTTCAGCCAGGCGGAGGCATAGGCGATCAAGGCGAAGGAGGCAGCATGGCTCTCGGGAAAGCCGTAGGAGCCGAAGCCTTCGAGTTGCCGAAACGTCTGCTCGGCGAACTCGGCCTCGTAGCCATTGGCGACCATGCCGGCGACAAGCTTCTCTTTGAACTTCGAAACCCCACCCGTGAACTTGAAGGTGGCCATGCTCTTGCGCAGCATGTCCGCCTCGCCTGGCATGAACCCTGCGCACTCGATGGCGACCCGCATCGCCTGCTCCTGGAAGAGCGGCACGCCGAGCGTCTTGCCGAGTACCTTCTCCAGTTCGGGCTTGGGATAATGCACCGGTTCGCGGCCCTCTCGTCGGCGCAGATAGGGATGGACCATATCGCCCTGAATCGGGCCAGGCCGCACGATCGCGACTTGCACGACGAGGTCGTAATACGTGCGAGGCTTGAGCCGGGGCAGCATCGACATCTGCGCTCGGCTCTCGATCTGGAAAGTCCCGAGCGTGTCGGCCTTGCGGATCATCGCGTAGGTCCGTGGATCCTCGGCCGGAATGGAGGCCAGGTCGAGCGCGATACCTTTGTGGTCGGCGAGCATGTTCAGGCCTCGCTTCATGCAGGTCAGCATGCCCAGCGCAAGGACGTCGACCTTCATGAACTTCAGTGCGTCGATATCGTCCTTATCCCATTCGATGACCTGACGATCGGCCATTGCCGCTGGCTCAATCGGGACAAGGTCGTCGAGGCGGTCATGGGTAAGGACGAACCCGCCGGGATGCTGCGAGAGGTGTCGCGGAGCGCCATGTAGCTGGCGGGCGAGATCGAGCGCCAGGCGCAGCCGTCGGTCGGCCAGGTTGAGGTTGAGCTCCTCGACGTGTCGCTTCTCGACGCCCTCCTCGGACCAGGCCCAGACCTGCGAAGACAACGTCCCGATCAGGTCCTCGGGGAGGCCCAGAGCTTTGCCGACGTCGCGTAAGGCCCCCTTGGTTCGGTAGCGAATGACGGTCGAGCACAGGGCCGCATGATCGCGACCATAGGTGTCGAACACCCACTGCATGACGATCTCGCGGCGCTCATGCTCGAAGTCGACATCGATGTCTGGCGGCTCTCGACGCTCCTCCGAAACGAAGCGCTCGAACAGCAGGTCGTTGCGACCCGGGTCGATCGAGGTGATGCCAAGGACGAAGCAGACGGCCGAGTTGGCCGCCGAGCCGCGCCCCTGGCAGAGGATATCCCGCGAGCGGGCGAAGCGGACGATCGAATTCACCGTCAGGAAGTATGGCGCGTAGCCGAGCCTCTCGATCAGCTTCAGCTCGTGGTTCAGGCTTGCCCGGACGCTTTCGGAGAGCCCCTCAGGATAGCGTTGCTCGGCGCCCTCCCAAGTCAGCTTTGCAAGAGTCTCCTGCGGTGTCAGCGTGGGATCGTCCTCCGGGTACTGATAGGCGAGCTCGTCAAGCGAGAACCGGCATCGATCGGCGATCTGCAGCGTCCGAGCCAAGGCCTCGGGATAGCGGGTGAAGAGCCGATGCATTTCCTCCGGCGGCTTCAGGTAGCGGTCGGCATGGCGCTCGCGCCGATCGCCGAGTGCGTCGATCGTGACGTTGTGGCGGATGCAGGTGACAACGTCCTGCAGGATCCGCCTGGCCGGCTCGTGGAAGAGCACATCGTTGGTCACGACCGTGGGGACGCGCATCCTCGTCGCCAGGTTCGACAGCTCATGAAGGCGAAGTTGGTCGTTCGGTCGGCGCCGCAGCGACAGGGCTAGATAGGCGCGGTCACCAAAGCCCTCGCGGAGGCGACGCAGGCGAAAGGCGCAATCCTCATCGGCGAGGTCCGGTACGAGCACCGCGAGCAGCCCTTCCGCATGCGCAGCAACGTCCGACCATTCGAGATGACATCGTGCCTTTCCGCCGCGCTTTTTGCCGATGGATAGCAGTCGACACAGGCGCGAATAAGCCGGCCTGTCTGTCGGATAGACCAGGAGCGACATGCCATCGGCGAGATCGAGCCGGCAACCGACGATCAGCCTGACGCAGGTTGTCTTCGCCGCCTCGTGCGCCCGGACGATCCCGGCGAGCGAATTGCGGTCTACGACCGCGAGCGCCTGAATGCCGAGCAGCGCGGCTTGGGCGAACAGCTCCTCGGCCGAGGAGGCGCCGCGCAGGAAGCTGAAATGGCTGGTGACCTGTAGCTCTGCATAGCGGGCGCTCATCCGAAAACGCCATGCAGGAACCAGCGATGCGATCCCGTGGCGACGTCTTCGCCGTCGCCTGCGCGATAGAGCCAATAGCGCTCGCCGGCATCATCCTCGACCCGGAAGTAGTCGCGCACGGCGACCATCTCCGCCTCGCGCTTCCACCACTCACCGAACACGCGCTCAGGGCCATCGGCGCGCCGGACCCGGCGGCGGATACCTCGCCAGCTGAACCAGGCTGGTGGATGGTCCGGCAGCAACGCCATGGTCTCGACCGCTTCCGGTCTCGGTAGCAGCCTCGCCGGGCGGGGCCAGTGGCCTGGCCAGACCGCTCCGGTCTCCTCAGTCAGCGCCGCGACACGGCGAACTGAACGCTCAGGTACATCGCTAGCAACCGGAGCCATGCGATAGACCGCCCGCTCACCGACACGATTGGCGAGGATGTCGATGAGGCCGGACACGTCCGCGCTGGTTTCCTCCACCAAGGAGCTAACCGCCTGCTTTCGTTCGAGAGGCTCAGCCAAGGTCGCTGCCAGCGTCATGATCTCGATGCCGAAGCCAGGCTCGATCGCCTCGATCTTCTCGCAGAGAAGCCGGGTCAGTCGTTTCACGTCGCAGACAGGCTTGGCGAGCCCAACGCGGACTGTCTGAAGTCCACGGTCGACGCGATGGCAGACGAGATCCAGGCGCCGAGCGCCAAGACCGCGCGCCTCGAGGCGATCGCAAAGCTGCTCAACCAGCTTACCGATGTAGCGGGCGATCGTCTCCGGGGCGCCGATCGGCTCGGCGAAGGCACGCCGAACTTCAATGAGATCAGGCGGGCGGATAGCGATGATGGGCTCGGCGACCTCCCCGAGCGCCTGAGCCAATCGGCGGGCGATCTCCGGCCCAAAACGCAGCGTGAGCGGCGAGCGTGGTTGGGCGATGATGTCGCCGACTGTCTCGATGCCTAGAACGCGCAGGTCGTTCGTTATCTTGGCGGGCAGTCGCAAGCATTCTAGCGGCAGCGGTATTAGCGGCTGCGCCTGATGCCCGGCCGGCGCAACGACAGTCGACGGAGAGACGTATCGCGCGAGTGCATGGGCGGCGCCCCAGCTATCGGCAATTGCGGCCCTGGCCTCGACGCCCGACATTGCCAGGCGGCCGACGATGGCATCCAGCATGTCGCCCTCACCACCATGGAGATGGTCGGCACCGGTCATGTCGATGACGATGCCATGGGGCGGGTCCGGCGCAACGATCGGAGCGACGCGCTGATGCAGCCAGATCGCTAACCGCTCAAGCTCTTGTGTGTCGGCGGCCGTGTCCGCTTCTTCGACCAGCAAGCTAGGCACGAGCGCTTGCGCTTTCGTAGCCGGCATGCCGATGCGAAGCCCAGCTGCCAGTGCAGCGGCGTTCGCCGCCTGCACCAACCTCCTGCTTCCGTCGCGAGCGATGAGGACGAGCGGGACCTCAGGCGGAGGCGCCGCGTCGCCAGCCATCCGCCGGAACCGATCGATCGACCAGTTCGGGAGGAAGACCGAGACGACCCGTGTCATCGCATGCCTCCAACTCGAAATCCGCGCTTTCGCCCGCCCGGGCCCTGATCAGTTCAACAAGCCAGCGTGACCGCCCTACCCCTGGTACCGGCAATGCTGTCGACGGCAGAACCGAGACGCGCCATCGGGTCATCGCCGCCGTGGGCTGACCGAAATCAGCGGCATCAACTTCACGTCGCCATCGTCGAAGCGCGATGCCGATAGAGCCGGTGCCTTCGGCCGCCAGCTGAAGGCGCCGGGAAGCGGTCATCGAGAGGCGGGCAACCTCGCCGACGACAGAGCCAAGCCCTCCATGGCGCAGGCCCTCTTCCATGCAGGCAAGGACTGTTTTGTCGTCACCAGCCTCGACGTAGATGACGCGATCAGGGACCAGACCTGCCTGCGCGAACGCCGGAGCAAAAAGGTCCGCCCGGGTCAGGCACCAAAGCACTTTGCCCCGGCTTCTCGCCGCCACCCCGGCGCTGAACAGTGCCGCTGCTGCCCCGTCAATCGCGCCGTTGCCGCCACCAGCGACCTCATGGAGTGCCCCCAGAGCGAGGCCTCCACCAGGCAAACGTGAATCAACCGTCGCGATTCCGAACGGCAACACCGTCCGACCGCGGGCACCTCTGCCCTCGATCCGCTCGATCTGGTCGCGGAGCGACTGAAATACCGGCTGTGGCCGCAACTGGCTTTACCTGCTAGAACGATACGTTATGTTCCTCTTATGTTCTCAGTAGGGGCTTAAGAGTCAAGCTGGATATCTGGCGGGAACACAGCGGCGCGGCGGAAGGTGGGCGAGGCACAGCCCTCCGCATCTAAGGAGGAGTACTATGATGTCCGATGATCCAACCGAAATCATTGAGCAGTCCTACGAGGTCGTGGCCTGGCGAGGGCTGGCGTTGGCCCTTCTCGCGCAGGTCCTGGTGCCTGCGCCGGAGAATGAGGAGGGGTGCTCCGAGTTCCTTCACACCGTGCTGGCCGATATTCTCGATCAGACAGTCAATAGCGAGGCCATGCCTGCCGAACTCGATCGAGGCGCCTTGCGGGCCGAGCTGGAAGGTGTGAACGAGCGCCTCCGGCAGGAGCTCGCTGGAGCGCAGCTTGATCGCCAAAAGCTCCGAAAAGAGTGGCTGATGTCAGGGGCTCACTGATTCGTCACAGAGGATCGACAACCTTCAGTGTGCCTGAGGAGCAACCTATGTGCCGCAGCTACAAGGAACGTAGAAGCGGGAACACGCGATCGATCTGTGCGATTAATCCCGCGCCCGCAATCCTGAGCAAAGCATCATGTGAAGCGCACCTTAACGCCCGTAACATCGAGGCCATGGTCAATGGCGTTCTGATTGGGTGTCTCTATCTCCCAACGGGAATCCCGCTCCCTGTCGAATACAAGCTCCGCTGGTTCGACCGGCTACTAAGTTATGCAGACGAGCTCCTCTCGCACGATTTTCCGATCGCGCTCGCAGGCGGTCTTAATGTCATGCGGGCGGAGCTCGATGTCTACATGTCATGCGGGCGGAGCTCGATGTCTACGCGCCCGAACGGTGGCGAGATGACGCTCTCATTCGTCCAGAGGTCAAAAAGCCTTTGCCGACCTGATCAATTAGGGTTGGACGGACGCCGTCAGGCACCTTCAGCCGTCAGTGCCGTCTCAAGTTCATCGGCGGGCGCGATGACGCCGCCGAAATGAGCGTGAAAGGCCCGTGCGAAATGGGCATCCTCGAAAGCCACCCTGATGAGGTCCTCGGTCATCGAGCCGAGAATGCGGAAGCCGATTTGCCAATCGGTGCACCATGCCTCGATCCGGCGCAGGCGTTCGGCCGCGGTCGTCCTGTCCAGCTTGATTTCGACCTGATGCGGCCAGCGCCCGATCATCGCCACATGCCCCGCATCTTTGCCCTGACATCGACCTTCGGGCCACCAGACGGTGCCCGCGGGGCTTCTGCGGCGGCGATGGGCCAAGCCGTCCGCTCGAACTGGCCGAGCAGCGCATTGGGAATGAAGCGGGTCCGGTTGGCATAGACGTGTCGGTCACCGGTCGCCGAGTGTCCGTGTGTGAAGAAGCGCTGTGGCACGACGAGATGCAGGTCGTCCTTGGCTCGTGTCATCGCGACATAGAGCAGCCGACGCTCCTCCTCGATCTCATCGCTGGCGCCGGCACCAAGGTCGATCGGGATGCACCCATCGACCGTGTTCATCACGAAGACCGACTTCCACTCCTGACCCTTGGCCGAATGGATCGTCGACAGGATCAGGTAATCCTCGTCCAGATGCGGCACGCCGGCCTGATCGCTGGTTGCGTCCGGTGGGTCGAGCGTCAGTTCGGTCAGGAAGCGCTCACGCGACGGGTACCCGCCTGCTATCTGTTCGAGCTGCACGAGATCGGCCTGCCTGGTGCTGGCGTCCTCGTGGATACGTTCCAGGTGAGGCTCATACCAGCGACGGGCTCGCTCGATCTCGGCCGGCCATCCGGCTGCGCCGGCGCGCAGCTCGCCGACGGTGGTGACAAACGAAGCCCAATCGTCGCCAGACCGCGGCGGAGCAGGCGCGTTCTCAAGGGCTTCAAGGGGCGTTGAAGCCTGGGCTACATGCTCAAGGACGCGCTGGGCCGATGTCGGGCCCACGCCCGGCAGGAGCTGCATGACCCGGAAGCCCGAGACCTTATCGCGCGGGTTCTCGACGAAACGCAGAAGCGCCAGCAGATCCTTGATATGGGCACTGTCGAGGAACTTGAGACCGCCGAATTTGACGAAGGGGATGTTCCGGCGCGTGAGCTCGATTTCGAGCGGGCCACTATGGTGCGAGGCACGAAACAGCACGGCCTGCTGCTTCAGTGGTGAGCCACCCTCGCGGTTCTCCAGCACCTTCTCAGCGATGAAGCGTGCCTGATCGGCCTCATCCCGGACATGGACTAGCTGCGGCGGCGATCCGGTCGCACGATCGGTCCAGAGGTTCTTGGTGAAGCGCTCGGCTGCAAGATCGATGACGGCATTCGCCGCCGACAGGATGGCGCTGGTCGAGCGGTAGTTCTGATCGAGCGTGATGACCTCGGCCGGCGGGACGAAAGCCGCTGGGAAGTCGAGGATGTTGCGAACCGTTGCCGCTCGGAACGAATAGATCGACTGGGCATCGTCGCCGACCACCGTAAGCCCGCGGCCGTCGGGCTTGAGCGCGAGCATGATCGAGGACTGCAGCCGATTGGTATCCTGGTACTCGTCGACCATCACGTGGTCGAAGCGGCCGCCTATGTCCGCCGCGATATCGGGATCGGTCACAGCCTGGGCCCAGTAGAGCAGCAGATCGTCGTAATCGAGGACGTTTTGACTCTGCTTGGCTTCGACATAAGCCGCGAAGAGCTCTTTCAGCTCAGCTGCCCAGGTGGCGCACCAAGGGTAGGACAGCCTAAGAACCTCTTCGATCGGGAGCTCGGCATTCACGCAACGCGAATAGATCGCCAGGCAGGTGCCCTTCGTTGGAAACCGCGACTCCGTCTTGGAGAAGCCGAGCTCGTGCCGGACCAGGTTCATCTGGTCGGCCGAATCCTCTCGGTCATGGATCGTGAAAGCGGGATCAAGGCCGAGCTGCTCGGCATAGTCGCGCAGCAGGCGCGCGCCGATGCCATGGAAGGTGCCAGCCCAAGTCAGGGCATCGGCTAGAACTCCGGCACCGTCGCCGAGAACCTTCCGCGCGATCCGCTCGACGCGCTTTGCCATCTCGGAAGCCGCGCGCCGAGAGAAGGTCATCAGTAGGATCCGCCGCGGGTCGGCGCCGCTCACCATCAGATGGGCGACCCGGTGTGCAAGCATGTTGGTCTTGCCCGAGCCGGCGCCCGCGATGACGAGCAGGGGCGAGGAAGCCATCGCACCGACTCCATGGATCACCGCGCGTCGCTGCGCCGGGTTGAGCGCGTCGAGATAGCTGATCGGGGCGATGGCGTTCATGCCTTCAATTCCCGAACCGGCCGCGCTCCTTGTGAGAACCGACCACGCAGAAAGCCGAGTGAGGTTGCGCGATCGGCATCCCTCAGGAGTTCATCGCGGCTGTAGAGCAAGGCCCCGATTGCCGCCCGGGCATCGCCGTCGAACTCCGCTAGAACGGTATCGATCTGTTGGTCCATAGGCTTTCGAGCCGGCGCCTGTTTCAGCACGACTGGCGGCATGGTTGCGTCCTCAAGAATGAGAACATTATGAGAACGATCACCTGCAAGGAGTCAAGCTCCGAGGCAAAATTCACACCTCTGAGTCCACCTGAATGACCGCCGGCTAGGCGCGGTATCGATCGAGCGCCGTAAGCCCCTGGATCACTAACTCGGCATCCTCCCCCATATATTTCGTCTCCAGCGTAGCGTAGTCATTTTTGAGGAGGCCTCGGCCCCTGCAGATCCGTGGGGCTCTTCGGAGCATCTCTTGGATCGACCCGGCCGGATTGCAGCTCACGCTGCGCCTGCGCACGGTTCAGGTTGAAGCCGATGAATATCGCCACGATGGATAAACGCGGCCACGGCAACGACGCCGATAGCTGCCTTTCTTGCTTTGGGCGGGGGCGGTCTGTCGATCGCCATTGGCCTGACCTACCCGTTCACGACAGTGCCGCCGTTCGGGTGAAGCACCTGACCGGACATGTAGCTGGAATCGTCGCAAGCCAGGAAAAGGAAACTAGGCGCGACCTCGTTCGGCTGTCCCGGCCGCTTCATCGGCGTGCTTTTGCCAAAATGCTTCAGCTTCTCGGGGCTTGCTCCGCCCATCGGGTTGAGAGGCGTCCAGATCGGCCCGGGAGCCACCGCGTTCACGCGTATTCCCTTCCCAACAAGGTTCTCTGAAAGGGCTCGCGTGAACGCGGTGATCGCGCCTTTGGTCGAGCTGTAATCGAGCAGCTCGCTAGACCCCTGATAGCTCGTCACGGACGTACAGTTGACGATAACCGCGCCACGTTGGAGGTGCGGTCGCGCGGCTTGCGTCATGAAAAACATGCCAAAGATGTTGGTCTGGAACGTCCGGCGAAGCTGCTCCTCGGTGATGTCAGTGATATCCTTGTCTGGATGCTGCTCGCCTGCGTTATTGACCAGGATATCGATCTTCCCGAATTTCTCGATCGCCCGTGACACGGCGGTGCTGCAGAACGCCTTTTCACCGATATCGCCGGCGATCGCGATAGCTCGCCGCCCCTCTTGCTCAACGATGCGCACCGTCTCTTTGGCGTCATCATCTTCGCTCAGGTAGACGATGGCCACGTCCGCTCCTTCGCGAGCGTAAAGCGCGGCAACCGCTCGGCCGATGCCGCTGTCCGCTCCCGTGATGAGCGCGACCTTTCCTTTGAGACGATCGCTTCCCGGATAGCGCGGCTCCCAGTCCGGCTTCGGTGTCAGGGCGGATTCATGCCCCGGAAGACCGTCTTCGTGGATCATGGCATCTTTGACGGGCATTCGACATTCCTTGGGTCGGGCCGCGGCGCTGCCGCCAGCCAATCGCCCCCCAGCGCTTTGTCGTCGAACCGTCTCGGCCAAGACTAGTTCCCTCGGACGCTTTGCGTCCGAGAATGGGCGTCAGGATACGACCTTGGCGAGGTGGACTTAAGGAGCTTCACTTGCTTCGACAGGCGTTGCGGCATCCATGATACGCGTTGCCAGCGCGACGTCGGGCTCTTCTACACGCACGGAGACCACAGACCGACCCAGCGCGTGTTCGCTGGCATGACGTTCGGCATCATTCGCCGGTACACCGGCATCGACCAGCGCGCCCAGAACGCCTCCTGCCAATGCGCCGGTGACCGCGCCGGACAGGAACCAGCCGGTCGCAACGATCGGTCCGACGCCCGGAATGGTCAGGGCGCCCAAGCCAAGAGCGAGCCCCGTCGCGGCACCAGCAGCGCCTCCGACTCCCGCCGCTGCAGCCGTATTATCGTCTCCGCCGGCTTGGTGTCCGAGAAGGCCGATCCTCTCGGGCTGAATGCCGGCCTCGGCCAGGCGGACCGCGACATTTCGTGCATCTTCGAACGACTCATAGGTTCTGGTAATCGTCTGGACTTGAAGCATGCTGGCCTCCCTGCTGCGAAAAGGGCGGGCCCCGAAGGACCCGCCCGACCCAATTCGCACTACGACGTTAGTCAGTGTTGGCCGCCCTTGCGACCCGCCTCCGAAGCGCGTTGTCGATCATTGGCAAAGTTACGTAATCCCCCGCGCTCGGTGCTTTCGGACCCGCTCTGCTGCCGGTCACTGTTCGACGCGGACTGCTGCCCGCGGGCATTCTGTTGGCTGTGCTCGCCGCCCTTCTTCCCCGCCTCGCGGGCCTTGTCGGGGTTGTTGGCGAACGACCCAGGCGCAGGGCTGTTCCAACTTCTTTTCAGTGATGAGCTCTATGTTCGGCATTGCGCTTTCGCGTCGCCGCCGCCTTCTTTGCTGATGCAGATCGATCGGCGGCGCTACGCTCACCAGAAGCTTTACCGCCCTTCTCGCCGCCCTTGTGCGCGGCGGGATGGCCCGTTTCTTTCCCGCGACCCGAACCGCCAGCCCTCTTCCCGCCGCCATCATCCGTGTTGACGGTCGCCCACGCCCGGCGCTCGGCTTCGCTCTCGGAAACTCCGCGCTTCTCGTAGCCCTCGGCGATGTGGTCGGCCTTGCGCTCCTGTTTGTCGGTGTATTTGGATTTATCACCCCGTGGCATGCCTGCCTCCACAGTTTGGGTGGTTACGCCTTGCGAACAGCAGCCAACGGCAAAGGTTCCAACCTACCTCGGCTTGCCTCCGCGCTTGGCAGCCACCGAAGGCCGACGAGCATGACCTTAAAACAATCCGGATCGATCTTGGCGTTGAGGTCGGCTTCGTCGCGGAGTTCCGCGCCTCACGCGCTAGATCAAAACGGATCCTCGGTAATAGCCGCGAACATTAGACTCCATTGTCACAAACGCCCTGCCAACGGAACGGCCCCGGGATTACCGGGGCCGGCCATCAATCCGAGAGTGGGTTCGATCAGATGACCGCTGGCGGAACGCGCCCGGCCGCCGTGGCGTCGCGGACATACGGATCGGCGTTCTCATCGAAACGCGACCAGCCGCCAGCGCGGTAGTCGGCCTCGCGGGTCGAGCGGTCGATCGGCGTGGCGCCGTCGAGGATCGCCTGGACGGTGGCTTCGTGCTCCGGCTCGGTCCGTACGGAGACCACCGAGCCGCCGCGGCGAACCGTCTCGGCATAGTAGTTGGCCTCATCCTCGTCGTGGCCTTCCTTCACGAAGGAGCCGACCAGTCCGCCGGCGGCGGCACCGGCGACGGCGCCCGCCGCCGTGGACGCCAGCCAACCGGCCGCGACGACGGGACCAACGCCGGGAATCGCGAGAAGTCCGAGACCGGTCAGCAGACCAGCGGCGCCGCCGACGCCCGCGCCGATGCCGGCGCCCTCTGCGGCATTGGTCTCACCGGTCTCACCATCTCGGCCGACGATGCTGATGTCGCTGCTCGAAACGCCGGCTGCCTCCAGCTGTTCGACGACCGAACGGGCCGTGGCGTGGCTATCGTAGGATCGGGTCAGGGTGCGGGTCATGTCGTTCTCCAAAGTTCGGGGTGCGAGCGGTACGGATCAGTTGCGGGTGATATTGCCGCGATAGTCGACGGACACATTGACCTGCGCACCGGAGTGAGTGGCCGTTCCTTTCCAGACGCCGTTGTCGTCCTTCTTGAGGGCGCCGACGTTGGAATAGCCGTTTGACTCCAGGCGGCTCTTGGCCTGGCCCTCGGTGAAGCTGTTGGCACCCGGCAGCGGGGCGTTCTTGTCGGCATCGGCCTTGGGCGCCGGCATGGGCGATGTCGTCGACGTCTGGGCCAGGGCGGCGAAGGACGTCGCGGAGGCGATCAACGTTGCGATAAGCAGCTTTTTCATGATGGTCTCCATTAGGCAGGCGGCGGCGTTTGCCGCGATGCACAACCAAACGGCAAGTTGACCACCAAAGTTCCAAGCCCCTGCCCTCAAATGGGAAGGAACACGGGGGCCTGGCGCCCGTTTGGCCTCCACCACCCACTCATCGCCGGAGAACGACCATGGCCACGACCCCGAAGCCGCTCGACGACCTGTTCCACGACATGCTCAAGGACGTCTATTACGCCGAGAAGCAGATCCTGAAGACCCTGCCCAAGATGGCGAAAGCGGCGCAGTCCGCAGAGCTCAAGAAGGCTTTCGAAACCCATCGCGATGAGACCGAGGGCCATGTCGAGCGCCTCGCGGAGGTCTTCGAACTGATTGGCAAGGCCCCGCGCGGCAAGACCTGCGACGCAATCCTCGGGATCATAGAGGAAGGTAAGGCGGTCATCGAGGATTACGGCGACAGCCCCGCGATCGACGCTGGCCTGGTGGCGTCCGCGCAGGCTGTCGAGCACTACGAGATGGCCCGCTACGGCACGCTCAAAGCGTGGGCGCAGCAGCTTGGCCACAAGGACGCAGTGAAGCTGCTGGACGCCACGCTCGCCGAGGAGACGAAGACCGACAAGACGCTGACGCAGCTCGGCGGTCCGGCCAACAGCGCTGCCGTGGCGAAGGCCGCCTGATGCTGCGAAGCCTCGGCGATGCTCTCGCCGAGGCTTCAAAAGAAAAAAGGGCGGGCGCCCTTCGGCGACCGCCCTACCTGCGAAAACGCAGACGTTCAGGCTTTGTCGACGATGTTCTTAACGGCTTCCTTGCCCTTGCCGAGCGCCTGCTGGGCCTCGCCCTTACGCTCCTGCGCCACACCTTCTGCATGCAGCCCGGGCTTTTCCATCGCCTTGCCGGCGGCCTGCTTGACGTTACCGGCGGCCTCGTTGGCCATGCCCTTGATCTTGTCGGTCGTGCTACCCATCGGAGCATCTCCTATAACCTTACCGCCCATGCGGCGTCGTGGGCTCCAACGCCACCTTGTTTGGGATGTTCCGGATCACACCGCGGCGGCGACGACCTCCTCGGTTACGATCTCGAAGCGCTGGAGCATGTGAGGCCCGAAAGTGTGGATCATGGGGATGTCGGCAGCGTCCCGTCCTCGTGCCACCAGTATGCGACCGATCCGCGGGACGTTGTGGCGCGCATCGAAAACGTACCACTGGCCGCCGAGATACGCCTCGAACCAAGCGTTGTAGTCCATCGGCGCGGGGTCCGGCGGAACGCCGATATCGCCGAGGAATCCGTTGCAGTAGCGGGCGGGGATATTCATGGCCCGGCATAGCGCGATGGCGAGGTGTGTGAAGTCACGGCAGACGCCGACACGCTCATTCATCGCCTGCGCAGCGGTCCGCGTGTTTCTGGCGAACTGGTAGTCGAACCTAATCTGCGCGTTGACGTAGTTGCAGATCTGCTGGACGCGATTCCAGCCAGGGGCGAAGTTGCCGAACAGGCTCCATGCCGTGGCCGACAACTCGTCGACCTCGCAGTACCGACTCGACAGCATGAATTCGAGTATCTCGGACGGCAGGTCGTCCGGGGGGACCTCCGGCGCGTCCTTGTCCCACTGGTCGAGGACGCCAGCATCACGGACGATCATGTCGTTTGTGAAGAGTGCGCCGCCCGTGGGCACGATGAGCCGCCGGCACCTGTTCCCGAACCCGTCGATGTATTCGCGGACCGGAACGTCAGTGCCGTCGCCAAGCGACGTGACTCGAGGCGTCGGGGCGCCGACCACATCGCCCCTGCGGCTGAGGTGCGGGTCGAGCAGCGTCATGCACGACAGAGGCTGCGTCGTGGTGATCTCTATGCGGTAGCCGACGCGGATTTCCATGCTGCGATCCCGAGGGTGACGGTGAGATCGCAACACCTCGGGGATGCCTGCTGTTCCTTCACGCCCTTGGCGAGATGTCAGGCATCTGAGCGGGTCCAATTTCTTGCCTTGCCGCAGCTGCCTGACGTTTCGCCCGATCCCGAGGGCGAAACGCTGTTCGGTCTTGAAATGGCGGAGGCATGCGATGCTCCGATCTTGCCGCCGAAAGAGTTCACGAGGCAGGAAGCCGTCCTAGCCCTCCTGTTTTTCGCGGAACCAAACAACGCGTTCGCAATTCTTCGCGGAGAACACGTGGAGGAAGCGCAATGTCCAACCCCAAGGACGACACAGTCGGCCAACCTCGACGAGCGACGGACAGCAGGCCTCGGCCCGGCTCGGGCACGCCTGCGGCGGGGCAGCCCAAACCCGCTCAACAAACTCCTCCCGCGACGGAGGACGGCGATCGGAAGCCCTCCGCCTCTTGGAGCCCGATCGACCCGGGCCGCCCGGTCGTGAAGAAGTAGCGCCGATGGCGTTGGTAAGGAGCGGCGGCTGTAATTGCGGCGCGGTGCGCTACCGGGCGGCCGGGAACCCGACCAGGACTGGCCTCTGTCACTGCCAGACGTGCCGGCGCGAGACGGGGTCGGCTTTTATGACCTTCGCGGTATGGCCAAGCGACGCGGTTCGAGTGACGGGCGAGACCAGTCAGTGGACAGGTTCGACCGATCACCGGACATTTTGCCCAAGTTGCGGGTCGACGCTCTTCGCGTCCAGCGATGGCAGCAACGAGATCGAGATCCGCATCGGTTCGCTCGACGACGCTCCGAGCACGCTTACCCCGCAGTACGAGCTGTGGGTGCTACGACGGGAGCACTGGCTGTCGGCCCTGCAGGGCACGGACCAATTCGAGGGCAACCGCGACGGCGCGAAGGTTTAGAAGGCTGGAGAGACACTCTCATCTCCGAGTTGGCGCAGGGCGAATGCCAGCGCGGCAGCGACCGCCAACTGATTGAGCGCGGACGGAGTCAGTCGTCCGAACTCGCAGTGGATTGTCTGCGTCCCTGCTGCGGTCGCGCAACCTACAATCACGCGACCGATTGGGTTGCCGTCCTCGTCTGGAGCGTCGCCGGTAACCCCGGTAACCGACAGAGAGACCGTGCCGGGACTCCGTGCGAGCGCCCCCTCGGCCATCGAGACTGCGACGCGGCGGTGAACCGCGGTGCAGCCCCTAAGCAAATCCCTCGGTACACCCAGCATCTGCGATTTGGCTTCCTTGGTATAAGTCAGGAAACCGCCCTCGAAGGCAGTCGCAGCGCCGAAACAGCATGAGAGCGTCTGGCCGAGCAAGCCGGCGGTGCACGATTCCGCCACCACAACGCGCTCCTTTCTCGCAAGGCAGAGCGAGATGAGGCGCTCAGCCAATATCCCAGCGCGTTCAAGCCTATCTACGCTTAGTCCGCTGACGCGCGCCTCGTCAGAGCTATGGTTTGGCCCGGAGGGGTACGGGGGGTCTGGCGATGGCATTCCGGCTACGGCGAGTTCGCTGGCTTCTGACAGTAGGCTGACACTCGATCGAGTGTGCACCGCGATCGGATCTTTTGAGCTGCCAATGCGGCCGCGACCCAATCTTCGAAGCTCCTGAGGCGCGCGGACACACTCCGCAGCTCGCTAGCCGCGGGAGACCCTTCAGCGGCTGCGATCAGCTCCTCGAAGCGCTTCAAGACCAGCGCGAGTTCCTCGAAGGTCCGAATTGGATCCGTCGTCATGTGAGATGGCCGTTCGCTCGTGCTATGTCGACCTGATGTTTCCGCTCGGACGATTGGCGGGCGCCGCCGACTCCTGGTGATCGGATGCCCCCGCGGCATGCTTTTCCGCCGCCGCGCCCTCCTGATCGTTGACGTCGTATGGCGGATGGGGACCGCTGGAGTGGGCTGAGCGCGGATTGGGGCCTTGCCTCTCTTCACGCTCATTGCCTGGCTGGCCCGGCCGCGCGGGCGTTTTGTAATTTCCGGGAGCTGGCGTTGCCCCAGCGCCCTGCCCGCGCTCCTCCCAATCCTTCACCGCCGCGACCAAAGCAGCCAACTCGGCCGCCTCCGGCGACCCTTCTCTGGCATCAGCAAGCTGATGGATTTTGGCCGCCGCCGCTTCGTAGGCCGCGATCGAATCGATATTCACAGGCGTAATCTCCTCTGCGTTCCAGTCGGCCACGATGCGCTCCACCACGCCGCTGCCGGGCGAAACAATGCGGGTGCGCGAGCCGGGCTCGCAAATAAGCCAGTCGTCACCCAGTCTGCGGATCGTGAGAGTCTCGCTCACGGACCGCCCGCCAGGGTTTTCCTGCGAAGTTCGTTTTCCACGGTTTCCGCCGCGGGGCCGACCTCTCGGATTGCCTCCTCAAGCTGCGATTTGGACACCCCGAGCCTGTCGGTCCAGGAGCGGACTTCACAGTCTTCACTCACATCGATGCGAGAACGGTCCCGATAGCCGCGGTTGGTCCTGTCGTCTGCCATTCGATCCTCCCTTGAGCGGATAATGGATCGCGAGGCTACTAGTTCCGATGTGCCATTTTGCTGGCAGCGGGGCCCGGGTGGCGTCCCCAATCGTATCGCGAAGATCACCTTCCTCAACGTACTTCAAGCGTGAGGCGGCCGGATCCGGCTGCCCCTGCGCGTCGAGCCACGAGAGGAACTCGTCCGGCTTTAGCCTAACGATCTCAAGCCCCCTTCCACGAGCCAGCCATTCGTTGATGACCCTCGCAGCAGCGTGCCAGACGTCGTAACCCTTCGGCATCTCCGCCTTGCCATGCGCGAGATCCCAGAGCCGCTCGCAGTCCTCGCGCTCGTACCAAGGGAGAGCGGCCGTGCATCGGTCGACTGTGGGTTTCACTTTCTCCGCCGCGCTTGTCCAAGGCGCGCCCATAGCAATCCGAAACGACGACGAGATTTCTTCTCGGCTGCCTCTCCTGAGACAACCGCCTTGGAACATGTCGAGGAGCGAAGCGCCTCGTCTGCCTCTGCGCTGAGGACGACATGGCTACCCGCCCGCGCAGCCATGTGCTGCGCGAATTCCATGGTGGAATGCAGTTCAGAGGAATGCCCGTAGAACGCTCCGGTCACATCACGGAATGCCCACTGCGTGCCCACCCGGCACACGACCAGCGTTTGCGCCATTTTGCAGAAAGCCCTGTCCAGACCGCGAAAAACTCAGTCGCACTTCTTTGGTTCCTCCGCGAGCGAATGAGGTTCAGCGCATGCGCTCGCTGCATCTCCCGAAGCGATGCGCCGCAGTGGAATTTTCGTCTACGGCAAGCTCCAGGCGCCAAATTACAGCCGCCGCCTGAAAGGTCCCCCGCGAAAGACCGAGTGTAGGATCCTGCCAGCCGGTTATCGGTCGCCGGTCGCAAGAAAACGGTAGCGAACGGCAACAGCGACCGTTACCGAGGTGAATGTCAGTTTGAGCAGGGGGGAAATTTGCCGCTAGACGAGGCCCTGAGACAGTTGCGCTCGCGAGAGGCCGAGCTTGCACGCGTTCAGCGTATCGGCCAGATCGGTGGCCTCGAGGTCGACCTCCGAGAGGGTGCGTTTCGCAATAAGCGCTCGCCGGAGTATCTCACGGTTCACGGCCTGCCGCCCGAGGCGGCCGACGAAACGCACGAGGCGTGGGTCGCGCGGGTTCACCCGGAAGACCGTGAGCGTGTCGTCAGCCACTTCCATCGCAGCGTTTTCGGTTCCGACTGCGAGTACGAGGCCGAATACCGGATCGTTCGGCCCGCTGACGGGGAGTTGCGGTGGATTCTGGCGAAGGCGGAGATCCAGCGCGACGATGCCGGGAAGCCAATCAAGCTCATTGGAGCTCATATCGACATCACTGCGCGACGCACGGCGGAGGAGCAGCGCGAATTGATTGCACGCGAGCTCCAGCATCGCATCGGCAACATCTTCACTGTGATCGGCAGCTTGGTATCAATGGCTGCGCGGGAGGAGCCGGCAGCGGCTGGCTTCGCCGAGGAAATCGTCGGAAGGATCTCGGCCCTCAGCCGGGCGCACAGCATCGTCCTCAACAAAGTCGGCGACCATTCACCCGACATACTCTCGGACCTGATCGGCCGTCTGGTCGCGCCGTACAACGGCGGCGGAAAGAGCCGCATCGAGGTCCACGGGGACAATGTCGAAGTGGGCCGGTCCTCGTCGACCGCCATCGCCCTCGTGTTCCACGAACTCGCCACAAACGCCGTCAAGCACGGAGCTCTTTCTACCGATGCCGGCAAGGTGCGGGTGACCGTTCAGGCTGCCGGCGAGCGCGTCCTGCTGCGATGGGAGGAGCAAGGCGGGCCTGTAATCGTGGGCAATCCCGAACGGCAGGGCTTCGGGAGCCTGCTCGTCGACCGCGCGGCCAAATCGCAGCTTGGGGCCCGCATGGAGTTCGACTGGCGCGCTTCCGGGCTCGTCGCAGAAATCGAAATGGCCACCGCCAAGCTGGCCGCCTAACTGGGAAAGGGTGCGTCGACGCATCGCGCCCGCGGCGCTTGGGCCGCGTCGACGGTGCCCTCGTATTCCCGGCGCTCTCCGGCTGGATAAAGGAAAGGCGGCGGGCTTCGATCGCGTGGGATCGATCCGACGGGCCGCAGGTTTGATTACCATGCAATTCAAGCCTGACCTCGCTCCTGACCCCTATATCCTCGTCCTGACGGGTGTGGGGGTGCTCGTCGCACTCGTTGTTTGGCTGCCATTGGCCCTGCGGCGGCTGCCTTTCTCTCTCCCTATCGTTTGCCTCGGCTTGGGCGCGGCAATCTTCTCTCTTCCTTGGGTCTCACTGGACCCACTGCCTATGCGCTACCCGCGGATCACAGAGCGCCTCTCGGAGATCGTGGTCATCATCGCGCTCATGGGCGCGGGCCTGAAGCTGGATCGGGTGTTCGACTTCAGGACCTGGGGGATTACGTGGCGGCTGATCGCGATCACCATGCCGCTCAGCATCGCCGCGATTACCCTCTTGTCAGGCTGGTGGCTAAGCCTGTCGTGGACAATGGCGTTGCTACTGGGCTCCGCGCTGGCGCCGACCGACCCTGTGCTGGCTGCCGATGTCCAAGTCGGGCCGCCGGGGTCTGGCCAAGAGGACGAGGTACGCTTCGGCCTGACCTCGGAAGCGGGCTTGAATGACGGGTTTGCCTTTCCGTTCGTTCACCTTGCCATCGCCCTGTCGCTCGCGACCTCGACCGGAAAGCCGTGGCTGGTGGAATGGCTAACCTTGAATGTTCTCTGGGAAATCGGCGCAGGGGTCGCGGGAGGCTACGTCGTTGGGAAAGCCTTCGGGTGGTTGACCTTCCACGCCCCTGCTCGGGCGAAGTTCGCTCGGACGGGCGACGGGCTGATCGCGATCTCGGCCACCTTCGTTTCATATGGGCTGACCGAGATGCTTCACTGTTACGGTTTCCTCGCCGTATTCGTGACAGCCCTGACATTCCGCCATGCCGACAGGGATCACGACTTCCAGCTCAATATGCACGAGCTCACCGAACAGGTTGAACGCCTAGCCATGATGGCGCTTCTCCTCCTCCTGGGAGGCGCGTTGGTGAGCGGGCTGCTGGCCCCTCTCGGATGGCTGGAAGTCGCGACCTCGCTCGTGATCCTACTCGTGATCCGCCCGGTCGCTGGATTGATCGGGCTTTGGGGCCACGACGCGAGCAAGGCCGAGAAAGCGACCATCGCCTTCTTCGGTATCCGAGGTGTCGGCTCCGTCTACTATCTCGCCTACGGCCTCAACCACATCGGCGAGGTCGACAGCGGCGCTCGCCTGTGGTCAATCGTCGGACTGACGATTTTCATGTCGGTGGTGATGCACGGAATAACGGTCACGCCGCTCATGCGCCTGCTGGACAGGCGCCATGGCAGGAACCCAGACGCCGAATAGCGCTGGAGGAATGCGCTCACCGCTCGCCTAAGCGCGGCCGGATCAATGGTGTGTGTAACGCAGAGCTTGGTTCAGCGAATGGGCGAAAGCCGATTTCAACTGCCGCGACTTCATCATAGTGCTTGCCCGGATTGATCCGCGGCTCGCTCCTGCAGCCTACGGCCAATCAGTGCTACGAGTTGCCGAACCGTCGTGCAGGCCTGCATCTCCTCGTCCGGTAGCATGTCGCAGTCGAACTCGCGTTCGATCGCGTTCCCGATGAGGGTCAGATCGTCCAGTTCAAGCCCGATGTCCTCGACCTCTGCGCTAAGGTCCAGCTTGTCGCGGTTTACCAATCCTTCGTTCGCGATGATTTCGAGGAGGCGCGCAACGAGCGCGGCGTCGTTTTCGGTAAGTTCCGCCATTCACCCCTCTTCGGAAAAGCGCTGCTTGAACACGATCATCGCAACAACGCGCACCCCAACCTTCTGAACGGTTTTTGGGAAAGTGACTTGTCGATCGGCATGCGGACAGCTCCGCTAACGCTTATAGTAGGTCACGACAGCCGTGAGAAACGGCAGGCCTAGTCGGCCGGCCGTGCCCTTCACCATCGTCCCACTCTCGTCTATTCGGTAGAACCAGTCGTCGAAGTTCAGCTTCGTGGTCTCACCGTCTCTGCCGGGAACGTTGCGGGTATAGACCCAGTGGAAAGCGCAGCCGGACGCGCACCCCTCTGCCGTGCCGTCCAAGGATGGCTCCGAGCCTTCGAATTTGCCGCCGCCGACCGGCTTTATCAGCCACCGCAGCTCATCGACCTGGCCATCGTCGAACGTCCACGTTTCCGAGAACGCGATTTCCCCGTGGGGTAGCTCCCGACCGGATGCCCTCAGCGAGGCTCGCCGCTTCAAACCGCCCAACGGGCCTTCGAGCATCGCCCAGCCGACCATCCGGCCGGTGAAGAAATCCCGTGGTTGGAAAGCGGGCAGCATCCCCGAAAAGTCGTCGGCCTTCATCCGCGTACTCCTCCATGTGAACGCAACCCGCTCGCGCGTCGATGGTTCGGTCGGTCAGCGGCCGATGATGGGAGGTGGGGAGTGAACGGGGATGAGAGCACCGCCAAGAAGGTCGCTCCATTCCGAAACAGGGTGTCAGGGCGGGATCCTCTGGGGGGGAAGGCGCGCAGAGCAGGCCCTCCAGGTTGTCCGAGGGGAAGCCAGCCTCCAGGAGCTTTCATCCGACCGCAGTGCGAGAGCAAAGACCGGCAGGGTCACCATCTATGCAGGTGAATTCCGATATTGACCCGCGGCCAGTCTTCACGGCCGGATGTGACGTTCCGTTAAAATCGGCTAGTGGCGTCGTAAAAAGCATGCAGAGTTCATGGATCTTCTCACCACGTACCCGCGCCGTGTGGCTGAGGACGCTTGTCGTCATCGCGCTCGCCGCCGGGTTGATCACGCCGGCCCTCCTTCTCCGTTGAATGCCTGCGCCTCGGCGTGTGGACTGGAGAGGGGCTCCGAGTTGCCGGGCCTTAGAGCAGCCTCGCCTGCGCTGGGGCTTCGGGTTCGGGGAAATCTGCCTCGCGCCGTCTGAGTTCGGTCAGGGCACTGAAGCGGAGATCGGAGTCGCGACTAGCGGCCAATTCCCGCAGCGAGGCTGCGCTCACCAGATTCCAGCTCTTGCCGCGGTCTGGACCAGCCGGGACGCGGGGTAGGAGGCCGGGCTCGCTGCTCCAAAAGAGTAGCTGAGCGAGCGAGGTTTCGTTCAGCATGTCGCGCAGGTGGTGCGCCGTGACGTAGGCGTCAGGCAAGGCTCGGTGCGCGGGCAACCCGACCTCGTGCACGAGCCCGGTCGGCCGTCTCAGGTAACGGAGCATCTGGTTCGAGAAGCGCGGCAGGTCAGGCCAGAGCCGCAAGGCGCACTTCCAGGTGCAGACCCACTGCGCGCCTCCGGCTAGCCCGGGCCGGCAGAAGCGCTGTTCAAAGGCCGCTCGGTGCGCCGCCAGCGCGGCAAGGCCGCCCGCCGGGCGGAGTACGGAAGATGCGATCTCCTTCCAGAACGGTGCTCCAGCCACGTCCTCGTCGCGAATGTGGTGCACCGCCATCGTGTCTGGAGAGATCGGCCTGCCGGGGTTCACGAGGTGGGCGCCGCGCTCCTCGGCAAGCTCCCATCGGCCGTCCGCGCCGATAGCGACATCCTGCCAGCCGACCTCGCAGACATCGTGCGGCCCCTCGCCGGCCGTCTCCAGGTCGATAACTCTGATGCGCTCCATGAGCCTGAGATCAGCACTGTGGCTGGCCAACGCAAGTCAGCATCAGCTCAGGCTTCCGCGTTGTCTGGCTGGGTCGCCTGGGCGGTAGGGCCGTGGAACAGGCGACAGCCACTCAAGTTGTCTCGGCAGTCGGGGGGCTTCCAAGGAGACGAACCCATGAAGAAGTATCTTGTGATCGCGGCGGTTCTGATGGCTCCCGCTCTGGCCCATGCGCAGAACCCGGAAGGCGCGCGCGGCGGCGCGGCGGCGGGTGCAGCCACGGGGGCCGTGGGAGGCGCGATTGTCGGGGGCCCGGTCGGCGCGGTTGTGGGCGGTGTGGGCGGCGCTGTCGTTGGCGGGATCGCCGGCGATGCAACGCCGCGCTTCAAGACCTACGTGCGCGCCAACGAAGTGCCGTCCTACACCTACCGCGAAGACGTTCGGGTTGGAGCGGTATTGCCCGAGAGCGGCGTGACCTATCGCGAAGTGCCGTCCGAGTTCGGCACCAAGGGCTATCGCTATACGGTCGTCAACGATCGCACGGTGATCGTCGAGCCACAGTCCCGAAGGATCATTCAGGTCATTGAATGACGGATCACGTCGCCAGGCTTAAACACTGGTAATCCTATGACAAGGTCCGGCCCCGTTACGCGAGGCCGGACTTTTCTGGAGCCGGCCCGGAAGGGAACCGGCGTCGTCTCCCAGCAGGCAGAATTGAATATCTGCGGCCGAGGGTCCGCCACGCCGGTGACGATCCCCACGGCTTCTCGCTGCCGGACCGGCCCGAGCAATTTCCAGGACCCGGGATTTTCTACTGCGGCGGCGCGAACACGGAACCACCATCAGCCAATGTCTGCCATGACGGAACTCGATGCCCTTGCCCTCGCACAGCGGCTAATCGGGGTCGCATTGCTGGTCAACGGTGTGGGTGGAACGATCGTGGAGACCGAGGCCTACACACGCGACGATCCGGCTTCGCACAGCTTCCGAGGGCCCACTCTTACCAACGCGGCCATGTTCGGCGCGTCTCTTCACGCCTACGTCTACCGGTCCTATGGCCTGCATTGGTGCCTCAACGCCGTCGCGGTCGACGGAGGCGCGGTTCTCATTCGCGCGCTCGCTCCGGAGCGAGGAATCGATCGGATGGCGGATCGCCGCGGCAGCCCGAAAAACCTCTGCTCGGGTCCCGGTCGGCTTGCGCAAGCCCTCGGCGTCAATGCCAGCCACAATGGGCTGAGCCTATCGGAGCCGCCATTTCTTCTGATCGATAGGAGCAGCCCGCCGATGCTGGTGTGCGGCCCGAGGATCGGAATTTCGAGAGCCCTGGACCGCCTCTGGCGCTTCGGCCTCGCCGGGTCCCCTCACCTAAGCCGGCCCTTTGCGTAGCCGCCCCGCCGGTCGGCGGCCAGCATCGCGGACCAGTTGCCGCCGGCGATTTCGCGGCAACGCCTTCGCTGTGCGATATTCTGGCGTTCCCAGCGCGAAGCTAGCTTTGCTGTAAAAACAGCCCTTCACTTGCGGCGGGACTGCTCGCACAAAGCTGGCCACGACCGGCAGACCCATCTCATCCCGAGCAGACACGGCAGCTTGGGGTCCCGTTCAGGCCAGAGTGCGGACACTGGGCTCGCGCGCCCATTGGCGCGTGCGCGCGGGCTGCAGGAAATCAGCCGCTGAATTGCCGAGCGCGACCACGCCGTCGTCCGGCACTACACCGGCCTTGTCCAGAAGTGGCTTGGCCTCTGCACTGTGGCCGATCGCCTTGAGATGCCCGAAAGCGTCCTTGGCAAAGTCGATCGCCGCACCCTCTTTCAGCAGCGCGGCGCAACCGGCCTCCGAGACAATGATCGCGATCGCGTCGAAGAGCACGGACGGCGTGCCAGCGAGCTGGCCATCGGCCTTGAGAATCTTGCCATCCTTGAGCTTCACGCCGCCGATCTTCGGCGCAACAATCTTCACGGCCCCGCCATCCCGCTCGACCGCTGTCTTGAGGGAGGAGATCGCGCCACCGTCCGCGCCGTCCGAAACCAGGATGCCGACTGTCCGGCCCTTCAACATCCCGGGATACTTTCCCACGATGCGAAGCGCGGGCGACGGCTCCATGTCAGTCGGCGCCATGGCCGGCTTGGACCCTTTCGGCAACGGCATCGCGAGCCCGTCCGCCACGCGCTGCGCCAAGCTCTCGTCCACATTGACGAGGTTGGCCATCACGCGATTGCGGACGTGCTCCAGAGTGACCTTCGAGAGCTCGAAGACGAGCGCGCTTGCCAGATGGGCCTGCTCGATCTCGGTCTGCGAACGGTAGAACAGCCGCGCATGGCTGTAGTGGTCCGCGAAGCTCTCCGCGCGCAGCCGGACCTTATTCTCCTCGACGGGGACCGAGGCTGTCCGAAAGCCGCCGACGGGATCCTCGCGCGGGCCGCCGTCTTCACCAGCCTCGGCAAGGCTGTTGGGCTCGTAATTAGCCCGGCCGGTAAAGACTTGGGTCTGCATCTGCCCGTCTCGCTGCATGTTCTGGAATGGGCAGCCCTTGGCCCTGTTGATCGGAATCTGATGGAAGTTCACGGTCCCTAGCCGCGAGAGTTGAGTGTCCTGGTACGAGAACAAGCGCCCTTGCAGAAGCGGGTCCTCTGACACGTCGATCCCCGGCGGCATGTTGGTCGGCAGGAAGGCAGCCTGCTCGGTCTCGGCGAAAAAGTTGTCCGGGTTGCGGTTCAGCACCATACGGCCGACGGTGCGGATCGGCACCAGCTCTTCCGGGATCACCTTGGTCGCGTCGAGGATGTCGAAGGGAAGAGCGTCGGCCTCATCCTGGCTGAGGAGCTGGACCCCGAACTCCCATTCCGGAAAATCACCCTTGGCGATTGCTTCATAGAGGTCGCGGCGGTGATAGTCTGGGTCTGCCCCGGCGATCTTCACGGCCTCGTCCCAGCAAGTCGACTGCGTTCCAAGCTTGGGCCGCCAGTGAAACTTGACGAATGTCGGCTCGCCCTTCTCATTCAGCAGACGGAAGGTGTTGACGCCAAAGCCTTCGATCATCCGCAGCGAACGCGGAATGGCGCGGTCTGACATCGCCCACATGATCATGTGGGTCGATTCCGGCATCAATCCCACGAAGTCCCAGAAGGTGTCGTGGGCACTGGCTGCCTGCGGATAGCCGCGATCGGCTTCCATCTTCACCGCGTGGATCAGGTCGGGAAACTTGATCGCGTCCTGTATGAAGAAAACTGGGATATTGTTGCCAACCAGGTCCCAGTTCCCTTCCTTGGTGTAGAATTTCACAGCGAAGCCGCGCACGTCGCGGGGCGTGTCGACCGAGCCTGCGCCGCCGGCCACCGTCGAGAACCGCGTGAAGACCTCGGTCTTGACGCCGACTTCAGTCAACACCTTCGCGCGAGTGAACTCACCGAGGGACTCAGTCAGCTCGAAGAAACCGTGGGCCGCTGAGCCGCGCGCGTGGACAATGCGCTCGGGAATTCTCTCGTGGTCGAAATGCTGGATTTTCTCGCGGAGCACAAAGTCTTCCAGCAGCGTCGGACCGCGACCCCCAGCCTTGAGTGAATTTTGGTTGTCGCTGACGGGGACACCATGATTGGTGGTGATACGGGCTTCGGCTTCGGCGGCCGTTTGGTGAAGCTCACCGCCATCGCCGATCTTGGCTTTCGAACCGGAGGCAACGTCGCGGGGGGAGCGGGCCATCGCACTGTGTCCTTCATTAGCTAACCAGCGGCTGATCCGCGTGACGAGATCACGGCCGCATGCGGGGCGCTGGGAAACGACGCGAAACAGGCTCGCCTACCGCCACGGTGCGAAGACCAGGCACAGCAAACCCGCCTTGGGGTGGTCTTCTGAAAACGACGTGGAAGCTTTCTAAGTTCCCGCTCAGTGTGGTGCATTTCGGGGGCGGCCCGCGCTTTACGAAATCACGGCACGCCTGTCGCCGAGCAGAGCGGCGCTAGACGGGTTCTCTAAGCAAAGGCGGCGGGAGACCATCTCTATTCGTACTCCTCGATGCGCGTCGGGAACCCTCGTCGTGACCGCTCGTTGCGCCGAAGCGGGGGGCGGTATGGCGGCGCATTCGGGATCGCGAAAAGTCATCTATGCGGCGCTCGCAGGGAATCTCCTGATCGCGGTGACCAAATTCATCGCCGCGGCCTGGACGGGCAGCTCCGCGATGCTGTCGGAGGGCGTCCACTCCTTGGTCGACACAGGCAATGGCGCGCTTCTGCTCTATGGCTTGAACCGAGCGGCTCGGCCGCCCGATCTCACGCATCCATTCGGACACGGACGTGAACTCTATTTCTGGAGTTTCATCGTCGCGCTGCTGGTTTTCGCGGTCGGGGCCGGCGTATCGCTCTACGAGGGGGTGTCCCATGTCGTAACGCCGCATCCAGCGACGAACCTCACCGCGAACTATGTCGTGCTCGGCCTATCGGCCATGTTCGAGGGCTATTCTTGGCGGATTGCGTTGAAGGAGTTCAGGGAGGCCAAGGGCTCGCTGGGTTATTTTGCAGCCGTGCGCCAGAGCAAGGACCCGAGCGTCTTCACGGTGCTGTTCGAAGACACCGCAGCACTGCTAGGCCTGCTCATCGCTTTTGCTGGCATCACCGCAGCGGCCCACTTCGAGCGGCCCGAGCTCGATGGCGCAGCCTCGATCCTGATCGGCGTCATTCTTGCGGCCACCGCGGTGCTTCTCGCACGGGAAAGCAAGGCTCTGCTTATCGGGGAAGCCGCTCTGCCCCATGTGCAGGACGAGATCAGGGCTGCGGTCGAGGGTGATCCGGATGTCGAGCGTGTCAACGGCATGACAACGGTTCATCTGGGGCCCGACCAGATCGTCGTGGCTCTCAGCCTCGAATTCAAGGACGACCGCTCCACGGGGGATATCGAGGATTGCGTGGAGCGCATCGAGGCGAGGCTGAGGAAACGCCGCTCGGACATCGTCTCGGTCTTTGTGAAACCGCAGACCTCTGCCGCTTGGCGGGAAAGGCGTGCCAAGCTGGTCGAGTAGGATTCGAGCTCGCCGGAGGCGCGCTCTTGGCGTTCTGTTCTATCAATAGCCCGGATAGGCGTGCCGCTTCAGCAAGCCGGCTAGATGTGCTGCATTGCGCGCGAGCATTCGGTTCGCCTTGGCGGTGGTTTCAGGAATTTCGTCGAGATCGATGAAGTTCACGCTGCCCATAGCCTCCCCGACCCAATAGGTCGGGCCGCCAGCCGCGATCGTAAACCCGACGTCGAACAATGCCTGGGCGATTTCGGCGGAGACGTGGTGGGCTCCGTCCTCGTTGCCCACAACGGCGATGGCCGCGACTTTGCCGTAGGCAGGCGTTCGGTTCTGATCGTCCGCTTCGTCGAGGAATGCATCCATGCGCTCCAGCACCCGCTTGGCGACGCTCGACGTCTGCCCGAGCCAGATCGGGGTGCCAATCAGTAGGATGTCGCAAGCATCGATCTTGCGCCTGAGTGCCGGCCAGTCGTCGCCTTTCCCTTCATCGGAGGAGACGCCCGGCTTGATGCTGAGCGCGGCGACTCGAACGATCTCCCGCTTGCAGTTGTCGGGGAACTCATCGAGAGCCAATTCAAGAATGCGCTGGGTTGAAGACTGACCTTCGGGTTTCAGGGTGCAATTGAGAGCCAGGATTTTGAGCGTCATTTCGAAATCCAATCGTTTTTGGAGACTGAAGGCCGTCCAGGCGCCCCCACCTGCGGCGGATGGCGGTCAGCGATCTTTTCGCGACGGCAGAAGCGTCCCGATGAGCGAACGCGCGGTGTTGGTCACCACGTTGCCGGTTTCGGGATCGCCGCTGATCAGGGCGCCTGCCAGTCCACGCGCCTGAGCGAAGGTGATGTGAGGCGGTAGTGGCGGAACGTTTGGATCGGTGACCATGTCGAGAACGAAGGGCCGGTCGGCCGCGAGAGCCTCGTCCCATGCCGGCCCTACCTGCTCGGGGTCCTCGACGCGACGCCCGCCCAGACCCATGAGCTTCGCGATATCGGCGTAGGGGATGTCCGGGAGGTCCTGGCTGGTCGGCCACTTCGGGTCGCCGGCCTGGATGCGCTCTTCCCAGGTCACATAGGCCAGCTCTCGATTGTTCAGCACCATGACGATCAAGCGGGGATCTCTCCACCGCTTCCAGTACTTCGCGATCGTAACGAGCTCGGACATTCCGTTCATCTGCATCGCGCCGTCTCCCGCCAGCGCAATCGCGGGCCGGTCGGGATGGGCAAATTTCGCGGCGATGGCGTAGGGAACGGCACAGCCCATCGTGGCAAGGGTTCCGGAAACGGACCCCATCATCCCGCGCCGAAACCGGAGATGTCGCGCATACCAGACGGTGGTCGTTCCGCTGTCCGCCGTGACGATGCACTGGTCGGGCAGGCGATCCGACAATTCCGACACAACACGCTGCGGATTGATCGGTGAGGCGTCGACCATCGCGCTTTCACGGGCTTCCTGCCATCCTTCGCTGACATTGGCCTCGATCGTCGTTCGCCAATCACAATCGCCCTTTGGCTTCAGCAGCGGCAGGAGAGATTCCAGCGTTGCCGCGGCGTCGCCGATGAGATTGACCTCCATTGGATAGCGCAGGCCCAACATGCCTGAATCGATGTCGATCTGAACGCCGCGCGCGTGTCCCGGCTTCGGCAAGAACTCGGTGTATGGAAAGCCCGAACCGACCATCAGCAGCGTGTCGCAGCCCTGCATCAGATCCCAGCTGGCCTTTGTGCCGAGCAATCCGATCGACCCGGTGCAAAACGCCACGTCGTCCGGGACAGCGGCTTTGCCGAGCAACGCTTTCGCGATGCCTGCCTTCAGCTTCTCCGCCGTGGCGAGGACGGCATCGGTCGCGCCAAGCGCGCCGGCGCCAACCAGGATCGCGACCTTCTTCCCTGCGTTGAGCACATCGGCCGCGCGCTGCAGAGCCGGCTCGGCGGGAACGACCGGCGAGAGTTCGATCCCGACACCGGAATGGGTCATGCCGTGCTCGCGCGTCGGCTCCTCCATGGTTTCGAGCTGAAGGTCGTTCGGTAGAATGACGCAGGTAACGCGACGTTGCGCTTCAGCGATCCGAAAGGCGCGGTCAATGAGGTGTGGCACCTGGGTGGCGACAGAAGCTGTCTCGACATAGGCGCCGGCAACGTCCTTGAACAGCGACTGAAGATCGAGATCCTGCTGATAGTGGGAGCCCATCGCCGAGCGAGCCTGCTGCCCGACCAACGCCACAACCGGACGGTGATCGAGCCGCGCGTCGTACAGGCCGTTCAGGAGGTGCACGGCTCCCGGTCCCGAAGTCGCGATGCACACCCCGACTTTTCCCGTGAAGCGGCTCTCGCCCGATGCCATAAGGCTCGCCATCTCCTCGTGCCGGGCCTGGACGAATTCGATGTCTTTCTCTCGCCGCTGCAGGGCCGCGATCAGTCCGCCGATGCCGTCACCTGGATAGCCGTAAACACGCCTGACACCCCATTCGTGCAGTCGGCTCCAGATGAAATCCGAGACGGTGTGGGCCATTAGGCTCTCCAGAGGATTGGGCGGCACAGACGCGGGACATGGTTCCGTCGTCCACGAGCGCTGTTCCTCCAGCGCTTTGACTCTAAGTTGAACAGCCCGATTCAAGGGAGGTTCCCCTCTTGCAGCGGCCGCAGCGAGACGACGCACGGATGCGCGAATTTTTTATGCACCGCACCGGGCGCAGCTCGATATGCGGGCGTATGAGCACTGAAAGCCGGCAGTCTGGAACAGGTCGAGCTTGACGGGTGTTTCGCAAGGGTTCCCCAGGAGTCCCCAATGTCCGATCGTAGCGAGCTAGCGACCCCTCCCCTGGCCTATCGCCCAGAGTTCGAGCAGCCCGAACCGCAGGAACGCGCGACCGAGGATGGGCTCGTCTCGACGCTTCGCAGCATCAGCGAAACGACCCTCAAGGAAGAGGGCCGCCCGCTACGCAGCGTACACGCCAAGAGTCACGCGCTGCTCCATGGCGAGATGACGGTGAGCTCGGGCCTGCCGCCCGAACTTGCTCAAGGCCTCTTTGCCACGCCCGGCAGCTATCCCATCATCATGCGGCTTTCGACGATCCCGGGCGATGTTCTTGACGACGATGTATCCGTGCCTCGCGGGCTGGCCATGAAGGTGATCGGGGTCGAAGGTGACCGCCTCCCCGGCTCCGAGACCGAGGCCGTTCAGGATTTCGTGCTGGTCAATGGACCAGTCTTCGCCGCCCCCAATGGCAAGGCCTTCCTCGGAAACCTCAAGCTCCTGGCGGCCACCACCGACAAGGTCCAGTTCTTGAAGAAGGCCCTGAGCTATACTTTACGGGGCATCGAGACCGCGGTCGAAAGTGTCGGCGGCAAAAGCGCGACTCTGAAGCAGCTCGGCGCGCATCCCGCTACGCATCCTCTCGGCGAGACCTATTTCAGCGCCGCTCCGATCCTGTTTGGCGAGTACATGGCCAAGGTCCAGCTCGTCCCCGTCCTCCCTGAATTGACCAGCCTCACCGATCAGCCGGTCAAGGTCTTTGGGCACCCGGACGGGCTTCGCGAGGCTTGCAACGCCTTCTTCGCCCATCATGGCGGCCGCTGGGAGCTTCGCGTTCAGCTCTGCACCGATCTGGAGACGATGCCGATCGAGGATGCGAGCGTCGAGTGGCCGGAGGAACAGAGCCCCTATCGGACGGTCGCGACGATCAGTGCCCCTACGCAGGTCGCCTGGGACGAGGAGAAGTCGCGCGCGATCGATGACGGTCAGTTCTTCAGTCCCTGGCATGGGCTCGCGGCGCATCGTCCGCTCGGTTCGATCATGCGGCTGCGCAAGGCTGCCTATCGCAGCTCGGCGCGCTTCCGATCCGATCACAGCGGTTGCCCGATGCACCAGCCCCGGAAGCTGGAAGACGTCGATCTGCCTGCCTGAGCGGCCACGACTCGCGAGATGCGCGAGCTATTCCAATTCCAGGGAACTTCATTCGAGGCGCCCTGTTTGAACCTCATCAGCGGCCGGGGGGTCATCATCATCGGATTGGAGCGTTCCGGATGTCCCAGACTCAACCCGGCCCGTCCGGTATTTCGATCCAGGTCACGATCAATGGCGAGCCGCGCCGCATCGCGGTCCAACCCTCGACCACGCTCCTTGACCTGCTCAGGCACGATCTGGCGCTGACGGGCACGAAAAAGGGGTGTGATCACGGCCAGTGCGGCGCTTGTACCGTCCTCATCGACGGCCGTCGCATCAATTCGTGCCTTCAGCTTGCCGTCATGCAGGATGGCAAGGCGATCACCACGATCGAGGGCGTCGGGCAGGCCAGACAACTGCACCCGTTGCAGCAGGCCTTCATCGAGCGCGACGCCTTCCAGTGCGGCTACTGTACGCCTGGACAGATCTGCTCCGGCATCGCGCTGATCGAGGAAGGGCATGCCGCCACGCGAGACGAGATCCGCGAGTTGATGAGCGGCAATATCTGTCGCTGCGGCGCCTATCCCAACATTGTCGACGCGATCGAGGACGTGCTGGTCCGGCGCTCGGGCGTCAGTCGGGAGGCCGCTGAATGAACCGCTTTTCCTATCATCGCGCAGAAACCCTTGCGGACGCGATTTCACATCTCAGGGGCAACCCGGCCGCAGCGATCATCGCAGGAGGGACGAACCTCGTCGATCTAATGAAATACGAGGTAGAGCGCCCGGGTGAACTGGTCGATGTGACCCGTCTCGACGAACTGCGCGGCATCTCCGAGACCCCGGATGGCGGGCTGCGCATCGGCGCGCTCGTGCCCAACAGCGACGTCGCCTATGACGAGCGCATCAACGCGCGCTATCCGCTGCTGGCCCATGCCGTGCTCGCGGGTGCGACGCCGCAATTGCGGAACGCCGCCACGACGGGCGGCAATCTCAACCAACGCACCCGCTGCTACTACTTCAACGACGTCGCCACGCCCTGCAACAAGCGCGAACCGGGTTCGGGCTGCAGCGCGATCGGTGGCGTCAACCGCATCCATGCCATCCTTGGTGCGAGCGACTACTGCATCGCGACGCACCCCTCGGACATGTGCGTCGCATTGGCAGCGCTCGATGCTGAGGTCGAGGTTGTCGGGCCGGATGGCGAGCGGCGGATCGCCTTCGCCGACTATCATCGCCTGCCCGGAGACGAGCCTCAGCGCGACAATATCCTGCGCCCAGGCGAGATCGTCCTCGCGGTAACGCTGCCGCGAGAGGCGTCAGCTTTCGCCGGGAACTATAGCTATCTAAAGCTGCGCGACCGCTTGTCCTACGCCTTCGCGCTGGTCTCGGTGGCGGCGGCACTGAAGGTCGACGGCAGGCGGATCGCTGCGGCGCGGGTGGCGCTGGGCGGCGTCGCGCACAAGCCGTGGCGGAAGCTGGAAGCCGAGGAGGCCCTCGTTGGCATGTCCGCTGACGCCGCATCCTTCTCCCGCGCCGCCGATATCCTGCTCGCAGGCGCCCAGCCGCACGAACACAATGCCTTCAAGATCGATCTCGCGCGCCGCGCGATCGTTCGCACGCTATCTCAGGCAGCGGCCGGCACACCGCAGTCCTTGACCGACAAGCGGATCGCGTGAGGAGAACGCCATGCTGAGAAACGATCCGCATATCGGCTCTCCCCGCAACCGCGTGGACGGGCCGGCCAAGGTAACCGGCGCCGCGACCTACGCGGCCGAGTTCGCCGCCGAATGTCTCGGTTACGGCTATATCGTCGAGAGTTCGATCGCCCGCGGGCGCATCCGCTCGATTGATGTCAGCGCGGCGGAAGCGGCACCCGGCGTGATCAAGATCTTCACGCACGAAAATCGGCCTCAGACCGCCTGGTTCACCTACAAGTACCGCGACCAGGTTGGACCTCCCGGCTCGCCCTTCCGCCCCCTCTACAGCGACGAGATCCAGTATAGCGGGCAGCCCATCGCGTTGGTCGTGGCGACCAGCTTCGACGCCGCCCGCGAAGCTGCCGCTCTCGTCTCGGTCTCCTACGAGGAGGAGCCGCATATGACGGATTTGAGCATCGCCCGCAGCGATGCCTACGAGCCCCCCAAAAAGCGCATGGGCATCGCCCCTCCGCCCGACCCGCGCGGGGATGCCGTCAAAGCGTTCAGCGAGGCTACGGTCCGCGTCAGTGCGGAGTACTCCATCGCGGCCGAGCACCACAATCCGATGGAGCCGCACGCGACGACTGTGATCTGGGAGGGGAAGGGCAAGATCACGGTCCACGACAAGACTCAGGGCGTGCAGAACAGCCAAGCCTATGTCGCCAGCGTCTTCGGGCTTTCGAGCGACGAAGTCCGCGTTGTCGCGCCTTACGTCGGTGGAGGCTTCGGCTCCGGCCTGCGCCCACAGCACCAGCTCTTCCTCGCCGTGATGGCGTCACTGGCGCTCGAACGCTCGGTGCGCGTCGAGCTGACGCGTCAGCAAATGTTCAGCCACGTCCACCGGCCGGAGACGATCAATGCCGTGTCGCTGGGCGCCGATGCCGGCGGCAAGCTGGTGTCGATCCAGCACCACGCGGTCGCCGCGACCTCGCAGTTCGAGGATCACCAGGAGAACGTCGTCAACTGGTCGGGAATGCTCTACCACGCGCCTAATGTCGACCTGCGCTACGAACTGGCCAAGCTCGACATCTACTCTCCCGGAGACATGCGGGCGCCGGGCGCACCGCTCGGTCTGTTCGCGCTCGAAAGCGCGATGGACGAATTGGCGATCGCCGCGAATATCGACCCGATCGATCTGCGCCTGCGGAACTACACTGACCATGATGAGAACAATGGCAAGGCCTTCACCTCGAAGGAGCTCCGGGCCTGCTATCGCGAGGGCGCAGCACGGTTCGGCTGGAGCAAGCGCAACGCACAGCCGAGCTCGATGCGCGACGGCCGCGAGCTGATCGGCTGGGGCATGGCAAGCGGCGTCTGGGAGGCAGGCATGATGAAGACAGCCGCGCGCGCGGTCTTCACGGCCGATGGCCGCCTGGAGCTCTCCTGCGCGACCTCCGACATCGGCACTGGAACCTACACCATCCTGAGCCAGATCGGCGCCGAGACGCTTGGCTTGGAGATGGAGCAGGTCACCGTGAGGCTGGCAGACTCGACCCTTCCGGCTTCGCCGGTGCAGGGCGGGTCGTGGACGGCGGCCTCAGCTGGCAGCGCTGTGATGGCAGCGTGCCAAGAGTTGCAGGCGCAGCTCTTCAAGCTGGCGCGGAAAGTCGATGGCTCGCCGCTCGCGGATGCCGGCGAGGATGACATCGCGTTCGCGAATGGCCGCATACTCCTACGAACCAATCCCGCGAAATCCGTTTCTCTGGCCGAGGTCATTGCGGCGTCCGGCGAAACGAAACTGGAGGCGGAGAAGAGCGCCAGCCCCGGCTTGATCGGGGCGATGCGCTACGCCTCCTACACTCATTCAGCCGTGTTCGCGGAGGTTCGGATCGACGAGGAACTCGGGCAGATACGTGTCACGCGCATCGTCAATGCGGTCGCGGCCGGCCGCATTCTCAATCCCAAGACCGCCCGCAGCCAGATCATAGGCGGTGTGGTCTGGGGCATCGGCATGGCGCTGCATGAGGAGACCCTGACCGATCATCGCCTCGGTCGCATCGTGAACCACTCGCTGGCCGAATATCATGTCCCGGCAAACGCCGACATCTACGACATCGACGTGGTCTTCGTCGAAGAGCACGACGACAAGGCGAGCCCGATCGGCGTCAAGGGACTCGGCGAGATCGGCATCGTCGGCACTGCGGCCGCCATCGCGAATGCGATCCACCACGCGACAGGCAAGCGCCTGCGCAGCCTTCCCATGACCATCGACAAGCTGTTGGCTGCATGACGGGAAAGGAGAATAGCGTGAAAATCTCGAACCACGACGAGTACGAGGCGGCGGTCGCGCGGGCGAGCTCGCTTTCAGACGCGCCAGATGGCTCTCCTTCCGCGGCCGAGCATGCCGAACTGGTCGCAGCTATCCGATCTTGGGATGAGCAGCACAAAGGCGAAAACAGTCATGGTCCCGAGTCTTCGGAGGGTTTGAACCAGCCGGACGACCTTCGGATATCCGGTCTTCCAGGGAACCTCGGCAAGTTGCGCAAGACCTGAACAGCTCCCGACAGAATGCCGCGTCGAAGGCAACTGGAGAGCCGCTGCCGCGTTCTTGGCCAGGCAGTAGATGGCGAGGCACCAATGTCCGAAAGAGCCGTGGCGTTTGTCGAAGCGTGGATCGCGGAGAACGTGGCCACTGAGGCGTTCCTGGAAGATGGGAATGATGCTCGGCTGGAGCAGCTGGCAGGAGTGGCGATTAGTGCAGCTGAGGCTCTGGGAATTTCGGAAAGCGAAATCCTAGAGGAATTCCCAGACCTTCCGTCGCGTATGGCTGAGGCGGGCAGTGGCGCGGCGGACATCGAACTCCGCCGTCAGATTGACAGTGATGACTGAGGCCACGCGGCGCCGCAGATGTCGCGAATGCTATCGCGCGCTTCCATTCGCCCTTGGAGTTATGGGCATCGTCGGCGCCGTAGCACTCGCCGTGGGCAGACCACGCGCAGACCGTCGCGAACGGAAATACGCAGCCAAGGCGGAGGGCCGTTCCGCGGCCGGTGTCGCGGCATCAGCACCCACGCAGATTCCGGGACGGGGTTGGCGCGAGATCCTCGCCCGCACCTACTCGGAGGTCAATCGCGACCGCGTGCAGGCCGTGGCAGCAGGGGTCACGTTTTACAGCCTGCTCGCTCTCTTCCCGGCTCTGACAGCTTTCGTTTCGCTTTATGCCCTCTTCAACGATCCAGGCGCGATCGCCGGCCATCTTCGGGGGCTAGACGCCTTTCTTCCGGCAGGGGCGACCGACTTTCTCACCGATCAGGTCACCCGCATCGGCGGCGGCAACGGCGCGACCCTCGGGCTCGCATTCTTCTTCAGCCTGGCAATGGCGCTGTGGAGCGCCAACGCCGGCGTAAAGGCCTTGTTCGATGCATTGAACGTCGCTTACGGCGAGGACGAAAAAAGGGGTTTCCTGAGGCTCAATGCGGTTTCTCTTGCCTTCACCGCAGGCATCCTAGCGTTCCTTCTGATCTCCTTGGGAGCGATCGCGGCAATTCCGATCATCCTAGATTACGTCTACCTGGCGTCTGCGAGCGAATGGCTCATCTCGGTCGGTCGTTGGCCTCTGCTGTTCATCGCGCTCGTGGTCGGCCTCGGGATTCTCTACCGTTTCGGACCCAGCCGTGATGATGCGCAGTGGAAGTGGGTGAGCCCGGGCGCCTTGGTTGCTGCGGTAGCCTGGGTCATTGGGTCGATCCTGTTCTCTTGGTACGTGGCCAATTTCCAGGATTACAACAAGGCATACGGGGCGGTCGGCGCGGTCATAGGATTGATGACGTGGATTTGGCTGTCCGCCACGATCCTATTGGTTGGTGCAGAGCTGAATGCGGAAGCCGAGCGGCAGACAGATCGGGACACCACGGAGGGTTTTCCGATGCCGATTGGAGCGCGCGGCGCTGACGCGGCGGACCGCAAACCATAGCTGCCCGTGATGTTCAGGATGATGGATCGATCCGATCTGCTACGGCATCCTTCCTTGCCCGTGGCAGGAGCATCATCATGAGGATGAAGGCGGAGAGAACGAAGCAAGCGCTGTTCGTGGCGATCAGCGGCCACTCGCCCAGGCCGAAACCGTAGATCGTCCAGAGAGCGAAGCCCGTAACGCTGAAACTGTAAGTCACTGGCGAGATCGCCTGCGTATCGCGCGTCCTGACGATCCGCCAAGCCTGGGGGACGAAGCTGATGGTCGAGCACAGTGCAGCGCCTGTTCCGATGACCGCGATCCAGTTCATTGCGGGCGCCTAAGGGAGCAGGCGTCGGGCGTGCGCCCGAGCCTTGTGCTGATGCGTCTAAGCATTCGCCCGCTTTTTCGATGTCTGGCGGGCGCCCGTGTGATTTGAGCGGAGCCGCGTTGTAGGGAGGCGAGCATTGCGTCTTGAGACAGGATTCGGCGAGATATCCCGCGCGCGCGCGGCGCGGGCC
>JAEWKP010000101.1 GCA_023393655.1 Pseudomonadota bacterium | reverse complement strand
AGCGGCGGCGGACGCCTGCGCGGCCGGCCTCTGGCCGGCCCGAAGCCGGGGATCGGCAGCATCCGGCCGACTTCGGATCGCTTACGCGAATCCCTGTTCAACGTGCTCGCCCATGCCTATGGCGACGCGCTCGAGGGCGCTCGCGTGCTCGATCTCTTCGCCGGCACGGGTGCGCTCGGCTTCGAGGCCCTGTCACGCGGCGCGGGCTTCGCGCTCATGGTCGATGACGGCACCGAGGCGCGCGGCATCATCCGCGAGAACCAGATGGCGCTGGGCCTCGCCGGCTTCAGCCGCATCTTCCGCCGCGATGCCACCAAGCTCGGCCCGATCACCGGCATGGCGCCGTTCAGCCTCGTCTTCTGCGACCCGCCCTATCGCAAGGAACTGGGCGAAAAGGCACTGATCTCGGCCCGCGATGGCGGCTGGCTGGCGCCGGATGCGCTGATCGTGCTGGAAGAGGCTGCAGATGCCGAGATCAGCCTGCCCGATGGCTTCGAGGAGCTGGAGCGGCGGGCTTATGGCGAGACGCAGGTGTTGGTGCTGAGGGCGACGGCTTAGGCACCCGGCGCTGTACCCGCCTTGCGAAGCTCAGCCTTGCGTTGGCTCGTAGCGGAGGATGCCGGCAATCCTCGGCTTTGAGCCAGCTGGCAGATCGCTGGGATGGTTGATGCCGTCATTGACCTGCAGCTCCCCGAAATCGAAGGGGCTGGCGCCGGCGATGCAGGCGACGTTCACCCCGATCTGGCCGGGGTTCGAGCGCCGCTGGTGATGGGTGTAGATGCCGCAACGCAGACAGAAATAGTGCTTCGCCGTCCGGGTGTTGAACTGGTACTCACCCAGCTTGTCCTCGCCGGAGACGATCCTGACATCACTCGCCGAAACGACGACCGCGCCGCGCATGCGGCAGAACGAGCAATCGCAGCGGCGCGCGGTGTTCATACCGTCGGTCAATGTCGCTTCGAAACGGACGCTTTTGCAGTGACAGGCTGCCTGAACGATCTTGCCGTCTGCCATTGCCGTCTCCTCACGCGCTATCCCAGCGCCTTATACGCGCTTACCGCCGCCCGAACAGCTTCTCGATATCGCTCAGCTTCAGCTCGACATAGGTCGGGCGGCCGTGGTTGCACTGGCCCGAATTGGGCGTGACCTCCATCTCGCGCAAAAGCGCGTCCATCTCCTCGGGGCGCATGCGGCGGCCGGCGCGGACCGAGTTGTGGCAGGCCATCGTCGCCAGGACATGGTCGAGCCGGCGCTCCAGCGAACCGGCCGTGCCGTGCTCGGCCAGCGCATCGGCAACATCGCGGACGAGGCGCTGGAGATTGCCGCCGGCAAGCTGGCTCGGCGCCTCGCGCACCAGCACCGCGCCGGGGCCGAAGGCTTCCAGCACAAGGCCGAGGCTTTCAAGCTCGCCGCCCGCCGCGATCAGGCGGTCGGCATCGACGGGATCGAGCTCGACCACTTCCGGCAGCAGCAAAGGCTGGCGGGCGATGCCGTTGCGGGCGCGCTCGGCCTTGAGGCGCTCGTAGACCAGCCGCTCATGGGCGGCATGCTGATCGACGAGGACGACGCCCTCGCGGGTCTGGGCGACGATATAGGTTTCGTGAACCTGGGCGCGGGCAGCGCCGAGCGGCCGGTCGAGCGCATCGGACGAGGGTTCGGCGAGATGGGCGCGGGCATCGGCCGAGGGCGCGGAGAAATCGGAGAAGCCGGATTGCGGGGCGCTTGCCGGGAGCGGGGCCGCGGCGTTCCAACCCGGCGCCTGCGGGAAGTTCGGACGCGGGATCGCGTTGCCGCTGCCGCCCATCGAGAGCACGGCGCGGAAGGCATCGAGCGTGCGGGCGCCGCCTGTGGTGGTGGCGCGATGACCGGCGGCGGCGAGTGCCGCCTTCAACCCGGAGACGACGAGGCCGCGCACCAGAGCGGGATCGCGGAAGCGCACCTCGCTCTTGGCGGGGTGGACGTTGACGTCGACCGAGCGCGGGTCGCAGCCGATATCGAGGAAGAGCACGGGATGCCGGTCGGAAGGCACGACATCGGCATAGGCGCCACGCACGGCCGAGAGCAGCAATTTATCGCGCACAGGCCGGCCGTTGACGGCGAGATGGACGCCGGCCGAGGTGCCGCGATGAAAGGTCGGCAGGCCGGCGAAGCCGGAGATGCGCACGCCCTCGCGCTCCGCCTCGATGCGCAGCGCATTCTCGGGGAAGTCGCGGCCGAGCCCGCGGCCCAGCCGACGCAGCAGCCCCTCCTCGCCGATCGGTTCGGCCGGCCAGTCGAAGGCGCTGATATGCTCGCCTTCGAGCGAGAAGCGCACCTCGGGATGAGCAATGGCGAGGCGCCTGAGCATCTCGGAGACGGCCTGTGCCTCGGCGCGATCACTCTTCAGGAACTTGAGGCGGGCCGGGGTGAAGATGAAGAGGTCCGAGACCTCGATGCGCGTGCCGGGCGCTGCGGCGACCGGGCGAACGACGCCCTTTTCGCCGGCCTCGACGACGAGTCCCGAGCCCTGCGCGGCATCGCGCCGGCGCGTTGCGATCGAGAGCCTTGCGACCGAGCCGATCGAGGGCAAGGCCTCGCCGCGGAAGCCGAGCGTGTCGATGGCGAAGAGATCGCCGTCGGGGAGCTTCGAGGTGGCATGACGGTCGACCGCAAGTTCGAGGTCTTCCGGCGTCATGCCGGCGCCGTCATCGACGACGCGGATCAGCTCGCGCCCGCCGCCCTGGATGGTGACGGCGATCGCGCGCGCGCCGGCATCGATCGCGTTCTCGACCAGCTCCTTCACGGCCGCAGCCGGGCGCTCGATCACCTCGCCGGCGGCGATGCGGTCGACCAGGACGGGATCGAGGCGGCGGACGGTCATCGGTTCAACGTGTTCTTTCGGCCGCGAGCGGCTTGCCCGTCATTCTCAGGTGGAGCGCAGCGAAGACCCGAGAATCTCTTTCCGCAAGAAGCTCGCGAGCCTTCACGTTATGAGATGCTCGGGTCAAGCCCGAGCATGACGCGCTTCCGCAGCAGAGGCCCGACTCAGGCCCGCCCTTCGGCAAGATAGCGCTTGGCGAGGAGCTTCGCCTCCTCCACCGCTGGCTGGTCGAAGGGATCCACGCCCATGGCGTAGCCGGTCAGGATCGTCTCCAGCATGAAATGCATCAGCATCTCGCCATGGCTGGTCTCGTCGATGCGCTCGACATGGAAGCGACGCACCGCGCAGCCATTCTTGGCGAAGGTGTCGATCATCGCGATGCCCTGCGCCGCGACAAGATCGCCGATGGTCTTGCCGGCGAAATCGGCCTGCCCGATCTTCTCCGCCAGGCCAGCGTCGATCTGCGGGCCCTTGCCCTTCACGCTGGTGGTGATGACCGTGCAGAACTTGTCCTTCGGGCCGGCGAGATAGAGCTGCTGCTGCGAATGCTGGTCGACCGGGCCGAGCGCGCCGACCGGCTGCGTGCCCTGCCCGTCCTTGCCGAGGCTTTCGGCCCAAAGCTGCATCCACCAGCGGGTGAGCAGAGCGAGCTTGTCGGCATAGGGCATCAGCACGGCGATGTTCTTGCCCGAACGCATGGCGGCGAGATGCAGCGCGGCACCGACCGCAGCCGGCGTCTCGTTGACGCTCTTTCCGGCGAAGAGCGGCGCGACCGCGCGGCCGGCGCCAAGCCTCAGCGCCTCGATGTCGAGGCCGAGCACGGCGGCCGGCAGCAGGCCGCAATTGGTCAGCACGGAATAGCGCCCGCCGACATCGGTGTGATGTTCGAGGAAGGGCGTGCCGAAAGGTTCGAGCAAAGCGCGCAGCGGATGCAGCTTGCGGGGCTTCGCCGGCTCGGAAAGCCCCTCGAAATGCGTACCGATCTCACGATCGCTCAGATGCGCGCCGCGCAAGGCCTCGATCGCGGCGATCGATTGCAGCAGGGTCTCGCCGGTGCCGCCCGATTTCGAGATGGCGACGAACTTGGTGGTCTTGAGCGGCAGCTTGGCGAGCAGCGCCGCATAGGTCGCCGGATCGAGATTGTCGATGAAATGGACATGCGGGCCGGGCGTGAACTGCGACAGGCCGGCGATGCCGTAGCCGGTGAGCTGCGCCAGCGTCTGTCCGCCCAGGCTGGAGCCGCCGGTGCCGAGCACCAGCACATCGGTGGTGCCGCCGGATTTCAATCGCGCGGCGGCGGCTTTCACCGGGCCGAGATCGGCGGTGTCGCTGGGCAGCTTGAGGAGCGGCAGGGAACCGTCCTTCGCCTGAGCCTGCAGTTTCGCCAGCGCCGGTTTGAGATCGGCCAGAGCCTTCTCGAAGGCACCATCGGGGATACCGCCCTTGCCGACCTTGGATTCGAGCGCGAGATCGAAGCTTTGCTGAGGCATGAACCCTATCCGTAACGACAGAAGAAGGAGGCTATTTCAGACCAGCGCGACGGGCTTGCCAACCGCCTGGACGAGCAGCTCGGGCTTGCCGAACAAGCGCTTGGCGACGCGCTTGACATCGGCCAGCGTGACGGCCGCGAAGAGACCGTTGCGACGGGCGAGGAAATCCGGCGTATCGCCACGCAGCGCCAGCGCCAGCAATTCCCCGGCAATCTTCGGCGAGGTGTCGAAGCGCAGCGGGTAGGAGCCGATGATATAGCGCTTGGCCTCCTCGACCTCGTGCTCGGTCGGGCCGTCCTCGGCGAGCTTCAGCATCTCCTCGCGGATGACCCGCATCGACTCCGCCGCGCGGTCGTTGCGGGTGGCGGTGCCGCCGACCAGCATCGCGCTCTCGCGCAACGGCATCAGGCTGGAGGAGACACCATAGGCAAGCCCGCGCTTCTCGCGCACCTCCATGAACAGGCGCGAGGTGAAGGCTGAACCACCGAGAATATGATTCAGCACGCTCGCGGTCATGAAATCCGGATCGTCCCACATCAGGCCTGGTCCGACGAAGCGCAAAACGGTCTGCGGCACGTCGAGATCGATGAGATGGGTCTGGCCGAGCCCCTGGATCGGCAGGGGCTGCGCCGGCCGGGCCCGTGCCTCGCCCCTGGGCAAGTCACCGAACAGCGCATCGAGCCGCCCGGCGAGCTCGGCCGCGCTGATGTCTCCGACGACGACGACCTTAAGCCCGGCGCGATCGAGCAGCGCCGGCCTCAACGCCTTCAGCGCGGGCGCTTCCAACCTGGAAACGCTGTCGATATCGCCCTTCTCGGGCCGGCTGTAAGGGTGTCCGGGGAAGGCCGCGGCATAGAGCGCGTTGCGGCACATCACCTCGGGGTTCTTCGCCTGGCGCTGCAACCCGGCGATGACCTGCGCGCGGACGCGGGCGACGGCGTCGGCATCGAAGCGCGGCTTGTTGAGGGCCAGACCCAGCAGCTCGAAAGCCGTGTCGCGATGCGTGGAGAGCGTCTGGAGATAGCCATGGAAATCGTCGCGGCGCGCCTCGAAGCCGAGGCTGATGGCATGATCGGCCATGCGCCCCTGAAAGGCCTCGGCGTCGAGATCCCCCGCGCCCTCGTCAAGCAGCCCGGAGATCAGATAGGCGCTGCCGGCGGCGTCCTGGGGATCGCGGCTGGCGCCGCCATCGAAGGCGAAATCGACCGCGATCAGCGGCAGGCTGTGCTCCTCGACCAGCCAGGCCTCGATGCCGCCGGGCGAACGGACGGTCTGGATAGCGATGGCGGGGCCGGCCGTGTTGAGCTTGAGCGTCGGAATCGGGGCGTTCATGTCGCTTCCTGTCGGCGGAACCTGATCTCCGCCCGTTCGATAAGACGGCGGCGTCAGGCCGGCAGCAGCAGGCCTGTGACGCTGCGATCAGGTTTGAGGTAACGGCGCGCCGCCTCGACGATCGCCTCGCGGCCGACGGCCTCGATGCGCTCGGGCCAGGCGAGCACATCCGCGACGGTCTCACCCACCGCCAGCGCCGAGCCGAAGATGCGGGCGAGCGAGGCCTGGTTGTCGCGCGCGAAGACCGTCTCCGCCACCAGCCGCGTGCGGGCCCGCGCCAGTTCCAGCTCGGTCGGTCCGTCAGTCAGGAAGGCGGCGAGTGCCGCATCGAGCCCGGCCTCCATCGCCGCCATCTCGACACCCGGGCGCGGGCTGGCAGAGATCTGGAAGGCGGCACGGTCGACCATCGAGGCCATGAAATAGGCGCTGGCGCCGGCGGCCAATTCGTCTTCGACACAGAGCTTGCGGTAGAGCCGGGAGGTCGTGCCACCGCCCAGAATCTCGGCGACGAGTTCGAGCGCCAGAACCTCGTCGCGCTCGCCGGACGTATAGGTCGGCGTCAGCCAGCCGCGGCGCAGCGAGGGCTGCTGCACGCGCGGATCGTTGAGCTGCACGCGGCGCGAAGCGCGCGGTTCGGGCTCGATCGGGCGGGAGCGGACCGGCGCCGCGCCACGCGCCGCGATCTTGCCATAGGTCTCCTCGGCGAGGTGGCGGACCTCCGCGGCATCGGTATCGCCGGCGACGACGAGGATCGCATTCTCCGGCGTGTAGAAGCGCTGGTAGTAAGCGAAGGCGTCGTCCCGGCTCAGGCGCTCGATCTCGTGCTCCCAACCGATGATGGGTGTGCCGTAGGGGTGATGGAAGAACAGCGTCGCGGAGAATTCCTCGCCGAGCTGGGCGGACGGGTCGGAATCGACGCGCATCCGCCGTTCCTCCAGCACGACGTCGCGCTCGGGCCCGACCACGGCCTCATCGAAGGAGAGGCCGGTCATCCGGTCGGCCTCGTAATCCATCATCGCGCGCAGGTGTTCCTTCGGCACGCGTTGGAAATAGGCGGTGTAGTCGAAGGAGGTGAAGGCGTTCTCCTGGCCGCCGAAGCCGGCGACGATCTTGGAAAACTCGCCGGCCGGCCAGGCTTCCGTACCCTTGAACATCAGGTGCTCGAGGAAATGCGCGATGCCCGACTTGCCCGCCGGATCGTCGGCCGAGCCGTTGCGATACCAGACCATGTGGGTGACGACCGGCGCCCGCCGGTCCTTCACCACCACGATATCGAGGCCGTTGGCCAGCCGGAACGATTCGACCGGCTGCGCCAGGTCGGTCCCTTGCGCATGGATGTTCACCTGGTGCCGTCTCCTCGATCGAAAAAGGGCGGGCGCGCCGCCCCCGCCCGTCTGGACAACTTGGTCAGGCCGCCTTGCTTCGGCAAGGGGCAATCGGGCCCGGCGATCAGGCCGGAGCCATGCCCCGGCGTCGATGCCGTACCGCCTACTGCATCACCGGGCCGCGCCCGGTCGAGAATTCACGCGCACCGACAGCCTGCTTGTCCTCCACCGGGCCACGCTCGCCCGGGCCGAGAGCGGCCGTCGAAGCCGGGCGACGATAGCCGACCGGCGGCTCGGTCAGGGTGCGGCGCGGCGGCTCGGTGCCATAGGCAAGCGTGTCCTGATCGACCTGGTTCTGACGCGCTGCCAGCTCGCGGCCGATGCGGATCGGCTTGATCTGGTTGTTGTACATATTCTGCTCTTCCGAGACCATCGGCCCCGTCGGCTGACGCGCCGCGGTCCGGCCTCGGCGAATCTCCTGCGGCGACATGATCGGGTTGTTCTGCAGGCCGAGCGCCGACACGTAGGGCAGCGCGTTGGCCTCGTCCTTGCGGCGCTGGACATCCGGATCGTTCGGCCAGGCGGCATTGCGCTCGCTGGCCGCCTCCTGCGGGCGCGGCAGCGTCGAGTTCGGCGGAACGACCAGCGGCGCGCGGGCGCGATAATCGATATCGGCGCCATCGCCCTTGCCCATGATGCCTTCCATCAGATTCTTGAACAGCATGCCGTCCTGCGCGAAGGCCGGCGAAGCGGCAAGCACAAGCCCGCCGGCGATCAGCAGATGAGCCACGCGAATGCGTCCGGCCATGTCAAATCTCCCTTCGGACAATCCCGCCATGTCTGAAACCCAGACGAACGGCAAAACAATGGCGAAACCGTTGTTAAGCTGTTTTTTCTGCGCTCGGGCGGAAGGACTCATACAGCAGACCGAGCACTCCGACAACGATCGCGACATCGGCGATGTTGAAGATATACCAGCTGAAACTGCCCCAATGGAAATGCACGAAGTCGACGACCGCGCCATAGACCGCGCGATCGACCCCGTTTCCAAGCGCTCCGCCGATGATCAGCGCCAGGCTGAACACGGAAAAGCGCCGCGGCTCGCGCCACATCCAGCGCCAGAGCCAGACGGCCGCGACGAAGGAGATGACGACGAGGAACCAGCGGCCGAGATCGGTGCCCTGCTGGAACAGCCCATAGGAGATGCCGCGATTCCAGGCGAGCACGATCGTCAGGAAGGAGGCGAGATCGTAGGGCCCGTTCTCCGCCAGCCCGACGTCGTAGAGCAGCCAGCATTTCAGAAGCTGATCGGCGATGAAGACAATCAACACCGTCGCGAGGCCGAGGCGGCGGGCGGGCGTCATCAGGCGCGCACTCCCAGCTCCTTGAGCGCCTTGGCGTCACGCGGCGTCACCTGGGGATAGGCCTTGTCGGCGCTCGCCGGGTCGAAATACTTCCAGGAGCGGGCGCATTTGATGGCGGCCGCGCGATGCGGCACGACCGCGACGCCCGGCACATCGGCGAGGCGGAAGGCGTCAGCCGGCCCCTCGCCGCTCTCGACGCGGATGCCGGAGGTGATGCTGATCTCGGCGAGATCGGCGCCGGACAAGGCGGCATAGAGATCGCTATCCGAGACGAAGACCTGCGGCGCTGCCTCAAGCGAGGAGCCGAGGCGCTTTGCGGCGCGCTCAAGCTCGAGCGCACCGGTGACGACGCGGCGCACGCGGCGGATCTTGCTCCAGCGCTCGGCCAGCTCCGGATCGAGCCAGTCGGCTTGCGCCGCAACGAAGCGCTCGAGATGGACCGAGCCCTCGCCCGCCTTCTGGTCGGGATAGCGGTCGAGCCAGGCTTCCTCAGTGGTGAAGACCAGGATCGGCGCGAGCCAAGTCGTCAGGCAGCGGAAGAGATGATCAACGACGGTCAGCGCGCTCTTGCGAACATGGCTGGAAAGCGGATCGCAGTAGAGCGCGTCCTTGCGCACATCGAAATAGAAGGCCGAGAGCTCGGTATTCATGAACTGCGAGAGCAGGAACACGACCTTCTTGTAGTCGTAGGTGCGGTAGGCTTCCTCGACCTGCGGCCCGAGCTCGGCGAGGCGATGCAGCATCAGCCGCTCCAGCTCCGGCATGGTCTGCGGATCGGAGACGCGGACATCCTCGCTGAAATGGGCGAGCGTGCCGAGCATCCAGCGCATGGTGTTGCGCAGCTTGCGATAGGTCTCGACAAAGGTCTTCAGGATCTCCTTGCCGATGCGCAGGTCGTCGGAATAGTCGGCCGCCGCGACCCAGAGGCGCAGGATGTCGGCGCCCGAGTCCTTGATGATGTCCTGCGGGGCGGTGACGTTGCCCTTCGACTTCGACATCTTCTCGCCCTTCTCGTCCAGGCAGAAGCCATGGGTGAGGACGATGTCGTAGGGCGCCCGGCCGCGCGTGCCGCAGCTCTCCAGCAGGCTCGAATGGAACCAGCCGCGATGCTGGTCCGAACCTTCGAGATACATCACCCGGTCCTTGCCACCATCGCCGCGGCGGCGGGCGCGCAGGTCGGCGCGCTTCTCCAGCGTGAAGGCATGGGTGGAGCCGGAATCGAACCAGACGTCGAGCACGTCGGTGACGCGCTCATACTGCGCCGGGTCGAAACCGAAGGGCTTGAGGAAGCGGGCGCCGTCCAGATCGGTGAACCAGGCATCGGCACCCTCGGCCTCGAAGGCCTCGGCGATCGCGGCGTTCACGCGGTCATCGACGAGGATCTCCTTCGTCTCCTTCTCGACGAAGACGGTGATCGGCACGCCCCAGGCGCGCTGGCGCGAGACGACCCAGTCCGGCCGGTTGGCGATCATGCCGGTGATGCGGTTCTCGCCGGCGGCGGGCACCCACTCGGTCTCCTGGATCGCCTTGAGCGCGCGGTTGCGCAGCGTATCGGTGTTGCCGCCTGCAACCGGCTGCGGATCGGCCGCGTCCGGCGCGCCGGCCTCGCCGATCGGCTTGTCCATGGCGATGAACCATTGCGGCGTATTGCGGAAGATCACCGGCTTCTTCGAGCGCCAGCTATGCGGGTACTGATGCTTCAGGCGGCCGCGCGCGATGATGTTGCCGGCCTCGACCAGCGCCTTGATGACGACGTCGTTGGCATTGCCCTTGTCGCCCTTGTCGGTGATGACCTGCGCACCCTCGAAGCCCGGCGCCTCCTTGGTAAAGCGGCCATCGGCATCGACGGTATAGGGGATGCGGGTCTCGATGCCGCGCTCGGTGAGTTGGCGGCCATTGGCCATCCAGACGTCGAAATCCTCGCGGCCGTGGCTGGGCGCGGTATGAACGAAGCCGGTACCGGCATCATCCGTGACATGATCGCCATCCAGCAGCGGGACGATGAAGTCGTAGCCGCGGCCGCGCAGCGGATGCGCGGTGGTCAGCGTGGCCAGATCATCGGCGGTGACATCGGCGACGAGTTCGAAGGCCTCGACCTTCGCCGCCTTGAAGACGTTCTCGGCGACATTCTTGGCGATGATGTAGCTAGCGCCGGTCTTGGCCCAGTTGTTCTCGGGCGCGGCCGTGACCTTGTAGAGGCCATAAGCGACCTTGTGGCTGTAGGAGATCGCGCGGTTGCCCGGGATCGTCCAGGGCGTGGTGGTCCAGATCACGACACCGGCGCCGGCGAGCGCGGCCGGGCCGTTCAGCACCGGGAACGGCACATAGATCGTGTCGCTGGTGTGCTCCTCGTACTCGACCTCGGCCTCGGCCAGCGCCGTCTTCTCGACCACCGACCACATCACCGGCTTGGAGCCGCGATAGAGCTGGCCGGTCTCGGCGAATTTCATGATCTCGCGGGCGATCTGCGCCTCGGCCGGATAGGCCATGGTCAGATAGGGATTGGCCCAGTCGCCCTCGACGCCGAGGCGCTTGAACTCTTCGCGCTGGACATCGACCCAGTGCTCGGCGAAGGCGCGGCATTCCTTGCGGAACTCGACGACCGGGACGTCGTCCTTGTTCAGGCCCTTGGCGCGGTACTGTTCCTCGATCTTCCACTCGATCGGCAGGCCGTGGCAGTCCCAGCCCGGCACGTAGTTGGAATCGTAGCCGAGCATCTGCTGCGAGCGCGTGACGAGGTCCTTCAGCACCTTGTTCAGCGCATGGCCGATATGGATGTTGCCGTTGGCATAGGGAGGGCCGTCATGCAGGACGAAACGGTCCCGACCCTGCCCGGCCTCGCGCAGCTTGCGATAAAGGTCCATCTTCGCCCAGCGGGCGAGCAGTTCCGGCTCGCGCTGCGGCAGGCCGGCGCGCATCGGGAACTCGGTCTGGGGCAGGAACAGCGTCTGGGAATAATCGACGCCGTCGGCAGCGGTCTCGGCAGCTTTGGCGGTATTGGTCTTGTCGGTCATCATCCGGCTCGGGCAGTCGGGATGCGGGCCGGTCGATGGGCCTTTGGCATCCACTCTTGAAACGGGAAAAGCGGTCTTCAACCCGGACTGCGCAAGCGCCCGCGCTTGTCTAGCGCGAGGCGGCAGCCGGGCCCGTAATTCGCCGGGAAAGATCGATCGACAAGGCGCGATTGGCGAGCATGGAGGGCTTCTAGCAGGCGGCGCTTACGGAAGGAAGGGCGGCGTTCCCGCCAGAATGTCGCGCGCACGGGCGCTGTCGACGTCCATCTGCACGATCAGGGCTTCCAGCGTGTCAAACTTCTCCTCGCCGCGCAGCCAGTCGACGAAGGCGACATCGACGCGCTCGCCGTAGAGATCGCCGGAGAAATCGAAGACGAAGGTTTCGAGCCGCGGCGCGCCGTCGTCGAAGGTCGGGCGGCGGCCGAAACTGGCGACGCCATCATGCCAGACGCCGTCGATCCTCATCCGGACCGCATAAATGCCGTGGCGCAGCCGGCAGTCGCGAGCGAGCTGCATGTTGGCGGTGGGGTAACCCAGCTCGCGCCCGCGTTTGTCGCCATGAGCGATGAGCCCGCGCACCAGCCAGGGCCGGCCGAGGAAGGTCGCGGCACGCCCGACATCCCCGGCCTCCAGCGCGGTGCGGATCAGCGTCGAGGAAACCGGCTCGCCCTGCCAGGAATAGGGCGGCACGACCGCAACCGGAATGCCGGCGGCAAGGCAGTGGGCCTGCAGCATTTCCGGCGACCCCGTCCGGCCCTTGCCGAAATGGAAATCATAGCCGCAGACCAGACCGGCGGCACCGAGCCGGCCGATCAGCAGGTCATCGACGAAGCTTTCGGCAGGGATCGCCGCGATCTCGCGATCGAAAGGCAGGACGAAGACCTGGGCAAAGCCCGCTTGCGTCAGCCCTTCGAGCTTGAGCTGCGGCGAGGTCAACCGGAAGACCGGCTCTTCCGGGCGGAAGACGCTGCGCGGATGCGGCTCGAAGGTGAAGGCGGCCGGCTTCGTGCCGCGTTCGGCCGCCATAGCGCCGGCCACGCGCGCGAGCTCGGCATGGCCGCGATGAACGCCATCGAAATTGCCCAATGCCAGGACGGCACCGCGCAGGATTTCGGGAGTGGGCTTGTCGAGGTCGAGGACCACGGCCGTCGGCTCGCGGCGCGACGGCGCATCGGCTTGGAATGGCATCAATCGGGAACGTCCACGTCCACCTGCCCTGAAACGCGGGCGATGACCGTCTTTGCGGCGAAGGCCGGCGGGGCGTCAAGGCCGCGCGCGGGCGGAAAGTCCTCAAGCTCACCGCTTCGGCGGCATCGCGACCCAGGCCTCGCCTTCCATCACGGCTTTGCCGTCGACGAGGCATTCGCAGAAGAAGCGTGCCCTGCGGCGCTCCGCCACGAGCTCGACGACCTCGACACGGGCCGTGACCACGTCGCCGATCTTCACCGGCGCCAGGAAAGTCAGCGTCTGCGAGAGATAGACCGCACCCGGCCCCGGCAAACGCGTGCCGAGCAGGGCGGAAATCAGGCTCGCCGTCAGCATGCCATGGGCGATACGCTGGCCGAACTTGGTGCTGGCGGCGAAATGGTCGCAGAGATGGATCGGATTGGCATCGCCGGACAATTCGGCGAAGAGCGCCACATCCCGCTCCATCACGGTTCGCATCAGGCTTTCGCTCTGGCCGACGGCCAGATCTTCGAAGGCGTGGACGGTGTAGAGCCCGCCGGGCATCGGCTGAACGGTCATGGATCACGCGCGGCCCGCGAACCTGCGCCCTCCTGTCTGCGATCCGGTTAAGCATCTCGCAACCGCAGCATGAACGCAATTGAACTTTGGTGCGGCGCACGCTTCTGCCCTTGCGTCACTTCGACATCGAATTAACCGGTTCTCAAGGCGCTGCGGCTATCAACTCGGACGAGCGGCACGGCGCTGGTATGTCCCGGCACCGCGACCGTCATGCCTGGAGCATCGCAATGGCTCTCGACCCGTCCATGCCGATCCTCGTCGTCGACGATTATCAGACGATGGTCCGCATCATCCGGAACCTGCTGAAGCAGCTCGGCTTCGAAAATGTCGACGATGCCTCGGACGGCTCGGCCGCCATCTCGAAGATGCGCGACAAGAAATACGGGCTCGTGATCTCCGACTGGAACATGGAACCGATGAGCGGCTTCGAGCTGCTCCAGAAGGTCCGCGAGGAGACGGCGTTGTCGGAAACGCCGTTCATCATCGTCACCGCCGAATCGAAGACCGAGAACGTCGTCGCCGCGAAGAAGGCTGGCGTCAGCAACTACATCGTCAAGCCGTTCAACGCGCAGACGCTGAAGACCAAGATCGAATCGGTCTGCGTCGCGGCCTAAAGCATTTCTGCGTTCTTCGAACCGCGAAATGCTCTATCTCCTTGTTCTATCGCATTTTCTTCACGCGAACCGGCATCCACTTCGCTCGAAAATGCTTCTGGGCGCCTTACCAGACCAGATGCGGCATCGCATAGGCCGGGCGATGCGTCTGCCGGCCGAACCAGCCGTGACGCTCCTCCCATGACGCTTCCATCAGATCCTGGGCGTGGATTCCGGCCAGCACCATGATGCCGGCCGCGCCGAAGGCGTCGGCACCGGCGATGTCGGTGCGGATCGCATCGCCCACGGCGCAGATTCTGCCCCGTGCGATCGCGCTTCCCCGCGCCTTTTCGGCGGCAGCCACCGCCGCCTCGTAGATCGGCCGATGCGGCTTGCCGGCATAGACCACCCGTCCACCGATCTCCTCATAGGCCAGCGCGACCGAGCCGGCGCAGGGAATGATGCGCCCGCCGCGCTCGACCACGAGATCGGGATTGGCGCAGATCAGCGGCAGCCCACGCGCGGCGAAGCCGGCAAGCAGGTCGGCATAGGTTTCCGCCGTGTCGTTCTCGTCGTCGAACAGGCCGGTGCAGAGCACATAGGCCGCCTCATCCGGCCCGGTCTCGCGCACGTCGAGCCCGGCGACCAGCGGCAGGTCCCGATCGGGACCGAGGCGGAACATCGGCTCGCCCGCCCGCTCGCGGATCAGCGAGCGGCAGACGTCACCGGAGGTGACGATGGCATCCCAGGCCTCGCGCGGCACGGCGAAACCATCGAGCTGGCCAATGATGACCTCGGCCGGGCGCGGCGCATTGGTGACGAGGACGACGCTGATACCGCGCTCGCGCATCCGCATCAGGGCCGCGACCGCATCGCGATAGGCGGCGACGCCGTTATGGACCACGCCCCAGACGTCGCACAGGCAGAGATCGAAACGATTCGCGACCTCGGAGAAACCCGAAAGCGGAAGGGTGGAAGCGATCCCCGATGGCGACACTGTCTCGATCTCCGGCGGCTGCATCAATGAAAGGCGCGCTTCGCCCCTCGACATGGCCTGATCTAGACGGGATTCGCCGGAAGCGGAACCGGAGACCGCGGCGGACCGGCCGCGCGTCAGGCGCTGGCGCGGCGCAGCACGGCCCGGAAGGGCAGCCGCTCCGGCGGCGCTTCCTGTGCCGCGGCGTCCGGGAAGGGCAGCGCCGCCGGCGAACCCTTGTCCTGGCCCAACAGGCGCTCGGCAATGCTCTGCGGCGGACGCTCGGCCTCGGCAGACGCGGGAGCAGGCGGCGCCACAGGCCTGGGCTCCGGCTCGGCGAAGACCTCGGGCTTGACCGGGCGCGGCGGCGAGAAGGCCAGGCCCTGTCCCATCGTGGCGCCAAGCTCGATCATGTCGGCGGCGGCGGGATTGTCCTCGACCTGGTCCGCGACGAGGCTGATCGAGACGCGGGCCAGCAAGGCGGCGAGGTCGCCGGCCGCGATGTCGCTCTGGATCCGGCCCTCGACATGCGCCTGGAGCAGCGCGGCCGGCGCCTTCACGTAGCGGATGCCCCGATCGAACAGGGCACGCGGGTCGAGGCGCAGGTCCGCGAGTTGATCGAGCGCGAAACGCACGCCGTTCGCCGACATCGCGCCGAGCAGGCCGAGGCTGGTCGGGTCGAGTTCGCGGAAGATCGTCTGCGGCATCTCGATGACGAGGTGGCCGGTATGCTCGCGGTACTTGTCGAGGATGCGGGTCAAGGTGGCCAGGGCTCGCGAGGAGCTCCAGGTCGCATTGCTGAAATTGCAGGAGACGAAGATACTCCCGTCCTTCGAGCCGAGATGGCGGGCGATCGCCAGCGCCCGCGTCAGGACGAGCGCGTCCAGCGTGGGCCCGAAGCCGCGCGCCTCGACCGTCTCGATGAACTCATTGGGCAGCAGCAGCGTGTTCTCGTCGAGCCGCAGGCGTGGCAGCGCCTCGTAGCCGCAGGTCCGGCGCTGCGGCAGCGAGACGATCGGCTGCAGATGGATCTCGAGCCGGCCTTCTCCCAGCGCCTTGCCGATCAGCGCAGCCCGTTCGGCCTCGGCCTCCTCGCGCGCCGCAGCGGCGGCGGCGGCCCGTTCGGCAGCAAGCTTCTCGGCCCGCTCCCGGCGCATGACTTCCGGGTCGACCACCACCTCGGGCACAGGCGTGGCAGTCGCAGCGACGACAGGATCCGGCAGGCGAGCCAGGACGTTCTCGTGATCGGCCAGCGTCGTCGCCACCTGATGGATCAGGTCGCCGAGCAGCCCGACCTCGGCCGTCAATTCATGGATCGCGGCACGCGCCGGCGCGGCATCGGCATCGCGCATCGGCATCTGCTCGACGCGCTGCGACAGGGCATCGAGGCGAATGGCGTTGGTGGCGAGACGGACCTTGACTTCGCCAAGCCCCGCCATGGCCTGTTCGTGCCGGGCCAGACCGCGCCGTTCGAAGGCCCGCATCGCCAGCATGAAGCCGGCCCCGGAGGCCAGAAGGCCCAGCGCCATACCGAGCCCGCCTGGAAGCAGGATCGTGACTGCTGCGCCGGCCGACAGGCCGGTCACGGCGCCGGCGAGAGGGTGCAGGGCTTTCAGGCGGGCAGGTGCCACGGCAGCGTTCGCGCCACGTCGAGGAATCGGATTGGGGACCGAATCACGGCCTCGGTCGACAGATTAACCTTGCCGGCGACGTTAAGCGAGCGACCCGCCTCATTTCCGCCACAGCCGGCACTTGCCGCCCCTGGCTTATGGCTTGTTCAGCCCGAGCGCCGTCAGAATCCTGTCGATCACCGACCCGGAAAATGCGCGCCTTTCAAGAAAGGCGCGAGGGTTCTGCGCGAAAAGCGCGGATTTCTCGGCCAACTGGGCGAGCGCCTTCGCCTGTTTCTCCGGATCGTTGTCGACAGCGGCCTTGAGCGCCTGGCCGAGCAGGCTGAGCGGGCTCGTGTCCGCGACCAGCATCCCGGCATGGCTTTCCGACGCATTCCTTGCCCCGGTCAGGTAAGCGCCCAGGAATGCATAGAAATCATATCGCGGCGGGCGGGCGACGCTGAGCGCAGTCGCGCGTTCCAGCAGCGGCAACCCTTCGAGCGGGCGATCGAGCCGCACGTAGAGCGCCCCCATGTCAGCCAGTATCTCCGGATCATAGGGGTTGCGGGTCTGCGCCTCGCGACCCATCTGGATCGCCTCTTCGGTAGCACCGCGCAGCAGCAGCACCTTCATCATCGCCTGATAGGCCCGCGCTCCGGACGGGGCGAGGCGGATCGCCGTCAGCGCCGCGGCGAGAGAGCGGCCGAGCGGAGATCGCGCATCGCCTGCGTCATCCCGCGGCTCCGTGGCCGGCGAGGCCGGAGCCAGGCCGCGTTCGCCGAGCGTCATGATCGAGAGATGGGCCCAGGCCGGATAGAAACCCGGGTCCTGCTCGACCAGCTGGGCCAGGCAGTGCCGGGCAGCCTGGTGCATCTCGGGCAGCATGGCGCGGCGCGCGTCGAAGGCCTTCAGGATGCAGCGGATGGCGGGAGACGGCGAGAACTGGCGCGCATCCGCCAGAATGATGCCGAAGGGCTCGGTCAGCCGCGTCGCCAGCCGCCGTGCCATCTCGGCGAGATCGCTCTCCTGCAGCGCCGCGTGCGTGCGGCGGTTCGACGACGTCGTCCAGACGATACGCCCGTCCCGGACGGAGCGCAGGCGGCCGAGTCCCTCCGCTCCGCCATTGACGCCCTGGGCATCGATCTCGAACACATAGTCGATCTCGTCAGAAAGGGGGGAGCCTGGCGACGGAGTCTTGATCGTGACGAGATCGTCGAAGCGCGCCATCGCATCGACGAGCAGCGCCGAGAAGCGGCGCAGGATATCGGCGAGCCTGGGATCGGAAGGCGGATTGGGAATGGTGATCGCGACCCGCACGAGGCGAGGCGCCGCTGCCGCCTCGGGCAACGCGTCGACGGCCTGCCCGACCGCAGCCGGTTTCGAGGCCTCGGATACGACCGATCCGCGCGGTGGCGCCAGATACCACCAGCCGAGCGCGAGCAGGCCCAGCGCCAGCGCGGCGAGGGTCAGGCCGGCCCAGCGGCGGGCCGTGCGACGATCCGGCTCGGGCGCATCTTCCAAGGCGTCGGCCGCAGCCCGGCTCCCCTCGCCGCCGAACCAGGTGAAGACCGGGACATAGCCGCCCACCGGCATCGAAATCTGCACGGGGTCATCGCGGCCGTCCCCGGCATAATATTGCGCCAGCGACCGCCTCAGCCGCCCGGCTTCGACGCGGACGATCGGATCAATCTGGGGATTGAAGTCCGCTGGCCGGCCAAGGCCTTCGACCGCGATCGTGTAGCCCTTCAGCTCGGCTGCGCGCCCTTCGACCGTACGCTCGACGATGAAGCTCAGAAACGCAGAAAGCTGAGGAGCGGCGCGAAAGGTGTCGGAGACGAGGACGCGGTCGAGACCCGCGCGAATGATCGCCGCGGCTCGGACATCCAGCCGTCCAGGATCATCTGCACCTTCCGTCATCGGGGTCCGTTCAGTTTGTCGCCCCAACGAGGGAGCTTACGCCATTGGCGACCTAACGTCACCCGCAGCCAGCTTCGAGCCGCCATCCGCCGGACGCAGCCTTGGGGCGCCATGATGGCGATTTACAGGCTGCTGGCTCCTGCTAGCTTTAACCAAGGTTAATCCACAGGGGTCCTCGCATGACGTCAGCATCCTCCGCCATCGCCGCACCGAACGACCTCGAAGCCTACTGGATGCCGTTCACAGCCAACCGGTCGTTCAAGAAGAACCCGCGCATGGTCGCGCGGGCCGAGGGCATGTTCTACTACACGCCCGACAACAAGCCGGTCATGGACGGCACCGCCGGCCTGTGGTGCTGCAATGCCGGCCATGCCCGCGAGCCGATCATCCAGGCGATCCAGGCGCAGGCGCGCGATCTCGATTACGCCCCGTCCTTCCAGTACGGCCACCCCAAGGTCTTCGCTGCCGCTGCCCGGATCGCGGCGCTGGCGCCGGGCGATCTCGACCATGTCTTCTTCGCCGGCTCCGGCTCGGAAGCGGGCGATTCGGCGCTCAAGATCGCGCTGGCCTACTGGAACGTCTCCGGCAAGGCCGCCAAGACCCGCCTGATCGGCCGCGAACGTGGCTATCACGGCGTCGGCTTCGGCGGCATCTCGGTCGGCGGCATGTCGAACAACCGCAAATTCTTCGGCTCGCTGCTCACCGGCGTCGACCACCTCGCCCATACCTATGACCGCGCGAAGCAGGCCTTCAGCAAGGGCGAGCCGGAATACGGCGCGCATTTTGCCGACGATCTGGAACGCATCGTCGCGCTGCACGACGCCTCGACCATCGCCGCCGTGATCGTCGAGCCGATGGCGGGCTCGACCGGCGCGCTGCCGCCGCCGAAGGGCTATCTCAAGCGCCTGCGCGAGATCTGCGACAAGCACGGCATCCTGCTGATCTTCGACGAGGTCATCACCGGCTTCGGGCGGCTGGGCTTCGCCTTCGCGGCCGAGCGCTACGGCGTGATCCCCGACATGATCACCTTCGCCAAGGGCGTCACCTCCGGCACGGTGCCGATGGGCGGCGTGATCGTGCGCAAGCACATCTACGACGCCTTCATGGGCGGCCCGGACAATGTCATCGAGCTGTTCCACGGCTATACCTATTCGGGTCATCCGCTGGCGGCGGCGGCCTGCCTGGCCTCGCTCGACATCTATCGCGACGAAGGCTTGTTCGAGCGGGCACGCGCGATGGAAGACGCCTGGGCCGATGCGGTGATGAGCTTGAAGGGCGAACCCAACGTCGTCGACATCCGGACGCTCGGCATCGTCGGCGCCGTCGACCTCGCGCCGCGGGCGGAAGGCCCCGGCAAGCGTGGCTACGAGGTGATCGAGCGCGCCTTCCATGAGGAAGGGCTGATGATCCGCACCGCCGCCGACACGATCGCCTTCTCGCCGCCGCTGATCGTCACGGAGTCGCAGGTGGACGAGTTGATCGGCAAGCTGCGCCGGACCATCCGGGCGGTTGCGAACTGAACGACGAACACCAACGCGTCGTCATGGTCGGGCTTGTCCCGACCAACCACGTCTTTGCCGGTCGCAGGCCGTGTTCAAGACGTGGATGCTCGCCAGAAGGGCGAGCATGACGCATGATAGCCGAGATATCCGCGCTATCCTCGCCGCAGTTTGTTGTAACGCGCGATCAGCCTGTCGCGCTTCAGGCGTGACAGGCGGTCGATCCAGAAGATGCCGTCGAGCTGGTCGATCTCGTGCTGATGGCAGACAGCCAGCAGGCCGTCCGCCTCCTCGCTCCGCTCGACCCCGTCGAGATCGTGGTAGCGAACGCGGACATGGGCATGGCGCTCTAGCTCGTCTGTAACACCGGGCATCGAGACGCTGCCCTCGACATGGCGGATGGTCTCGCGCGAGACACCGTCGAGGGCAGGATTGGCATAGGTCCGGACGTCGCCGGGCGTCAGCTCCAGCACAACCAATCGCTGGGGCACGCCGATATGCGGCGCGGTGATGCCGATGCCGGGCGCCGCCCGCATCGTATCCAGCAGATCGGCCGCAAGCTCGCGCAGATCGGCATCGAAGCGCGTGATGGGGGCCGCCGCCACGCGCAGACGCGGATCGGGAAAGCTCAGGATCGGACGGACGGCCATGACGGCCGCCCGCTCAGGCCGCCACCTTCTTCTCGGCCGCGCCGTAGAAGCTCTCGCCGGTCTTGGCCATGCGCTTCAGAAGACGGTTCGGCTTGAAGCGCTCGCCATGGCTCTTGGCCAGCTTCTCGCAGAGCTTCACGAAGGCAGCCGCGCCCATATTGTCGATATAGGAGAGCGTGCCGCCGGAATAAGGCGCGAAGCCGAAGCCGATGATCGAGCCGACATCGGCCTCGCGCGGATCGGTGATCACGCCTTCCTCATAGGTCTTGGCAGCTTCCAGCGCCTGCGTGACCAAGAGGCGATGCTTCAGCTCCGCCATGTCGACGCTGTCGGGATCGAGCCGCTTGCCGACGAGATCGGCGAGGCCCGGCCAGAGCCGCCTCGGCCCGGCTTCCGGATAGTCGTAGAAGCCCTTGCGGTTCTTGCGGCCGAGACGGCCGTGCTTCTCGACCATGTCGGCGAGCAGCTTCTCCTGCGCCGGGTCGACAGCAGCGTCGCCGAGCTGGGCCTTGGTCGCCTTCAGCACCTTGTAGGCGAGGTCGACCGCGACCTCGTCATTGAGCGAGAGCGGGCCGACCGGCATGCCGGCCTGCTTGCCGGCGGCCTCGATCATCGCCGGCGGCACGCCTTCCATCAGCATCAGATGGCCTTCGCGGATGTAGTTGCCGACGCAGCGATTGGCGTAGAAGCCGCGGGTGTCATTGACGACGATCGGCGTCTTCTTGATGGCGCGGACGAAGTCCAGCGCCATGGCGAGCGCCTTCTTGCCGGTCTTCTTGGCCATGATGACCTCGACCAGCAGCATCTTCTCGACCGGCGAGAAGAAATGGATGCCGATGAAGTTCTTCGGGCGCTGGCTGGTCTGGGCGAGGCCGGTGATCGGCAGCGTCGAGGTGTTGGAGCCGAAGATCGTGCGCGGACCGACGACGGCCTCGACCTTGGCGATGACCTCGGCCTTGACCTTCGGGTCCTCGAACACGGCTTCGACGATCAGGTCGCAGCCCTTGAGATCGGCATAATCGGCCGAGGCCTTGATGCGGCCGAGCAGCGCGTCGCGATCGGCGGTCTTGGCGCGGCCCTTCATGATCTGGTCGGAGACCAGCTTGTGCGAATAGGCCTTGCCCTTCTCGGCCGCCTCGACGTCCTTGTCGACCAGCACGACCTCGAGGCCGGCATTGGCCGTGACATAGGCGATGCCAGCGCCCATAAAGCCGGCGCCGATGACACCGACCTTCTTGAGCTTGGAAGGCGGCACGTCGGCCGGGCGGCGGGCGCCCTTGTTCAATTCCTGCATCGAGACGAAGAGCGAGCGGATCATCGAGGCCGCCTCCTTCGTCCGCAGGATTTTTGCGAAGTAGCGGCTCTCGACCTTGAGGCCGAGATCGATGGGCAACTGCAGGCCTTCATAGACCGCGCAGAGGATGGCGCGGGCGGCCGGGTAGTTGTCGTTGGGCTCGCGGCGATAGATCGCGTTGGCCGGCGGCCAGATCTGCATGCCGGCCGGCGAATGCACCTTGTTGGAGGGCAGCTTGAAGCCCTTCTGGTCCCAGGGTTGCGTCGCCTGCGGATTGGCCTTGAGCCAGTCCTTGGCGTTCTGGACGATGTCGGCGCGGGCTGCGACGGCATGGACGAGGCCGGAATTGCGCGCCGGCAGAGCCTTCACCTGCTCGCCCTTGAACATCATCTGCAGCGCGTCGCCGGTCTGCATCAGGCGCGAAACGCGCTGGGTGCCGCCGGCCCCGGGGAAGAGCCCGACCTTGATCTCGGGCAGGCCGACGCGGGTCGAGGCGTCATCGGAGACGACGCGGTACTGGCAGGCGAGCGAGAGCTCGAAGGCGCCGCCAAGGCAGACGCCGTGGATCGCGGCGGCAAAGGGTTTCCCGCAGGTTTCGAGCTTGCGATAGAGCAGCGAGAGCTTACGGCTCTCGTCGAAGAAGCTCTGCATCGCGACCGCCTCGCCCTTCTCCCTGGCGAGCGTCACATAGAGGTCGCGCAGGCCCTGGAGCATGGTGAGGTCGGCGCCGCCGGAGAAGCTCTCCTTGCCGGAAGTGATGACGCAGCCCTTGATGGCCTCGTCCGAGGCGACCTTGTCGACGATCTGGTTGAGCTCTTCCATCACCTCGGGGGTGATGACGTTCATCGAGCGCTCGGGCATGTCCCAGGTCGCGACAGCGATGCCGTCGGTGTCGGTCTCGAAGCGGAAATTGGTGAGGTTCATGATCTCTCTCCCTGCCGTTCCGCTCAGACGCGCTCGATGATGGTGGCGACGCCCATGCCGACGGCGACGCAGAGCGTCACCAGCGCGGTCTGCTTGTCCTGACGCTCCAGCTCGTCGAGCACGGTGCCGAGCACCATCGCGCCGGTCGCGCCGAGCGGATGGCCCATGGCGATAGCACCGCCATTGACGTTCAGGACGGCGTCGTCGATGTCGAGCGCCTGCTGGTAGCGCAGCACCACCGATGAAAAGGCCTCGTTCAGCTCGAACAGGTCGATGTCCTTCTTGGACATGCCGGCCTTCTTCAGCACGAGCTCGGTGACGTCGACCGGGCCGGTCAGCATCAGCGCGAGATCGGAGCCGACCGTGGCGAAGGCCTTGATGCGGGCACGAGGCTTCAAACCCGCGGCCTTGCCGGCCTTCTTCGAACCGACGAGCACGGCAGCGGCGCCATCGACGATGCCGGAGGAATTGCCGGCATGATGGACGTGGTTGATGAACTCGACATCCGGATGCGCGGCGGTGGCGACCGCATCGAAGCCGCCCATCTCGCCCATCTGGACGAAGGAGGCCTTGAGCGCGGCCAACGCCTGCATGTCGGTGCCCGGCCGGATCGTCTCGTCGCGATCGAGGATGACGAGGCCGTTGACGTCGGTGACGGGAATCACCGAATTCCTGAAGCGGCCCTCGCTCCAGGCCTTGGCGGCGCGCTGGTGCGAGCGCACGGCGAAGGCATCGACGTCGTCGCGGGAGAAGCCGTATTTGGTCGCGATGAGGTCGGCGGAGACGCCCTGCGGCATGAAATAGGTGTCGATCGCGACTGATGGATCGACCGCGATGCCGAAGCCCGAGGCGCCCATGCCGACGCGGGACATCGACTCGACGCCGCCGCCGATCGCCATCTCCTTCTGGCCGGACATGACCTGCGCCGCGGCGAGGTTCACCGCATCGAGGCCCGAGGCGCAGAAGCGGTTGATCTGCACGCCCGGCACTTCCTTGCCGTAGCCGGCCTTGAGCGCGACGGTGCGGGCGATATCGGCGCCGGCCTCGCCGACCGGATCGACGCAGCCCATCACCACGTCCTCGACGAGGAGCGGATCGAGATCGTTGCGGTCCTTGATCGCGCGCAGGGCCTGGGTGCCGAGCTCGATCGCCGTGACCTCGTGCAGCGAGCCGTCGGCCTTGCCCTTGCCGCGCGGCGTCCGGACGTGATCGTAGATGAATGCGTCTGCCATCGAGGGAACTCCCTGGCCTGCCGCGACCCGGCGGCTTGTTTTCCTGCTGAACGCCATGGTCGGACTTGACCCGACCATCTTCTCATCCAGCGAACTCATCAAGAGATGCCCGGGTCCAGCCCGGGCATGCCGTCAAGCGCTAAGCGCCTCAGAACTGTTCGGCGCTCAACGCCATGGTGGTGTCGGCGCCAGAAGTGATACGCGCCAGATGGGCGCCGGTTTCCGGCAAGGTGCGCTCCATGAAGAAGCGGGCCGTGACGAGCTTGCCGCTCATCCGCTCGTCGGCACCGGCCTTGAGCTTTTCCTGCGCGGCCTTGGCCATCTTCACCCACATGTAGCCGAGCGAGACGAGGCCGAGCAGGTGCATGAAGTCGCTGGCGCCGGCGCCGGCATTGTCCGGCTTGGCGAGCGCGTTGTTCATGAACCACATCGCCGCCTGCTGAAGATGGCCCAGCGAAACCTGCAAAGGCCCGAGCAGCGGCTTCAGCGCCTCGTCCTCGGCGTTCTCTTTCAGGAAGCTGCCGACCTCGTTGAAGAAGGCCATGATGCCGCGGCCGCCGTCGCGGCCGAGCTTGCGGCCGACGAGGTCCATCGCCTGCACGCCGTTGGCGCCCTCGTAGATCATGGCGATGCGGGCATCGCGGACGAACTGCTCGACGCCGGTTTCGGCGATATAGCCATGGCCGCCGAACATCTGCTGCGCCTTCACCGCATTGTCGAAGCCGACATCCGTGAGCACGCCCTTGAGCACCGGGGTCATCAGGCCGAGCTGGTCGTCGGCCGCCTGACGCTCCGCCGCATCGCCGGAGCGATGGGCAATGTCGGACTTCAGCGCGTTCCACAGCACGAACGCGCGAGCGGCCTCGTTGAAGGCCTTGATCGACATCAGCGTGCGGCGCACGTCGGGATGGACGATGATCGGATCCGCCGGCTTGGCCGGCTCCTTGGCGCCGGTCAGCGCGCGGCCCTGCAGGCGCTCCTTGGCGTAGGCGACGGCGTTCTGGTAGGCGACCTCGGACTGGGCGAGGCCCTGGATCGCGACGCCGAGGCGGGCCTCGTTCATCATCACGAACATCGCGTTGAGGCCCTTGTTCTCGGCCCCGACCAGCCAGCCCTGCGCGCCGTCATAGTTCATCACGCAGGTGGCGTTGCCGTGGATGCCCATCTTGTGCTCGATCGAGCCGCAGGACACGTGGTTGTTCTCTCCGACAGTGCCATCCGCCCCCAGCTTGTTTCTGGGCACGACGAAGAGCGAGATGCCCTTCACGCCAGCCGGCGCGCCCTCGATACGGGCGAGCACGAGATGGACGATGTTCTCGGTGATGTCCTGCTCGCCGGCCGAGATGAAGATCTTGGTGCCGGAGATGGCGTAGGAGCCGTCGCCGTTCGGCACGGCCTTGGTCTTGAGCAAGCCGAGATCGGTGCCACAATGCGGCTCGGTCAGGTTCATCGTGCCCGACCAGGTGCCGTCGATCATCTTCGGCAGATAGGTGCGCTTGATCTCGTCGGAGCCATGGACGTAGAGCGCGGCGATCGCACCCATGGTCAGGCCCGGATACATGGCGAAGGCCATGTTCGCTGCTGAGGCGTATTCGTTCATCACGGCGCCGAGCGTGTAGGGCAGGCCCTGGCCGCCATATTCCGGATCCATGGCAAGCCCGATCCAGCCACCGCCGGCATAGGCCTCATAGGCCGCCTTGAAGCCCTTCGGCGTGGTCACGCTGCCGTCGGCGTTGCGTGTGCAGCCTTCCTGGTCGCCGGAATAATTGATCGGCTGGAGGATTTCCTCGCAGAGCTTGGCGCCCTCTCCGAGCACGGCCTCGATCACGTCCGAGGATGCATCGGCGAAGCCCGGCAGGTTGTTGTAGCGCTCGATATTGAAGACGTCGTTGAGCAGGAAAAGCGTGTCGTCGACGGGCGCCTTGTAGACCGGCATCGGATCCTCCCTCTCGTCGCAAGGCAGCGGCTGGTTCCTGTCGCCGCAGCAAGATAGTTCATATATAAACAATATGAGCGAAGTTGCAACTGTGACGGCGCGATTTTGTCTCCGTCCGGATGGCGGGAGCGTGACGCGGCCATAAAAAAAGCCCCGGCTAGGCCGGGGCTTTGACTGTCGCGCCGAGAGCCTCAGGCTTTCGGCATACGAACGAGCGAAGCTTCAAGCTCGGCGATCGCGCTTTCGATCTCGCCGCGCTGGCTGCGCAGCAGCTCGAGCTGCTCGACGATCTGCTCGCGGCTGAGCTGAAGGCCCCCGACGGAAGCGGCCATATCGCCGGCTCCGCCCTTCTTGTCCTCGTTGGCCAGCATGGCGCGGATCTCGACGAGCGTGAAACCGAGCTGCTTGCCCTTGAGGATCAGGGCCAGACGCGCCCGGTCGCGCGCCGAATAGATGCGGGTCATGCCGGAGCGGCTCGGCGCGATCAGGCCCCGCGATTCATAGAAGCGGAGCGTACGCAGCGTGACGCCGAAATCGCGGGCGAGGTCGCTGATGGTGAATTCGCCGGTCTGGTCGGCATCGGGGGAGCGGGTTTCATGAATCGAGGAACCCGCCACAGCTAGGCTTTGGCGTGACATGAAAGCTGCAATCCTTGCGAGTGTGTCGAATCGCCGGCCATGGCGGCGTCGATTGGTGTCGCAGTGATAGGGTGGGCGCTCCCGCAGCGTCAGGTAATACGTCGCCCCGGCGGGGTAAGTTACCGTTACATGGCCCGGAAAGGCGCCTTCCCAAAGGGCATTCGGGAAAAATTAACGATCGGAGTCCCGGTTATTAACCTGCTGTTTACCATGCCGGCCAAATGTCGGGAACGCGCATCGGCGTCGTGGCTTCGTCAACGGTATCTTCACGATCAGCCAAGGTACGCGCGGAAGGTGACGGCACCAGGGGGCCTCGCCTGCCGCAGACAAGGTCCCCTTAGGCGAGCGAAATCATGGCCACGAGCTTGCCCTGGAGCGTAAAGGGCGTCGATCCCCGGACGCGCGATGCGGCAAAGGCAGCGGCCCGCCGGGCGGGCATGACGCTGGGCGAATGGCTCGACCACAAGATCCGCGACGAGAGCGAGGAGGCTCACTTCCCCGCTGCTGTCCCTGCCTCCGCCGCCCCGGAGCAGCTTGACATCACCGCCCTGTCCGAGCGGTTGGCCCGCCTGTCGCAGGGCCGGACCGATACCGCACCGCGCCAGCCGGCACCGAACCCGTCGCGCGAGGCAATCGACAGCCTCGTCGGCCAGGCCGCCGCCCTCGAGAGCATGACCCGCGAGGCCAATGCCCGGACTGCAGGCGCGCTGGATTCAATCACCCGCTGGATCGAGAAGACCGAGGATCGCCTGTCGTCGAGCGAGCGCGGTTCGGCCGAGCGTCAGGAACGCGCCACGAACGTCATTGCCGACGCGATCAAGACAATGGGCGAGCGCATCGCCGAGATCGAACGCCGCAGCGTCGGGACCCCGCAGAGCCGCGCCGAACAGGCGCCCCGCCTCGCCTTCAGCCGCGAAGGGCTCGCCGCCGCCGTCACCGACATCCGCACGCGCCAGCGCGCCCTCGACACCGACGAGGGCACACGGCCGGCCGCTGTGGCGCCCGAGCGCATCTCGGCCTTGCGCGAGGATCTGCGCGAGATCGGCTCGCGCCTGTCCCATGAAGGCCGCCGCCCGGCGCAGCCGCAGCGGCCCGCCACCCCGGTCCGCGTCGATACCAGCGCCATCGAAGCCAAGATCGGGCTTTTGGCCGATCGTCTCGACAGGCTTGACCGGCGCGACCAGTTCGAACCCCTGCTGAAACCCCTCACCCGCATCGAGGCGGAAGTCTCGCGCCTGTCTCAGGACCGGGCCGGCGAGAGCTATCAGCGCTTCCAGCTCGAGATCGCGCATCTCGCCGCCAAGGTCGATGCGCTCGCGACCCGCGGCGGCCAGGTCACCAATCTTGATCCCATCCGGCGGGACATCGCGGAACTCCGGGATCTTCTCGGCGCCGGCGGGCAGGATCACAAGCTCGACGACCTCTCCCAGCAGGTCGCGACGCTCGGCTTCGAGATCGGTCGCTTGCGCGACGTCGAGCCCGACATGAGCGAGTTGCGCAGCCTGGCGAGCGCGATCGACGACGTACGCGGCGCCGTGCTGTCCCAGCGCGGGCAGATCCCGGGCGCCCATCTGCTGACGGGGCTTAGCGCGCAGATCGACGCGCTGTCGCGCAAGTTCGACGAGGTCGCCACGCAGAAGCTCGACGAGGGCAGCGCCTCCCGGCAGAGCGATTACCTCGCCAGCCGGATCGACTCGCTGCAGCAGCGGATCGAGGTCCTGGCCGAGCAGGGGCCATCCACCGTCACCCGTCAGATCGAGGCCCTCTCGGGCCGGATCGAAAGCCTCGCCGCCTCGAACCAGCTGACGCGGATGGTCGGAGACGGCGCGACTTCTGTCGATCTCAACCCGATCGAGCAGATGCTGCGCCATCTCGCCGAGAAGATCGACGAGGCCGGTGCGCCCGGCGCGAATGCCGAATCCTTCGATGCTCTCGAACGACAGATTTCCGGCATCGCCAGCCGTCTTGACGAGGCCTCCGCGACCCGTTCCGCTGAGAACGGCATGGAGCGTACGCTGCAGGACCTCGTCGTGCACCTGCGTTCGATGCGCGAGGAAACGGCGGCCGAACGCGCTGCCCTCGTCCAGGCCGCCAGCACGGCCGCATCCGGCAAGGGCATTGCCGAACTGTCGAGCCTCGTCACGGGCCTGCGCGACACCCATGTCTCCTCCGACAGCCAGACCCGGGACGCGCTCGGCGCCGTTCACGGCTCGCTCGAGACGATCATGTCGCGGCTCGCGAGCCTCGAAGCCGAGCTGCAGGGAGAACGGCATCCGCCGGCGAACGGACTGGCCGCAGCGATGCGCGCCGGGGATGGCGTCATCCGGACAAATCCCGTCCCGGCCCGTGACAGCACGAACCTCTCGGTCGGCGCCGCCGCGCAGGACCGCTTTGCCATGCCGGCCGGCGTGCCCGCCCGCAGCGAGCCGGCCCTGCCGGCGAGCACCGCTTTCGACATTCCGCTGGAGCCCGGCTCCGGGCGCCCGCGCCCCGAGATCGCGATCGGCGCAGGTCAGGATCCGCAATCGGTCCGCCAGAGCCTGATCGCCGCCGCACGGCGCTCCGCCAAGGCGGCCAGCGAAGCGGCAGCGTCCACGCCCTCGCCCGCAGCGGAGCCGACGGCGAAGAGCCCGGGCCGCCTCAAGGAGATCCTGGAGAAGCGCAAGCGCCCGCTGCTGCTCGGCCTCGCCTCGCTGATCCTTGCCATGGGCACCGCCCATCTCGTGACATCGTCGCTGCGCGGCAATGGCGACAAGAGCGCCAACAACGAAGCACGCAGCCTGATCACGCCGCCGGTCACCCAGCCGGCGGCGCCGGCCGCGCCGGAAAAAGCTCCCGCTAAGGATCAGTCCTCGGCGCTGCCCGCCGCCACGCAGGATGTGCCGACCCAGCCGGCCGCGAGCAATGCCGCGCCCGAGCGCTCCATCACC
>JAEWKP010000085.1 GCA_023393655.1 Pseudomonadota bacterium | reverse complement strand
CCCTGGGCGAGTTCGCCAACAGTACCGCCTCGTGCAGCTTCGTCCTGACCTCGTGCGGTTCGAGCCCTGCCCGCCAGAGCGCCGCGCCCAGGACGAAGAAGTTATGGTGGCCCATTCCGGGCGGCGTCGAACGCCATGCCTCGATCGCCCGCGCGACCTTCTCCTCCTGGCGTCCAGCCATGCTCTGGCGATGATCCCGCGCCAGTCCGTCGCGCAGGACCTGGAGCCTCGTGGGTGGTGATGATGTCGGCGCAGGGTTCGGCAGCACGATCGAGGAGTTGGTCAGCGGCAGGATCGGGCTGATCTCGGGCTCCGGCTTCCATTTGCGGATGACGTGGTCGAGCCAGTCATGGACGGAGAGCGGCCCGCGCCCCGGATCATCGACACCGAAGTCAGTAAAAAACGACCCCTTCGGATGCTTGGCGCGGCTGGGCAGGTAGAACAGCGAGTTCGCGACGAACTTGCTCTCGTCGAAGCCATGGCAGCGGCGCACCTTGATGCGCTTGTCCGTCTCCAGCTTCCGCTTGCCCCAATATCCGGCGTTGTTCAGGACCCGGACGATCTCCGCGATGATCAGTTTGTGCACCTCGACCGACATCGCGCAGGTGGTCGGGATGAAGGCGCGCCAGCGCGGCTTCTCGGGCGTCGAAGACGCCGTGTTCCAGACCACGATGCGCAGGTACGGGAAGAGGTCGGCAAAGGCGTCCGGGGTCAGGTCGCCGCCGTCATTGTCGAGCCAGATGCCGCGCAGATAGGTGACATTGGCGAGCCCGCGCGCGGTCTCGTCCGACCGGGTTGCATCGAAGCAGGCAGGCGCGAACAGGCCCGCGTCTTCCTTCGCCACCACATCCTGGTGGAGCCGACGCAGTTCGGCGACGAAGGCGTCGTCGTCCTGGTAGTCGATGTGGCCGAGTGGCGTTTTGTCGTAGATCGTCGCGAAGGCCGTGCCGCTGAGAGGCGATATCGGTGTAACGTAATCCCTTTCTATAGAAGCAATATCGTTACAGCCGAACGCACCTGGATCGAGATCGGGATACCCGTTCATGGCGAAGTCGGTCCCGTTGAGCCGGTCGAGTTCGGCGAGCAGGGCCTTGTGCTTCTCGGCCCGGCAGGACTTGGTCCTCTCGCTGCCGCTCTTGTGCTGGCGAGGCCGTCCGGCCTTGCCCTTGCGCGGCACCACGTCCAGGCCGGGCAGCGGCGCGACCGTCGCGCCGGGGAAGAGATCGGCGAGCCATTCGGCGGTGTCGCGATCCATCACCACGACCTGCTTCTGGGTCTGATCCTGCGGATTGCGGATCGAGGAGCGCATCACCGCCTGATAGACCGCCGTCCGGTAATGGGCGGTGCGGACCTCGTCGCCATCGATCCCGAACTCACGCAGGAAGTGGAAGTGCTGCGGCGGGGGGTTCAGCGCCGACAGCACCACGATGTTGTGGAAGCCCTGATAGCCGTTCAGGCCATGCGGCGTGTTGGGCAGACGCTGTGCTCCGGCGACGCCGAAGACGTTGTCGGGCAGGTCCTTGTTGCCCATCCAGAGGAAGGGCTCGTCCCCGAACTGGTCCAGGACCGCGATCCCGACCTTGTCGCCGAGCTTGATCGAGCCGCCGCCCCCGTCATCGACCAGCTTGTCACGGAAGCGCTTCGACCACGCCTCGTCGCAGGCATAGAAGATCGTGATCCGGTTGCCGTGCTCATGCCGGGTGTAGCGGAGATCACGAAGCAGACGCGCCGACACCGGCAGCATCTTGCAGCCCTGGGCCTTGAACAGCTTGAAGGCCATGGTGTCCTGGATGCAGGCCGATGCCAGGATCACCCGCCTGAAGCCCGAGAAGATGCTCGCGCGCAGCACCGCGTAGGTGTTGAGAGTGCTGTCGGTCTTCTCGCCCCGGATCAGCCGGGCGTAATGCGTCTGATCGACATAGACCTGCCAGTGCTCGGAGGTCAGACGGCGTGCCAGGGGCCGGAGCTTCTCCAGCACCATGTCGCCATGCCTGTTGTCAGCGATCTCGCCGATGAACTTCGTCGCATCCTCGTCCCGGCACTTCAGCCGGGGATAGGTTGGACCGCGAACGTCCAGATCGAGATGGCTGGTGATCAGCGAATGGGTAACGGGCATCACATACGGGTCGAACACATCGACCGCCGGAACCTCGTCGAACAGCAGCACCCAATCGCCGGGCCGATGCACGTAGGGCAGCCTGACGAACGCCTCGTGCGTAATGAACACGATCTCGCCCTGGCCGGGCTTGGCCCGCCTGAGATGCTGCACGATCGCGCCGACCACGGAGCCGGAGCCCGTGCCGCCGTGAAAGCAGGTCACCGGATAGCTGGGCTCGATCATCTCAAGCTCGTCTGCGACGGTCTTGTCGATGAGGTCCTGCGTCGGCTGGACGATGAGGGTCTTCAGGCCCTTCCGGGCAAGGCGGTCGGCATAGCGCACAAAGGCACGCGTCTTGCCCGCCCCCGCCAGGGCGTTCAGGTAATGGATGGGCATAAAACAACGATCCTAAAATAAAACCCGCGAGGGGTGGCGGCACCTCGCGGGTTCAGTGGTCAAGGATCGTTGGCGACACGCACGCACTAAGCTCGGGCGGCAATTGCCCGACAGGTATATTTAGCGTCGCCACAACACTCGACCCCGCCAGGGGCCTGAGCGGTAAATCCGCTCTGTTCGTACTTATCCATGAAGCGGCTTCGCGCTGGCAATAAACTTCGTTCAACGCTCATACTCGGCATCGCCCATCACGAGACCAACGCCTCGCCCGGTTGACCAGAGCCCATTGCGCCCAACCCTCGCGCCCGGCATAACCCTCTGAACTTGCTCGCTCAGCGAGGAGGCAGGCAGGCGTCGGAGATTTTCGGGCGCGCCATTTCCATACCTATCTGTGAACACCGTCGACCGCGTGCGATAGCCCGGCGCGGTCCGTTCCAAAGACGCTTCATCACCAATACACGAACGACACCGTCATCGATCTCGACGCGGTCGATAACGGCGTGTCGCCGGGGTGATGTTTTCGCTCTTGGTCGACCGAAGCTTTTTGATCACCTCGGGAGCGAAAGCTGGGGGCGGAGCAGTCTCAAGCCCAATCCAGCGCGCCGACGACCTTGATACCGTCGACGATGCACGCGCTGCTCCTTTTGAGGGAGATATCGCTTCTGGCATCGCGCTCCAGAGCTGTTCCCGTCATGATACTTGAGGCCGAACGACCGGAGATCGTTCGGCCACCCTCATTCTGAGGGACGGCCACCCGACATGGCCGAGCGTCAGACACCGACCGTTACGACGTCGAGGCCAGATTTTGCGCGTGGCGCTACAGCGCTTTGATCACCGCTTCCACGGCTCGCTGCGTTGCATCGACAACCTGATCGGCCTCCTGCTTCGTCAGGCACAGCGGCGGGGCAAAGCCGAGGATGTCGCCCTGCGGCATGGCGCGGGCGATGACGCCCTGTTCCAGCAGGGCGGCGGCGATGCGCGGACCGACCTTCTGCGAGGCGTCGAAGAAGACACGATCATCCCGGTCGCGGACGAACTCGACCGCCGCCAGCAGGCCTTCGCCGCGGACCTCGCCGACATAGGCGTTGCTGCCGACCGCGTCCTTCAGCGCGGCGTTGAAATAAGCGCCGACCTCGCCGGCATTGCGCACGAGGTCGAGCTCATCAACCAGTTCGAGATTGGCGACACCGGCTGCCGCGCAGAGCGGATGCGAGGAATAGGTCCAGCCATGACCAATCGGGCCGTATTCGTCCGAGCCATGCTCCAGCACGCGCCAGAGCTTCTCCGAGACGATGACGCCGGATAACGGCGCATAGGCTGAGGTCAGCCCTTTGGCGATGGTGATGAGATCGGGCTCGATGCCGTAATGATCGGAGCCGAACATGCTACCGAGGCGGCCGAAGCCGGTGACGACCTCGTCGGCAATCAGCAGGATGTCGTACTTCTTGAGCACCGCCTGGATTTTCGCCCAGTAGCCGGCGGGCGGCGGCACGATGCCGCCCGTGCCAAGCACCGGCTCGCCGATGAAGGCGGCGATCGTTTCCGGCCCCTCGGCCTGGATCAGCTCTTCCAGCCTGTCGGCGCAATGCTGCGAGAACTGCTCCTCGCTCATGCCGCGATCGGCACGGCGATAATAGTAAGGCGCCTCGGTGTGCAGGACCGGCGCCCTCGGCAGGTCGAAGAGGTTGTGGAAGGCGGCAAGCCCGGTCAGGCTGCCGGTCATCACGCCCGAGCCATGATAGCCGCGCCAGCGCGAGATGATCTTCTTCTTCTCCGGCCGCTTCAGGACGTTGTTGTAGTACCAGACCAGCTTGAGATTGGTCTCGTTGGCATCCGAGCCCGAAAGGCCGAAGAAGACCCGGCTCATGCCCTTGGGCGCGCGCTCCACCACCATCTTGGCGAGCCTGATCGACGGTTCCGAGCCATGCCCGACATAGGCGTGGTAATAGGGCAGCTTCGCCGCCTGCTCGGCGATTGCGTCGGTGATGGTCTTCCGACCATAGCCGACATTGACGCAATAGAGCCCGGCAAAGGCATCGAGACTGCGCTTGCCGTCGCGATCGACGATGTAGACGCCCTCGCCGCCCGCGATGATGCGGTTCGGCGTCTCGCCGCGGGCATGCTGGCCCATATGCGTCGAGGGGTGAAAGAAGTGGTCGCGGTCCCAGGCGTCGAGTTCGTTGTCGGTGCGGGCGGGCTGGTCGAGCATGGCAATCATCCTTCGCGAAAGCGGGAAACGGCGCCTCAGTTCAGATCGAGGCAGACATATTTGAGGTCGGTGAAGGCCTCGAGGCCGTGGCGCGAGCCCTCGCGGCCGAGGCCGGATTGCTTCATGCCGCCGAAGGGAATCGGCGCGCCGGTGATCTTGACGCGATTGACCGCGACCATGCCGTAGTCGAGCGCCTTCGCGAGGCGTGCAGCTCGCGCACCGTTGCGGGTCACGACATAGGCAACGAGGCCGTATTCGGTGTCGTTGGCACGGGTGATCACCTCGTCCTCGCTGTCGAAGGGGGCAATGGCGGCGACCGGCGCGAAGGTTTCCTCGCGCATGATCAATGCCTCGTCCGGCACGTCGGCGAGCGCGGTCGGCGCCAGGAAGAGCGGGCCGGGCATGGCGCGTTCCGGCGTCAGCCGCTTTGCGCCGCGCGCCAGCGCGTCGGCGATCTGGGCTTCGGCCTTGCGCCTGGCGGCTGCGTGCATCAGCGGGCCGATCTCGACGCTGCCCTCCAGCCCGGAGCCGACCCGCAGCGCCGCGACTTTCTCGGCGAAGGCCGCGCAGAAGCACCCATAGAGATCGCGCTGCACATAGATCCGGTTCGCGGCGAGGCAATCCTGCCCGGAGGTCGCGAATTTGGCGTCGATGGCGATCGCGACGGCACGGTCAAGGTCGGCATCGTCGAAGACGATCAGCGGCGCATGGCCGCCGAGCTCCATCACCACACGCTTGACGGTCGCGGCGGCGTTGCGGGCGACGATGCGTCCAATCTCGGTCGAGCCGGTGAAGCTGACGGCGCGTACGCGGGTATCGGCGCAATAGGTCTCGGCGATCGGCGCGGCCTCGCCGGTCACGATGTTGAAGACGCCTGCCGGCAGCCCGGCACGGTCGGCGAGCTCGGCCAGCGCCAGTGCCGAGAGCGGCGTATGCGACGAAGGATGGGCAACCACGGTGCAGCCGGCGGCCAGCGCGGCGGCGGCCTTTCGCGTCAGCATGGCGGACGGGAAATTCCAGGGCGTGAGCAAGGCTGCGACACCGACCGGCTCACGCAACAGCGACATCTGCGCGCCCGGCAGATGGCTGGTGACGCCCTCGGCATTCACGCGCAGCGCGTCCTCGGCGTAATAGGCGATGAAATCGGCGGCATAGGCGATCTCGCCGCGCGATTCCGCCAGCGGCTTGCCCTGTTCCAGCGTCATCAGCAGCGCGAGGTCCTCGGCGGCCGCCAGCATCCCGGCATGCCAGCGCCGCAGCAGCGCGGCGCGCTCCTGCGGCAGCAGCGCTTTCCAGGCTGGGAAGGCTGCATGGGCCGCCTCGATCGCTCGTGTCGCCTCGCTCGCGCCGAGCGCCGCGACCTGCGCGACGAGCCCGCCGGTCGCGGGGTCGGTCACCGGAAAGGTCTCGCCGTCGGGCGCGGCGGTCCAGCGACCGTCGATGTATGCGAGCTGCCGGAGCAGACGGCGGTCGGCCAGGCCTGCCAAGCCGGGATGCTCGGCCGGTTTGGCGATCGCGGCTTCTCGCGTTGCCGTGCTCGTCATTGCGTTCATGACCATCCTCCCTCGATCGATGACGAGGCTAGGTGGAACGGTGGCGAGACTGTCTTCGAAGTGCCCGCTGCGCACCGAGACAGTCTCGGAAGTTGACGGCGGCACCGATAGATTGTCGGCGCGACCTCAGCCCAGCACCGAGGCCAGGAATTCGCGGGTGCGCGGCTGCTCCGGCGCGCTGAAGATGCGCTCCGGCTCGCCCTGCTCGCAGATCCGGCCCTTGTCGAAGAAGCAGACGCGGTCGGAGACCTCGCGGGCGAAGCGCATCTCGTGGGTGACGAGCAGCATGGTGAGGTCGTGCTCGCTGGCGAGGCCGCGGATGACCGAGAGCACCTCGCCGACGAGCTGCGGGTCGAGCGCCGAGGTCGGCTCATCGAAGAGCAGCACGCGCGGGCGCATGGCGAGCGCCCGCGCGATGGCAACGCGCTGCTGCTGGCCGCCGGAGAGCTGGGCAGGATAGTGATCCTTCTTGTCGGCGAGCCCGACCATGGCGAGCAGGTCGACCGCCCGGCATTCGGCCTCGCCGCGCGGCAGGCCGAGCACCCGCACCGGCGCCTCGACGACATTGCGCAGCACAGTCATGTGCGGGAACAGGTTGAAGCTCTGGAAGACCATGCCGACATGGCTGCGGATCTGGCGCAGATGCCCGTCCGAGGCCTTGAACGGTCCGCCGGCATTCGGCTCGTGATAGGGCATGCCGGCGAGCGTCAGCCGGCCCTCCTGGAACGGCTCCAGCGTCATCAGGATGCGCAGCACCGTCGACTTGCCCGAACCGGAGGGGCCGATCAGGGTGACCTTCTCGCCGCGGGCGACGCTGAAGTTGAAATCATCGAGCACGGTCAGGGCGCCGAAGCGCTTTGTGACATCGGCGAACTCGATGATGGGCGCCTGAGTGTTCTCGATCATCGCAGCGGGATCCCTGCTTTCGGCAGCGCCTTCTGCAGCCGGTGCAAGCCGGCCGAGCAGATCAGCGTGAGGAGGAGGAAGATCAGGCCGACCAGCGTCAGCGGCACCAGATATTCGAAGGTGCGCTCACCGATCATGTTGGCGAGCCCCATCATCTCGAGCACCGTGACGACGGAAAGCACCGGCGTCTCCTTGATCATGGCGACGAGATAATTGCCCATCGCCGGCAGGATGCGCGGCACGATCTGCGGCACAACGATGTCGCGATAGGTCTGCAGCCGGGTGAGGTTCAGCGCGGTCGCCGCCTCCCACTGCCCGCGCGGCACAGCCTCGATACCACCGCGATAAACCTCGGAGGTGTAGGCCGAATATTGCAGCCCGAGCGCGATCGCCCCGGTCAGGAAGGCCGGCAACGTTATCCCGTAATCCGGCAGCACGTAGTAGAGGAAGAAGAGCTGCACCAGGAGCGGGGTATCGCGCAGGAACTCGACGACGATCGCCGTCGTCCAGGATACGGCCGTGAAGCGGCTGCGGCGCAGCAGCGCGAAGACGAGGCCGAGCACCAGCGCGATCGCAAAGCCGGCGGCAGCGGCCTGCAGTGTCACGGTGAGGCCGATCAGGATGATCGGCAGGATCGAGGACGCGTAGGTTAGCGGCGTCGTCGTATCCCATTCGAAGCCGTACATCATGCCATGAGCCTCACGAATGCGCCGCGCGCGGGAAGGCCGCGCCGCGCCGGACGAGCCGCTCGATCAGCCGCATGAGCAGCATCAGCACCAGCGACATCGCGAAATAGCCAACCAGCGTCAGGCTGTAGATGCCGGCACTGTCGAGCGTGAGGTTGCGGATCGACTGCGCCCGGAAGGTCAGGTCGGCGATCGAGATCAGCGAGACCAGCGAGGACAGTTTCAACGTTTCGATGGCGAGATTGCCGAAGGCCGGCATCATCTCGACCAGCGCCTGCGGCAGGGTGATGTGGATCAGCGTCTGGGCCCGGCCGAAATTCAAGGCCCGTGCCGCCTCGTGCTGCTGGACGGAGACCGATTGCAGCGCGCCGCGGACGATCTCGGAGCCATAGGCACCGACATGAAGCGCCAGCACCAGGATGCCGGTGGCGACCGGCTCGAAGCTGATCCCGACCAGCGGCAGCGCGTAGTAGAACCAGAACAGCTGGACGAGCAGCGACGTGCCGCGGAAGAGCTCGGTGTAGCAGAGCGCAATCGGCGACAGCAGGCGCCCGCCCTCGACGCGGGCGATCCCGGCGGCAAAGGCGACAACGGCGCCGACCGCGATCGCCGACAAGGTGATCCCGGCGGTGATCAGGGCCCCGCGCGACAGCGCCGGTACATAGGATAGCCACTCCATCCAGCAGGCTCCGCGACAAGGTTGCACAGGCAGGGAACTCCGCCCGCGGCGGCGGCGGGCGGAACAATGTCGGTCAGAAACTCACTTGCCGGCGCAGAGGTCCGCGACCTTGCGATCCGCCGCCGCCTTGATGCTGGCTTCCGACAGTCCATAGGTGCCGAGGATCTTCTTGTAGTCGTCGGTCTTGCGGAACTCGACGAGACCGGCGTTGAAGGCGTCGCGCAGTTCCTTGTCCTCGGGCCGGAAGGCGAAGCCGCCGAAATTGCGGACCGGCTTGCCATTCACCACCGGATCGGTGAAGGGCGCGACCTGCTCGACATTGGCCTGGCCCTTGGCGAGCGAGGCGACGGTGAGCTCGGTCGCGGCATAGGCGTCGGCGCGGCTCTGGACGGTCGCGAGCGCGTCGGCATTGGCGGTGATGAAGATCACCTGGCTGTCCTTGACGCCGACGGCGCGCAGGAAGTCGATATTATTGGCGCCGGAGACGACCGCGACCTTGAGCGAGGGATCCTTGGCGATGTCGGCATAGGTCGTCAGCTTCTTCGGGTTGCCCTTCTTCACCAGAAGGCCCTCGCCATAGGAGGAGTTCGGCTCGGTGAAGGAGACCTGCTTGCAGCGCTCCGGCGAGATGTTCTGCTCGGCAGCGACGAAGTCGAAGCGCTTGGCCTTGAGGCCGGGGATCAGCGTGCCGAAGGGTGTGACCGACCAGTTGGCCTCGGCGATGCCGAGCTTCTTCAGCACGGCATTGGCGACGTCGGGGCCGATGCCGGCCGAGGTGCCGTCATCCTTCATGTATGAATAGGGCACCTCATTGGCGGTCGCGACGCGGATATAGCCCTGGTCCTTGACGTCCTTGAGCGTGGTGGCCCCGGCGGCGGACAGGCCGGTGGCAAGCGCGATGGCGGAGAGACCCGCGATCTTCGAAAACGGCATCTGCATTCTCCTCTGGTTGATGTTTCTCCGCATGCCGATTGCTTCGGCTTCTCTGGCGTCTTCGCGCCGGCGGTTGGCTTGGACCGGTAGCCCGGCCGAATGGGTCAGGGCGCCTCCGTCAACACGGCGAGCACCGAGAGGCAGTCGCCGGCCTTGATCAGCCCGGGGACGTGGCGGGCGGCGAGCACGCCGTCCATGGCCGCGCAGTACTCGGCCGGGGCGAGCCCGGTCTTTCCGACGGGATAGACCCGGGCGATCGCTTCGCCGGCGCGCACGGGCTCGCCGAGGTCGCGCTCGAAGACGATCAAGCCGTCGTCTTGCGCGAAGGTGAAGCAATCGGCCGAGGGCATGTCGAGCCAGCTTGTCGGCGCCGTCTCGGGCGCTCCGGCGAGGATGCCGGCATGCCTGAGCAGATTGCTTGCGCCGCGACGGGCGATGCCGATACTGCGCGCGCTCGCCGTCCCGGCGCCGCCGAGCTCGGTCGTCACGAAGACCTTGCCCATCTCCTCGACGGTGGTGTCGAGCATGCCGACGGCGTCGATCTCCAGCATCTTCATCGAGTAGGGCGCGGAGAAGGCCGCTACCGCAGCAAAGCAGCTTGCCTCCTGCGCCTTGTCCGGCAGTTCGTGCGCGGCGGCGTAAGGCAGGAAGTCGAGCGTCTTTCCGCCGGAGTGGAAGTCGAGGACGATATCGGCGAGCGGCACGAGATGGCGCGTGACGTAGTCCGCGATCTTCTCGGTGACATTGCCGTCCGGGCGCCCCGGAAAGCTCCGATTCATGTTGCCCTTGTCGATCGGCGAGGTCCGCGTGCCGGCGCGGAAGGCCGGGTAGTTCAGCGCCGGCAGGATGATCACCCGGCCCGAGACCTCGGCCGGATCGAGCGAGCGCGCCAATTCGAACAGCGCTGCCGGCCCCTCATACTCGTCGCCGTGGTTCGCACCGGTCAAAAGCGCGGTCGGCCCCTCCCCGTTCGCGACGACGCAGATCGGAATCATCACCGAGCCCCAGGCGCTGTCGTCGCGGCTATAGGGCAGGCGCAAGTGGCCGTGCTGGACGCCTGGCGCCGAAAGGTCGATCGTCGGCGTCACTGGCGAGGGGCGAGGCGAAGCGCTTAGCATCGCATCAATCCTTGACGAAGAGCTGGCGCGGCACGTTCGACAGGCATTCGACGCCGGTCTCAGTGATCGCAATGCTCTCGGTGATCTCGAGGCCCATATCCTCGAGCCAGAGGCCGGTCATGAAATGGAAGGTCATGCCGGGCTTGAGCTCGGTCCGATCGCCCGGCCTCAGGCTCATGGTGCGCTCGCCCCAATCCGGCGGATAGGACAGGCCGATCGGATAACCGGTGCGGTTGTCCTTGATGATCCCGTACCGCTTCAGCACGGCGAAGAAGGCGTTGGCGATGTCCTCGCAGGTATTGCCGGGCTTGGCCGCGGCGAGGCCGGCTTCCATGCCTTCGAGCGTCGCCTTCTCGGCGTCGAGAAAGGCCTGCGTCGGCTTGCCCAGGAAGACGGTGCGCGAAAGCGGGCAATGATAGCGCCGGTAGGCGCCTGCGATCTCGAAGAAGGTGCCCTCCCCCAAGCGCATCGGCTTGTCGTCCCAGGTCAAATGCGGGGCGGAGGCATCGGCGCCCGAGGGCAGCAGCGGCACGATCGCCGGGTAGTCGCCGCCGAACTCGGCGGTGCCGCGGATGCCGGCATCGTAGATCTCGGCGACGAGGTCGCATTTGCGCATGCCGGGTTCGACGACCTCGACGATGCGCTGGTGCATCAGCTCGACGATGCGGCCGGCCTTGCGCATGTAGTCGAGCTCGGTCGCGCTCTTGACCGCACGCTGCCAGTTCACCAGCCCGCCGGCATCCTTGAAGCGCGCGTTCGGCAGATGCGTCTGCAGCGAGGCGAAAGCCGCCGCCGAGAAGTAGTAATTGTCCATCTCGACCGCGACCCGGAGCCCGCCCCAGCCACGCTCGGCGATGATCTCGGCCAGCAGATCCATCGGATGGCGCTCGGTCGACTGAACATAGTGGTCGGGATAGCCGATGATGCTGTCATGGCCGAGCCAGGCCGTGCGCTTGGCGCCGTTGGCATCCTGCTTGCGGCCATACCAGATCGGCTCGCCGGTCGGCGGCACCAGCACGCATTGATGGACGTAGAACGACCAGCCATCATAGCCGGTGAGCCAATGCATGTTCGAGGGGTCGGTGACGATCAGCAGTTCGACGCCGGCGCGCTCCATGGCGGCGCGGGTCTTGGCGAGGCGTTCGGCATATTCCTCGCGGGTGAAATTCAGGGTCACGGTCACGCGGCGTCTCCCGCTTCGGCTTTGGTGTCGATGATCTGCCCCGCGCCGGCAGCACGAGCGCGGACGGCGGCGAGATTGGCGATCGCAGTGTCCTGCACGCCGGTGCCGGTCAGGTCCGCCAGGGTGATCTCGTCGGTTTTCGTCCGACCGGGGCGCTTGCCAGCGATGACCTCGCCAAGCTCGGCGAAGGCCTGGTCGGCCGTGGCAAGACCGGCGCGGATCGCATGAGCGAGCTCGCCGAGCCGCCTTGTCTGGCTGAGGCGGTCGGCGACATAGGTCGCGCGGGCGAAAACGGCCGGATCGATCTCGTTCTTGTGCTCGCTGTCGGAGCCCATCGCCGTGATGTGCTGGCCGGGCTCAAGCCAGTCCGCCGTCAGGATCGGCTGTTCGGCCGGCGTGGTGGTGACGATGATATCGGCGCCTCGCACCGCGGCCCGGGGATCGGCCACGGCAGCGATAAGGAAGCCGAGCTTGCGGGAGAGCGCGGCCGCGGCCTCGTTCGCCTTCTGCGCGTCGCGCGCCCAGATCCGCGCCTCGCGGATCGGCCGCACCAGCGCCAGCGCTTCGAGCTGAAGCCGGGCCTGCATGCCGGCGCCGAAGATGGCGGCGACGGCGGCATCGGGCCGGGCAAGATGACGCGCCGCGACGGCGCCGGCCGCAGCGGTCCTGACATCGGTGAGATAGCCGTTGTCGAGCAGCAGCGCCTCGACGAGCCCTGTCTTCGCGCTGAACAGGATCATCAGCCCGTTCAAGCTCGGCAGGCCAAGCTTCGGATTGTCGAAGAAGCCGGGGCTGACCTTGATCGCGAAACCGTCGAGGCCCGGCACATAGGCCGTCTTCACGTCGACCTCGCCGCGATGCTCCGGAATGTCGAGCCGCAGGATCGGCGGCATGGCGACGGGCTTGGTCGCGAGCGCCGCGAAAGCTTGTTCGACACAGTCGATCGCGCTCAAGTCGAGCCTGACGATGCGGCGCAGCTCCGCTTCGGTGAGGACGAGCATGCGGCTCATGCGACGGCTCCGGAGACGATGCGCCGGTGCGCGGCCTCGTCGATATTGCAGCCGGAGACGATGAGCGCCGTCGGCCCCTGCGGTTTGACCTTGCCGGCGAGCAGGGCGGCGATGCCGACAGCGCCGGCGCCTTCGACGATCTCGTTCTCGACAAGCGCGGCATGGCGGATGCCGGCGGCGATCTCGGCCTCGCTCAGCAGCACGATCTCGTCGACGAAGTCACGGCACAGCGCGAAGGTGACGCGATTGGACAGGCCGATGCCGCCGCCGAGCGAGTCCGCCAGCGTTTCCTCTTCGACGACCTCGACGGGCCGGCCGGCCGCGATCGCCGCGGCCATGGCGGCGCCGCGCTCCATCGAGATGCCGATGATCCTGGCAGAGGGCCGCAGCGCCTTGACCGCGACGGCAATGCCGGCCGCCAACCCGCCGCCCGACAGCGGTATCAGCACACAGGCGAGCTCCGGCAGATCCTCGATGAGTTCGAGACCGATCGTGCCCTGGCCGGCGACGACATCGGGATGGTCGAAGGGCGGGATCTGGGTGAGTCCGTGCTCGGCGACCAGCCGCTCGACCTCGACCTGTGCATCATCCTGCGAGCGGCCGGCGATACGGATTTCGGCACCCAGCGAGCGGATCGCCTCGATCTTGTTCGCCGGCACGAGCGCCGACATGCAGATGGTGGCGGCAAGGCCGAGTTCGCGGGCGGCATAGGCGACGGCCCGGCCATGATTGCCGGTCGACGCGGTCACGAGCCCGCGCCGGCACTGATCCTCGCCCAAGGCCAGCACCGCATTCATCGCGCCGCGCAGCTTGAAGGCGCCGACCGGCTGGCGGGTTTCGAGCTTGAGATGGACAGGATGGCCGCAGAAGCGACTGAGGGAAGGCGAAGTTGCAAGCGGCGTACGCTCGACCCTGCCAGCGATCCGCGCCATGGCGGCTTCGACCTCGGGCAGCGCGACAGCGGCCGGCGGCGCGGCCGGTCGATCTGCCTCGGCAGTGAAAAGACGCGGTTTTGTCACCGTCATGTCTCCCTCGCTTGTCATGCTGCGAGGGAGAAAATTTCATGTCAATTATTATATTGTCATGATCCAATTATGCCGAACCTGCGCCACAGGCGGCAATGACATGGGCGGAGGCCCTGCTCGCCGCCTCAGCCGATAGCGCCGATATCGAAAACCGGCGGCAGCTGCTCAAAGGTCTGGCGCACCGTTGTCAGCGTCCGGGCCAGCAAGTCATGGCTCATCCGCCCGCCCAGGCAGATGCGGAGGCCGCCGCCGTGGCCCGCGCCGGCCACGAACGGATCGGAGGGCGTCACCGCGATGCGCCGGTCGGCGAGCGAGCGCACCAGGCTGTCCTCGGTCCAATGCGCGGGAACCTTGAGCCAGGAACAGAGCGAGAGCGGATGGCTCGAGGCGACGTGCTCGCCGAGCGATTCCGTGACGATGCGCTGGCGTGCCCTCGCTTCCTCGCGCTGGACAGTGAGAAGCCTTTGCGCGGTACCGTCCTGGACCCAGCGCGTCGCGATCTCGGCCGGCAGATAGGTGCCGCTCCAGCTGGTCACGCGCAGGATCGAGGCCGCGCGAATCGCGTATTGCGGCGGCACCACGAGATAGCCGACGCGCAGGCCAGTCAGCACCGTCTTGGTGAAGCTGGTGAGGAAGAAGCCGAGATCGGGCAGCATCGCGGTGATCGACGGCAGCGGCTCGGGGATGATCGGCTTGTAGACCTCGTCTTCGACGACGAAGACGCCATGGCGCTGCGCGATCTCGGCGATGGCGCGGCGTCGCTCGGGGCCGGCGACATGGCTGGTCGGATTGTTGAGCGTCGGGATGAGCACGAGCGCCCGCACGCCGCCGGCGCGGCAAGCCGCCTCGAACGCATCGGGGCGGATTCCTTCCGCGTCGGTCGGCAGGCCCTTGAGGCTGAAGCCGAGAACGTTGGCGAGGCCGATAACACCGTGATCGGTCAGGTTCTCGGTCAGCACGAGGTCGCCGGCGCGGACCACACAGGCGAGTGCGAGGAAGAGCGCATGAGCGGCGCCATTGGTGATCAGGATTCGTTCGACGGAGGTCTCGACGCCGAGCGGCCCGAGCCAGAGGCGCGCCGCCTCACGATGGTGGTCGAGCCCCGCGATCGGCCGGCACGGCCGCATGAAGGCGCTGCTGTCGCCCTCGGCCAGGGCCGACAGCGCCTGGCGCGAGGCCACTTCATGGGCATCGAGGTAAACGCCGCGCACGATCGAGAGGTCGACGACCTCGGTGGGACTGCGGTCGAGCATCAGCCGGCCCGCCTGTTCGGTGACGCGGCTCTTCACGAAGGTTCCGCGCCCGACCTCGCCGCTGAGATAACCGAGGCGCTCGGCCTCCTTGTAGCTGAGGCTGACGGTCTGGACGGAGATGCCGAGCGCATGGGCGAGGTCGCGATGCGTCGGCATCCGGTCCATCGGCTTCAGGATGCCGGCGTCGATATCGGCAATGATGCGCTCGGTCAGCGCGGCATGTTTGGTCGCGCCCTTCTGCTTCGTCAGGACCGGGCGCCATTCGACGGCCTTCTCGACGATCGGAGAAAGCCTGTTGCCGGAAGGCCGTTCGGCTTGACGGAACATGATATTGTCTCGTTCTTATAAAGAGGCATTCATGACATTATGCACCCGCGGTCCCAGAAGATGAAGCTCGATCCGATCGATCTCAAGATCGTCGCGGCCCTGCAGCGCGACGGTCGCATGACCAAGCTCAAGCTCGCCGAAACGGTGGCGCTGTCGCCAGCGGCCTGCTGGGAGCGGCTGCGCCGGATGGAGGCGGCCGGCGTGATCAAGGGCTATTCCGCGATCGTCGACCTGAAGCCTGATGCCCCGCGAACCACGGTGATCGTTGAGATCAGCCTGAAGAGCCATCAGCAGGCGGATTTCCGCCGCTTCGAGGAGGCTGTCGCGAGAGAGCCGGCCATCGTCGTCTGCGACGCCACCGGTGGCGGTATCGACTACATCATGCGCGTGGTCACTCCCGATATCGACGCATATCAGCGCCTGATCGACCGGCTGCTTGAGCCGGCGATCGGCATCGAGCGCTATTTCACATATGTCGTGACCAAAAGCGTCCCCCTGGCCGAAATGCACGCGATCCCGAGAGATCAGCCTTGAGCCACGCAATAGGAAACAGGCACAAATCCCGGATTGCGGGAGAGAACATCCACAAGAGCCGGTTTCGGGGAGCAGCCGAACGCAATATGCATGCGGAAAGGCGCGTCGAACAGGCCGGCGAGATCTGAAGCGTGCCGCGCTGATCAGGCTGAATTGGCGAGGTGCCAGATGACGTCTGCAAGGACCTGCGCGCCCGCGGTCAGGTGCTCCGGTTCAGCCCATTCGTCGGGGTTGTGGGACACCCCGCCCCGGCACGGCACGAAGATCATCCCGGCGGGGCAGACATAGTGCAGTTGGCGCGCGTCATGGCCGGCTGCCGAATAGACATCCATCGCGGGAATGCCGCGCGCCGCAGCCGCTTCGGCAATGGCGCTGCGGATCGCGGGCGCGAAGTTCAGCGAGGGCGAATGCTGGATCTGCTTCAGCTCGACGCCGCAATCCCCCTTCATCTCTTCGACGATGCGGCGGATCGCGACATCGACCCGATCGACCACGGCATTGTCCGGGTGCCGAAGGTCGATCGAGAAGAAGACCTCCGCCGGCACGACGGACGGGGCGTTCGGCGTCACTTGCACCATGCCGACCGTCAGCAGCGTATCGGCCGGCTCCATGGCGGCTTCGTCGATGGCGCGGATCATGCGGATAGCCGCCATCAGCGCATCGCGCCGATCCTTGCGCAAGGCGGTGCCGGCATGAGCGGCCTCGCCCATCACGCGGATACGATAACGCCGCGTCCCCTGAATCCCCGTCACGATGCCGATCGGGATGCCCGCCTGTTCGAGCACGGAGGCCTGTTCGATATGGGGCTCGACATAGGCGGCGATCGGCAGGCCGAACGCCCGAAGCGGCACCTTGTCGTCGGCTGCGAGGATGGCTGCCACGGCGTCGCCGATGCTGATGCCGTCCGCGTCGCGGATGGGCAGCACCGCCTCGAGAGCCTTGGTTCCGGTGAAGAGGTCGGAGCCCGTCATGCCCGGCGCGAAACGCGAGCCTTCCTCATTGGTCCAGGCCACGATCTCGAACGGGCGGAGCGGTTGCTCGCCGCGCGCCACGATCGCCGCCGCGACTTCCAGCGCCGCGAGCACGCCGAACACGCCATCGAATTTGCCACCGGTCGGCTGCGAATCGATATGCGATCCCGCCACCACCGGCGCGAGCGAGGGATCGCGCCCCTCGAGGCGCAGGAACAGGTTCGCGGCCTTGTCGGTGAAGGGCTCCAGGCCGATCGCACGGCCCCAGGCGATCACCTGCGCGCGCGCCTGCGCCTCCAGCGGCGATAGGGTCGGGCGATCGACCCCGCCATCGGCGCGGGCACCGAAGGTGGCCAGCGCCATGTGGCGGGCCCAGAGGCGCTCGCCATCGACGAAATCGGACGCGCGCTGCAAGGCCATGCTCAATCGACCCGCATGATCTGCGCCGGGTTGGCGCGGGGGTCGCGCTCGCCCCAGCGTCCGGCCTCGACCTGCGCGATGAACTCGGCGAGCAGGCGATTGAACAGCTCGGGCTCCTCGAGATTCAGCGTATGGCCGGATTTCGGAAAGACGGCGAGGCCGCAGCGCGGCACCGCTCGCTTCAGATACAGCCCCGGCTCGATGCAATGGTCGTCCTCGTCGCCGGTCATGACCAGCAGAGGCGCCTGCATGGCGCGGAACCCGGGCTCGAGATCGTAAAGCGAGGGCCGGCGCATCTGCACGCCGCGCATGGTGTTGGCCGCGCCAAGCGAATCATGCTGGCCGAGCCGCTCCGCGAACAGCGCCCAGCCGCGCGGGTCCTTGTCCTGGAACTGCACGCGCGAGGCGCCCTCGGCATAGGTCGGCGCGAAATCCCTGGCGCCGCGCTCCTGGAAATTCCGGGCCACCTGCTCGGAGATGCCCTTGAAATAGTCCTCATGGGCCTTCTCGGCGCCGTAGCCGGCCCCGGCCGCAACGATCGACAGCACGCGGCCGGGATGACGCAGCCCCGCATGCAGTGCGGCGAAGCCGCCCATCGAGAGCCCGACGACATGGGCCTTCTCGATTCCGGCCACACTCAGCACATCGATGATGTCGTCGGCCGCGCGCGCCTGGGAATAGCTTTCCGGGCTTTCCGGCACGTCGGAGGGCCGGTAGCCGCGCGCCGCGAAGGTGATGCAGCGGTGCCGGCGCGCGAAGAAATTGAGCTGTGGCTCCCAGCTCCAGTGGCTGCCGCCGAACTCGTGCACGAAGATGATCGGCGTACCGGTGCCCGCTTCCTCGTAGAACAGCTTCACGCCATCGCTGGCCGTGGCAAAAGCCATCTCGCGCCTCCCCTCAGATCACGGAGCGGCGCGAGGCGATGCCGCCATCGACGGTGAAGATCGCGCCGGACGTGTAGCCGGACCTGTAGGACGCGAGGAACACGATCAGGTCGGTGACCTCGTGGATATGGGCCGGGCGCTTCAACGGATAACGCTGCTGCAGTTCTTCATAGCGGCCGGCATCGCCGAGCCAGTCGGCCGCACGCTTCTTCAGCATGTTGTAGATGCGGTCCGTATCGACCGGCCCCGGATTGACGCCGACCACCCGGATATTGTCGTCGAGCGAGTGGCCGCCGATGGCGCGGGTGAACGCCATGAGACTGGCATTGCCGGTCGTGCCCGCGACATAGGCGGGATCGAAGACCTCGCCGCCATTGCCGATATTGTTGATGATCACGCCGCCGCCACGCGCTTTCATGCGCGGATAGAGCGCGCGCGTGAGGTTGATGTAGCCGAAAACCTTGAGCTCCCAGCCGGCGCGCCATTTCGCCTCGTCGACATCCCACAAGCTGCCGCTGGGAATGACGCCGGCATTGTTGACGAGAATATCGATGTCGCCGACGGCCGCGACGAGGCCCTCCACCGCGCCCGCCGCCGTCAGGTCGACCGCGTGCGCCGTCACCGTCACGCCATGGCCAGCCTCCAGCTCGCGCTTGAGCACTTCGAGCCTGTCGCCAGAACGCGCCACCACATGGAGATTGCAGCCCTCCTCGGCAAATGAGCGCGCCAGCCCCTCGCCAATGCCCTGGGACGCACCGGTGATCAGGACCGTCTTGCCCTTCAGCTTAAGATCCATTGTCGCTTTCTCCCTTTGATGAGCGCTGCGGCGCTGCAGGTCGGCTCAGAACAGTTTGACGTCTTCGTTTTGGCCACGAACCTGCTCGACCATGGTCGGCAGCAGCTCGACGAACTCCTCCACCCAGGCGGTCGGGACCGTGGTGCTGATCTTGACGAACCGGTCGCCGAAATTGGGCGTGTGATAGGCGCCCTGGCGGATCATGATGTCGTGCTTCTGAAAGGCTGCGACGAGCGCCTCCGGCTTCACCCCGGCGCGCTCGCATTCGAGCACCACGAAATTGCCGTTCGACGGGAAGACCGGCAGGGACAGGCCTGGAATCCTGTCGGCCGCATCCTTGATCAGTTTCTGGTTGGCGCGCTGCTGCGACAGGACGCCGGGAAACCACTCGGCCTTGATGCCGAGGCCGGCCAGCGCCGCACGCTGGGACAGGATGTTCGAGCCGAGATTGTTCGGCGGCGCCGCCGAGAGCTTCTCGATGATGTCGGGATGGGCGACGACCGCGCCGACGCGCATGCCGGCCAGGCCAAGCCATTTCGAGAAGCTGTAGATGGTCAGTGTCCGCTCGGGATAGCGCGTCGCCGCCAGCGTGTGCTCATGCGCGAAATGGCGGTAGGTGCAATCGTGGATCAGATAGGCCCCGACCTCGCGCGCGGCTGCCACGATGCCGTCGATCTCGGCCGCCGTGCAGGCCGAGCCCAGCGGATTGTTCGGATCGACGATGTAGATCACCTTGGTCTTCGGCGTGATCGCCGCTTTCAGACGCTCCGGCGCGAGGCGATAGCCGTACTCCTCGCCATAGATCGGAATTTGCGTGACTGTCGCGCCGACGGCGCGCGCGAAGGCCATCGGCCAGTTCCAGGTCGGGTCGGTGGTGATGAACTCGTCGCCCGGCCCGAGCAGGCTGTGGCAGACATGGTAGAGCGAGGCGACCGCCCCGTCGGAAACCAGCGCCGCCTGCCCCTCGAGGCCGAGATCGGCGACGATGCCGTGGCGCAGCGCCTCGAGCCCCGCCGGCGGCGCGTAGATGTGGAATTCCTCGTCGCGGATGCATTTCTCCATCGCCGCCAGCACGGCGGAATGCGGTGTCGCGTGATTGGTGTTCTGCCCCATCCAGCGCAGGCCGGTCGTGTTCACCAGCCGGTCGAAATGGGCATTGCGAACCTCGAAGGTTTTCATGACATCTCCGCGGCGTATCGCCATCTTGGTATAATGAAATCGGCTTACAGCCCTATCTTCGGGAGTGTTTGCACAAAATCCGCATACCGAACAGTCCAAAAACACAGCGTGCCGGCAAAAAATTATGCAGGAATTGATTTTGTGCATAATGACACTTGCGCCCGGCGGAGATCACGGTGATGCTGATGACAGCGTCGCCACAGGCAGGCAGGCGACAATAAAAGGGGAGATACCGGATGCGTGTTTCACGTCGCAGTGCTCTCAAGGGCTTCGGTGCCGCAGCCGCGGCAGCCATGACGAGCACCATCGCCATGCCCGCGCTCGCGCAGGGGCTGAAGAAGGTCTCGTTCACGACCTCCTGGATTCCCGAAGGACCGAACCTTTTCGCCTATGTCGCGCGCGACAAGGGTTTCTGGAAGCGCCATGGGCTCGACGTCTCGGTGGCGCGCGGTTCAGGCTCGGGGGCGGCAGCGCAGGCGGTCAGCGCCGGCACCTTCGATTTCGGCATGGCGGCCACCCCGACGGTGATCGTGCAGGCGGCGAAGAAGCTGCCGATCACCTGCATCGGCCAGATCAACTATGACGCGCTGATGGGCATCGGCGTCCTGTCAGGTTCGCCGATCCGGGGCCCCAAGGACCTCGAAGGCAAGAAGCTCGGCGCCAGCGTGACCTCGGGCGAGTATCCGTTCCTGCCGCTCTATGCCGAGAAGGTGGGCCTCGACCTCTCGAAGCTCCAGATCCTGCAGGTCGACGGCAAGGTGCGCGAGCGTACGCTGGTCGAGAAACAGGTCGATGCGGTCTCGGCCTTCGCCACCAGCACGGTGCCCTCCCTGGCACCGCTTGGCACCGATGTCCGGTTCATGCTGTTCTCCGCGGCCGGCATCGAATTCTACGGCCAGTCCCTGACGACCCAGCCGGCCCGCCTGCAACAGGACAAGGCGCTGTGCGAGGCTTTCGTCCAGGGGGCCATGGAGGCCATCAAGTTCACGATGACGAATTTCGACGAAGCCGTGGACATCTTCCTGAAGGCCAATAGCGAGGTCGCCATTTCCTCGACCGGCAAGGAATATGCCCGGATCGGGCTCGGGCTGACCAACCTCACCAATCTCGTGCCGGAGGTGAAGCAGAACGGCTTTGGCTGGGCCGACCCGGCCAAGGTCGCCATGATGGCCGATCTCGTGATGAAATATGCAGCTGGCGAGGGAGCGGTGAAGCCGGATGTCGGCACGCTGTTCACCAATGACTTCATCGGCAAGCTCAAGCTGACACCGGAAGAGCTGGCGGCGGCTGAGAAGAGCGCCGCGCCGTTCCGCAAATATGTCGGCTCATGACCGACCCATCGCACGAGGCGACAACCCGATGCTGAGTTTGGCACCCAAGGTGGCGCATCCCGTGGCCGAGGCACCTCTCGTCTCGGCCACGGATGTCCAGAAGACCTATTTCACGCGGCAGTCGCCGATCCATGCGGTCGCCTCCGCGTCGGTCGACGTGGCGAGGGGCGAATTCGTTTCGCTGCTCGGCCCATCGGGCTGCGGAAAGTCGACGCTGCTGATGATGATCGCCGGGCTGGAGCGGCCGACATCGGGCTCGATCACGTTGGCGGGCGAGCCCGTCGCATCGCCGCGCCGCGACATCGGCATCATCTTCCAGGATGCGACGCTGCTGCCGTGGAAGAGCACGCTGGAGAACGTGCTCTTCCCGATCCGCATCCTGAAGCTGCCGATGGAGACCTATCGCGACAGGGCCCACGCCCTGCTCAAGATGGTTGGCCTCGCCGGCTTCGAGCACAAGAAGCCGGGCGAGCTCTCGGGCGGCATGCGCCAACGCGTTGCGATCTGCCGGGCGCTGATCCACGATCCCGAAATCCTGCTGATGGACGAGCCGTTTAGCGCGCTCGACGCCATCACCCGCGACCAGATGAATGTCGCCCTCTCGGAGATCCTCGAGACCTACCGCAAGACCGTAATCTTCGTGACCCATTCGATCCGCGAAGCCGCCTTCCTGTCCGATCGGGTGGTGGTGATGGGCGGGCGGCCCTCGACGATCATCCTGGACAAGAAGATGCCGTTCCCCCGGCCGCGTCGCTTCGAGATCGAGGAAACGCAGGAATTCGCCCAGGTCTGCCGGGAGCTGCGTCTGACCATCGAAGCCGCGCATGGGCACGGTCATGGGCAAGACGCGCCCAGGCCCGCTTCGAGCCCCGCCGCCGTCAGCGTCATCGAGTGAGGTCCAGCATGGCAAAGCTCACCATCGGCACCGAGACCGGCGCCGTCCTTCCGGCGTCAGATACCGGCCGCTTCCGGGGTTCCGCCGGCCTGAGCAGCATCGTCCTGCCGCTCGGCCTGGCCTTTTTCGTACTGGCGGCCTGGCAGCTCTACGTCACGATCTTCCAGGTCCCCTCCGTCATCCTGCCGTCGCCGATCTCGATCGCGCGCTATATCGTTGCCCGCTACGACATCCTGCTGATGCATGCGGTGCCGACCACACTGGAATCCGCCGTAGGCTTTCTGCTTGCGGTCCTGCTCGGCGTCGCGATCGCGGTCCTCATCACCTATTCGGACATGGCACGCGAGGCACTTTACCCGAACCTGATCTTCTTCCAGCTCATCCCGAAGATCGCGCTGGCACCGCTCTTCATCATCTGGCTCGGGGTCGGCTCGCAATCGCGCATCGCGTTCTCGATATTCATCGCCTTCTTCCCGATGGTCATCGCGACCACCGCCGGCTTCCTGAGCGTCGACCGCGGCATCCTGAGGCTGTGCCGCTCGCTGACGGCCACGGAATGGCAGATCTTCACCAGCGTGCGGTTCCCGACCGCGCTGCCGCATATCTTCAGCGGCATGAAGATCGCGATCACGCTGGCGATCATCGGCGTGATCATCGGCGAGTTCATCACCGCGCAGGCCGGGCTCGGCTATCTCATCATCTTCGCGACGGCGCGCGCCGATACCGAGGTGTCGATGGCGGCCATCGTGGTGCTTTGCATCTGCGGCCTGCTCCTCTATGGGCTTGTGGCGCTCGCGGAGATGGTCGCGAACAGATTTTACTCGGCAGACAGCCGGTGAGGCGCTGACCTGATGGCGCGAATGAACGGATCGATGACGCCAGAAGAGCCTGAATCGCTTTCGGCCGGAGTGGTCACCCGCCTCGAGGAGGAAATCCTCAAGGGGATCCGCCGACCGGGCGACAAACTGGACGAGCGCCAGCTCGCCGAGCAGTTCGGCATGTCGCGCACACCCGTGCGCGAGGCGTTGCAGCGCCTCGCCGCCAGCGGTCTCGTGGTGTCGCGCGGCCGTCAGGGGCTGCAGGTCGCGCAGATGTCGCTTGCCGACCTTCTGGACGCGTTCGGGGTGGTCGCCGAGCTGGAGGCCTTCGCCTCCTCCCAGGCCGCGCGCCGCATCCAGCCGGAGCAGCGGGCGCTCCTCCAGGCGGCGCATCGCACCTGCGCCGAAGCCGCGGCGGCCGAGGATGCCGAGGCCTTCTATGCGGCCAATCTCGTTTTCCACGAGCTGATCGCCGCCGCCAGCCACAACCGCATCCTGCAGGACGAGTTGCGGCGATTGACGCTGAAGATCTCGCCTTATCGCCGCACGATCACCTACCAGCCGGGGCGGATGTACTCCTCCATCCCCGAGCACGAGCGCGTGATGGATGCCATCCTGCGGGGCGACGGCGTCCAGGCTGCGCAGATGATGCGCTCGCATGTGACCCTGCTGGGCGAGGGACTGTCGGACCTGCTGCATTTCCTGCGCGCCTCCGGCGGGCACGGGCTGCTGGCGGAGATTTCGTAAGCCGGGGCTTCCGCTCGCCGCGCAGGCTTGGTTCAGCGTTTCCGAAACGCAGGGCCGCCGAACATCGCGTCTCCCGCACTGCCCTCGACGATCTGCGGCAGCAGCGCTTTCCAGGCCGCGATCATATCGGCGAAATAGCCGGGGTCCTGGCGCAGCACGGTCTGCACGCCCATGCCGCGCACCAGGCAGACCGTCAGGTTGAGGATGATGCGCGCCTCCCGGGCCGTGCGCTTCTCCGGATTGCAGAATTCCACCCAGGTCGAATCGAGCGCCCCGTGGAAGCGCTTGACGACGGGAACCATCCGCTCGCGCAGACCGGCATCGTTGCGCGCCTCGGTGATCATCTCCAGCGAGAGATAGAAGACGCGGCCGGAAAACAGCTCCCAGACAAAGCCCACGAAACCTTCGAGCGACAATTCCCCGTTCTGGACGCGCCGGGCAACGGCGCGGATCTCCGCGGTGCCGTCGTCGAGCAATCGCTCCATCGCCGCCAGGATGATGTCGGCCCGGGCCGGGAAATGGTAGAGCAGCGCTCCGCGCGACACTTGCGCCCGCTCGGCGATCTCCTGCGTCGTCGCCGCGTGGTAGCCGACATCATGGATCACATCGAGCGTCGCCCCGATCAGTCGCTCATAGGTCGCGACGCTGCGCGCCTGCTGCTGGCGCTCGGAGCGCGAGGCCTGCTTCATCTCTGCCCCCACCTATCCGCTCCCCTCTGTGCTGCCTCGCCCGGTCGGCGTGCCGGCTCCATAAAAAACAATCTTGCCTGATTTTTTCAAGAGAATACCGTGCCCGGATCGGGACACGCATGCTTGCAGGGAGAAAGGAAGCCATGACGGACGACTATCAGAACAGAAGCTACGGCGAGATTCCGGTCGGCTTCGGCAAGAAGCCCGGCATCGTCGTCGTCGATTTCCAGACAGGCTTCACCGATGCCCGATATCCGCTCGGCGGAGCCCCGCTCGTGATGCGCGCCGTGGAGAACACCGCCAGGCTGCTTGAGGTGGCGCGCCGCTACAACGTGCCGGTCGCGAACTGCAACACGGCCTATATGAACGAGCGCGAGATGCCCTACTGGAAGATCACCGCCGTGCGCGAGACCTTCCGGCACGACCATCCGAGCGCCGCCTTCGACCCGCGCATCCACGACCCCGCCTACGATCTGACGGTCTGCAAGAAGGCACCCTCGATCTTCTTCAACACCGGCGTCAGCGACTACTTCAACAAGGAGCGCGTCGACACGGTGATCGTGACCGGCTGCAACACCTCGGGCTGCATCCGCGCCACCTCGATCGACAGCTTCAGCTATCGCTACCGCACCATCGTGCCCGAGGATTGCGTCGGCGACATCGAGGAGCAGCCGCATCGCGACAATCTTCGCGATCTCGGCCGCCGCTATGTCGACGTCTCCGATCTCGACACCGTGCTGGCTTATCTGGAAGACTGGCACAAGCAGAACGCCGCCTGAAACCGGTCGGCACGGTCTCTGCCCGCCGGCTCAAGCTGATCGGCGGGCCACAGGGCGAGCTTCAGCGCATCGCGCTCTGCGACTGAAGCGCCGAGGCCAGCACCCGCACGACATGCACGGCCTCGCGCTGCGCGCCGTCATGGATCTGGTGGCGGCAGCTCGTGCCGTCGGCCACCACGAGATCGTCGGCGCCAGCCTTGCGCACCGCCGGCAGGAGCGAGAGCTCGCCCATCGCCAGCGAGACGTCGATCGTCGCCGCGCCATAGCCGAAGGCGCCGGACATGCCGCAGCAGCTCGACTCGATCGGGCGCACATCGAGGCCCGGCACGGCCCGCAGCGTCTTCTCGACCGCTCCCATCGCGTCAAAGGCCTTCTGGTGGCAGTGCCCGTGCAGATGCGCGACGCGCCCGCCCTGATCGCCGAGCGGGAGCGTCGTCTTGCCCGCCGCCATGTCGGCCGCCAGCAATTCCTCGATCAGCAGTGCGGCCGTCGCCAGCGGCGCGACCTCGGCCTTGGGCAGGAGTGCCGCGAACTCGTCACGAAAACTCATCAGGCAGGAGGGTTCGAGCCCGACGATGCGTGCGCCCTTCGCGACGAAGGGCGCGAGCGCATCGACCGTCCGCCTTGCTTCCGCCCGGGCTTCCTCGACCAGCCCGGCCGACAGGAAGGTGCGCCCGCAGCAGAGCGGCCGCCCGCCACCGGCGGCTTCGACGCGATGCAGGCGGTAGCCGCCGGCCTTGAGCACGCGCTCGGCGGCCTCAAGGTTCTCGCGCTCGAAATAGCGGTTGAAGGTATCCCCGAAGAGCACGATGTCGCGGCCATCGCCCTGAACCGCCGCGGCGTCCGCCGGAGCGGACGCCTCGCGCCAGGGCTTGCGCCAGACCGGCAGCGAGCGCCGCGCCGAGAAGCCGAGTAGGCGTTCGCTCAGCTTCGCCAGGAGCGGGATGCGGTCGCGCAGGTTCATCAAGGGCGCGAGCTTGGCGGCAAGCGGCGCATAGCGCGGCAGGAAGGCGATCAGGCGCTCCTTCAGCGGCAGGCCATGCTTCGCGTGATAATGATGCAGGAACTCGACCTTCATCCGGGCCATGTCAACGCCGGTCGGGCAGTCGCGCTTGCAGCCCTTGCAGGAGACGCAGAGATCGAGCGTCTCCTTCATCTCCGGCGAGGTGAAGGCATCGGGGCCGAGCTGCCCGGAGATCGCGAGCCGGAGCGTATTGGCCCGGCCGCGCGTCACATGCTGCTCGTCCTGCGTCGCGCGCCAGGACGGGCACATCGTCCCGCCGGCCATCTTCCGGCAGGTGCCGTTGTTGTTGCACATCTCGACCGCGCCGCCGAAGCCGCCCCAGTCTGACCAGTCGAGCGCCGTTTGCGCGGGGATCGGCGTGGCATAGCCCGGCGCGAAGCGCATCAGGCTGCGGTCATCCATATGATAGGGCCGGACGATCTTGCCGGGGTTCAGCCTGTTGTCGGGATCGAACCCGTCCTTGACCGCCTCGAAGGCGCGTGTCAGCGGTGCCCCGAACATCGGCTCGACGAAATCCGAGCGCGAGATGCCGTCGCCATGCTCGCCCGAGAACGAGCCCTTGAAGCGGCGGACGAGCTCGCAGGCTTCCTCGGCGATGCCGCGCATCGCCTTGACGCCCGTTTCCGTCTTCATGTTCAGGATCGGCCGCACATGCAGGCAGCCGACCGAGGCATGGGCATACCAGATGCCGCGCGTGCCGTGCCTCTCGAACAGGGCCGTCACCGCATCGGTGTAATCGGCCAGGTGCTCGAGGGGTACCGCGCAATCCTCGATGAAGGAGACCGGCTTCCCGTCGCCCTTCATCGACATCATGATGTTGAGGCAGGCCTCGCGCACGTCCCAGACCGGCTTCTGCCGGGCCGGCTCGACCACCTCCACCACCGCATCGGGAAAGCCGTGATCGGCCATGCACTGGTCGAGCCGCTTCAGGTCCCGCTTGAGATCCGCGAGATCATCGCCGGCAAACTCGACCAGCAGCAGGCAGTTCGGCTGGCCCTTGGTGATATCGGCGAGCGTGCGCACGAAGAGCGGGATATCGGCGCCGAGCACCAGCACATTGTTGTCGACGAGCTCGACCGCGACCGGGCCGAGCGCGACGATATGCTGCGTCGTCTCCATCGCCGCGCGGAAATTCGGGAAATGGCAGACGCCCATGACGCGATGCTGCGGCAGGGCTGAGAGTTTCAGCGTCGCTTCCGTGGTGATCGCAAGCGTGCCTTCCGAGCCGACGAGCAGGTGCGACAGGTTCGGCTGCGATACGATCAGCTCGTCGAGATTATAGCCGCCGACCCGCCGCTGCACCTTCGGGAAGATCGTCTCGATCGCCTCGCGATGCTCTCCGGCCAGCGCCAGCATCTGCGCCATCAGGTCGCGCGCCCGCGGCGAGGCGTTATCACGGACGGCGCCTGTGCCGAGCGCAAAGGGCTCGCCGTCATGGAACAGCGCCTTGAGCGCGATCACGTTGTCGACCATCTTGCCGTAGCGCAGCGAGCGCGCGCCCGACGAGTTGTTGCCGGCCATGCCGCCGATGGTGCAGCGGCTTGCCGTCGAGGGCTCGACCGGGAAGAACAGGCCGTCCTTCTTCACATGCGCGTTGAGCCGTTCCAGGACGATGCCGGGCGCGACCGAGATCGTCCCTGCCGCCGGGTCGTAGTCCCTGATGTCGCGAAAATGCCGGCTCAGGTCGAGCACCAGCCCTTCGCCGATCGGCTGGCCGTTCTGCGAGGTGCCGCCGCCGCGCGCGATCACGGGCACACCGTGCTCGGCCGCGATCGTCAGCGCCGCCGCGATATCGGCCTCGCTCTTCGGAAAGGCCACGCCCTGCGGCAGGATCTGGTAGATCGAGGCATCGGTGGCATAGCGCCCGCGGGTGAAGGCATCGAAGCGGACCTCGCCTTCGAGCGTCTGGGCAAGCCGGCGCTCGAAGCCGAGATTGCGGCTATGCGAACGGGGAAGTGCCGTCTGGTTCATTCCGCAGCCTCGGCGGTCTTGGGCCGGTGCCGCCCGCGCAGCGCCGCGATCAGGTCCCCGACCGGCCCCCAGAAGAGCAGCAGCAGGGCCAGCACGACAAGGGTGCCGACGAGACCATTGGCCCAGAACACGCCGAGCGAGCCGCCCGAACCGAGCAGCGCCTGGCGGAAGGCATCCTCGGCCCGATCACCCAGCACCAGCGCGAGCACCAGCGGGGCCAGGGGATAGTCGAGCTTCTTGAAGAGATAGCCGACCATGCCGAAGATCAGCATCAGCCAGATGTCGAAGATCGAGTTGGAGATGGTGTAGGCGCCGATCGCACAGACGATCAGGATCACCGGCGCCACGAAGGAGAACGGGATCCGCATCACCGCCGCGAAGAGCGGCACCGTGGCGAGCACGATGACGAGGCCGGCGATATTGCCGAGATACATCGAGGCGATCAGCCCCCAGACGAAATCCTTCTGCTCGACGAAGAGCATCGGCCCCGGCTGCAATCCCCAGACCAGGAGGCCGCCAAGCAGCACCGCCGCCGTCGCCGAGCCGGGAATGCCGAGCGCCAGCATCGGCAGGAGCGCGCTGGTGCCGGCGGCATGGGCCGCGGTTTCCGGCGCGAGCACGCCCTCGATCTCGCCCTTGCCGAAATTCTTGCCGCGCTTCGAAAAGCGCTTGGCGAGACCATAGCCCATGAAGGAGGCGGCGATGGCACCGCCCGGCGTCACGCCCATCCACATGCCGACCACGGCCGAACGCAACAGCGTCGCCCAGTAGCGCGGCAGGCCGGCCCAGGTCTTCAGCACGACCTTGAGGTCGATCCTGGCCTGCTTGCCTTTGAAGACCAGCCCCTCCTCGACCGTGAGCAATATCTCGCTGACGCCGAACAGGCCGATGACCACGACGAGGAAGTCGAAGCCGCGCATCAGTTCGTTCGAGCCGAAGGTCATCCGCAGGTCGCCGGAGATCGAGTCGAGCCCGACGGCGGCGAGCAGGAAGCCGATGCAGAGCGCGGCGATGATCTTGGCGCGGTTGTCGCGGCCCATCCCGACGAAGGAGCAGAAGGTCAGCAGGAACACCGCGAAGAACTCGGCCGGGCCGAACCGCAACGCAAACGAGGCCACCAGCGGCGCGACGAAGGTGATCAGCACCACGCCCGAGAGCGCGCCGATGAAGGAGGCCGTGAACGCAGCGGTAAGCGCTTCCGCCGCCCGGCCCTGCACCGCCATCGGGTAGCCGTCGAATGTGGTCGCCACCGACCAGGCCTCGCCGGGAATGTTGAACAGGATCGAGGTGATCGCACCGCCGAACAGCGCACCCCAGTAGATCGAGGAGAGCAGGATGATCGCGGAGGTCGGATCCATGCCGAAGGTCAGTGGCAGCAGGATCGCCACGCCGTTAGGCCCGCCGAGGCCCGGCAGCACGCCCACGACGATCCCGAGGACCACGCCGATGACCATGAAGCCGACATTGTGCCAGGACAGGGCGAGTTCGAAGCCGCTGAGAAGCGAGGAAAGATTGTCCATCGGTCGCCCTCAATAACCGAGCATGGCTTCGAGCGGCCCCTTGGGCAGGGGCACGCGGAACTGCAGCTCGAAGACCCAGAAGCAGGCGAGCGGCACGATCGCCGCAGTCAGCAGGATCGACCACCAGCGCGACAGGCCGATTGTTGCCATGAAAGCGACGATGAAGATCGCCGATGCCACATAGATCCCGAGCGGCGCGATCAGCGCCACGAAGACGATGAGCGGCCCGAGCACGCGGGCGACCAGGCCGAGCTGCGCATAGGTGACGATCACGGTGTTGTCGTGGCCGCGGACGGCGCTCCACAGGATGAACAGGGACGCCGCCATGAAGATCCAGCCGATGCGGGCCGGGAAGAAGCCGTTCTGCGGCCCGCCATCCCAGCCGGCACCGCGGCCATAGGAATCGTAGAGGACGACGACACCCAGCGCGATCAGCGCCAGCGCCGTCAGGATCTCGACGGGCCGCCGCGACAGGCCGGGCGAAGCTTCGGTGGTTTCGGTCGGCTGCGACATGGTCACCTTTCGCCCGCCTCGTGCACGGCGGTCCTGATGGTCGATTGTCGTGCAAGGGGTGCGGGCCAGAGCATGCTCGAACGAAGCGGATGCCGGCTCGCACCAAGACGATGCGATGCAGGAACGGCCTGGAGCCCGTCCGCGCTTCGGAGCGCCGCGGACAGGCTCCGGCCGCTCACTTCGCCATGAAGCCGGCTTCGGTCATCAGCTTGGCATGCCTCGCCTCGTCGGCCTTGAGGAAGGTCACGAAGGCCTCGCCGTCGCGGTAATCGGGAACCAGCGCGTTGCGGGCGAGGTATTCCTTCCACTCCGCCGAGTCGGAGACCTTCTTGAACATCGCCGCATAGAAGGCCTGCTGTTCCTTGGTGACCTTGCCGGGCATGAACATGCCGCGCAACATCTGGTAGCTGACATCGAGCCCCTGCGAGGCGCAGGTCGGGATATCGGCCCAGGACAGCCCTTCCGCCACCTTCTCCGTATAGGCCATCTTCTGCTCGGCGAAGACGCAGAGCGGCCGCGTGGCGCCGCCGCGCCAGTTGGCGAGATCCTCGGCCGGATTATTGGTGTTGGCCTCGACATGGCCGCCCGAAAGCTGGGTCGAGGCCTGCCCGCCCGAGGTATAGGGGATATACGCGACCTTGGCGCCGATCGCCTTCTCCACCGCGAAGACGATCAGGTTGTCCTCGCGCTTGGACGAGGTGCCACCGACCTTCAGCGGGGTCGCCGCGGCCTTCGCCGCCGCCATGAAATCGCCGGCCGTCTTGTAGGGAGACTTCGCATTGACCCAGAGCAGGAAGGAATCCTGCGCCATCATCGCGACCGGGGTGTAGTCGGTCCAGCTCAGCGGCAGCTTCGTCGCCATCGGCGTCATGAAGATGCCGCTCGAGGTCGTGATCAGCTTGTGCGGATCCCCGGCCGATTTCTGGATGTCGAGCATGCCCTCGGCGCCGCCGGCGGCCGGCTTGTTGACGACGATGATCGGCTGCTTGGTGAACTGGTGCTTCTGGATGATGCCCTGGATCGTGCGCGCCATCTGGTCGGAGGCGCCGCCTGCCGAGAACGGCACGATGATCTCGATCGGTTTCGTCGGCTCCCAGGCGGCGGCCGGCGCGATGGCACCGAGCGACAGGGTAGCGGCGAGCCAATGCTGCTTCATGGTCTTTCTCTCCCTTCATCGCGCTCTGACGGCGCCATCGGCGGAAGCCTAGACCAAAAAATTTTGCATTCAATCTAAAAGATCAAGCTTGCCAAATTGAGAACGAAACCCTCCGCCTTGCCCTCCCCGTCACGATCGCAGGCCCGCCGATTCGGAGGCGGCCTGCGCTCAGACCGAAGGCTGGGCGGCCTTCAGCTTGTTCCGGAGATGCAGAAACAGGATATCGCTCAACTCGCCGCCCGCGCGCCGACGCAGCGCGTCCAGGATCGCCTCATGCTCGCGCATCGCCTCGCTCAGCCTGTCGCGGTCCTTCGCCAGGTTGGCGGCATAACGGACGCGCCGGATGCGGCCGGCCAAGCCCGCATAGGTCGACGCCAGCAGCGCGTTGCCCGCAGCCGCCACGATCATCTGGTGGATGGCCTGGTTGCAGCGGAAATAGCCGTGCACGTCCCGACGCAGGTAGAAATGGTACATTTCATGGTGCACCCGCTCGATCTCGGCGATTTCAGCGTCGGTTATGCGCTCGCAAGCCAGGCGCCCGGCCAGCGATTCCAGTCCGCCCATGACATCGAAAAGCTCGCGCAGATCGGCCGCGCTCAGCTCGCGCACGCGCGCGCCGCGATTGGGAAGCAGCTCGATCAACCCTTCCGCAGCAAGGACCTTCAGCGCCTCGCGCAGCGGCGTCCGCGAAATGCTGAAGCGCTCGCAAAGCGCGCGCTCGGGGATACGCACACCATCTTCCAGATGTCCCTCGACGATGAAATCGCGCAGCGCCGCCAGCAACTCGCCGTGAAGCGTCCCCGACGACTTGGCTGCCTCCACAGCCTCGCGACTCCGGCCCTCATGTGCATTCATGCTTATCTCGCTCATGACCTCCAGCTAAGCTCGCTCGCACCGGCTGTCGAGCCCAGCTTCTCGCCAATCTGAATTACATGATAAGCTTGATCTTCCAAAAAATGAATGCAAAATAGGATCAAACGGCGGCGCAACATCCGCCGAAGGGAGGATACAACATCATGCAGGGTCGTCACTTCCTACATATTCCCGGCCCGAGCCCGATCCCTGACCGCATCCTGCGCGCGATCGCGATGCCGATCATCGACCACCGCAGCGCGGAGTTCGGCGCGCTCGGCAAGGAGGTCCTGGAAGGCTCCAAGGCCGTCTTCAAGACCAGCCAGCCGGTTGTGATCTATCCCTCCTCCGGCACCGGTGCCTGGGAAGCGGCAATCACCAATACGCTCTCCCCCGGTGATACCGTCCTGATGGCCGAGACCGGCCATTTCGCCACGCTTTGGAAACAGATCGCCACGCGCTTCGGCATCGCGGTCGAGTTTATTCCCGGCGATTGGCGCCACGGCGCCGATCCCGCCGCGATCGAGGCGAAGCTCGCCGAGGATAAGACCCGTAAGATCAAGGCGGTGATGGTCGTCCATAACGAGACCTCGACCGGTGCGACCAGCCGTGTCGCCGAGATCCGCAAGGCGATCGACGCCGCCGGCCACCCCGCCCTGTTCATGGTCGACACGATCTCCTCGCTCGCCTCGGTCGATTACCGCCACGACGAATGGCAGGTCGACGTCACCGTCTCCGGCTCGCAGAAGGGATTGATGCTGCCGCCGGGTCTCGGCTTCAACGCCGTCTCCGAAAAGGCGCTTGCGGCGTCGAAGACCAACAAGCTGCCGCGTTCCTACTGGGACTGGCAGGAGATGGTGAAGATCAACGCCAGTGGATTCTTCCCCTACACGCCCGCGACGAACCTGCTCTACGGGCTCAAGGAAGCACTCGCCATGCTGCAGGAGGAAGGGCTCGCCAACGTCTTCACCCGCCACCAGCGCCTGGCAGCCGCCTGCCGCGCCGCGGTCAAGGCGTGGGGGCTGGAAGTGCTCTGCCAGAACCCGGACGAATATTCGCCGGTCCTGACCGCCGTGCTGATGCCACCCAGCCATGACGCCGACCGCTTCCGCAAGATCGCGCTGGAGAAGTACAACATCTCGCTCGGCTCCGGCCTCGGCAAGGTCGCCTGCAAGGTCTTCCGCATCGGCCATCTCGGCGAGTGCAACGAACTCAGCCTGCTCGGCGCGCTGTCGGGCGTCGAGCTCGGCCTGTCGGCGGCCGGCGTGCCGCATCGCAGCGGTGGCGTCGCCGCGGCAATGGCGAGCTTCGAAGGGCAGGACAAGGCCAACGACGGATTGGTCGCAGCCGTCGCCTGATCCCCGGACGGCCTGACGCCGCACTCGCGGCGGCGTCAGCCTCGTGAGGACCCGGCGATCCCCTCGGCGGAGCGCCTTTTCTCAGGGCGGCGTCAGGCCGAAGACGGCTTCAGCGCTTTCCCCTGCCTGCAGGGCCGCCTCCCATTTCGCCTCGAGCACCAGCCGGGCTTCGGCATCGGCGATGCGGTTGCGGATCGTCGCCGGCGTCAATGCGACCAGCCCGTCATCGTCTCCGATCAGGAGATCGCCGGGAGAGACGATCGCCCCGCCGATCGTCACCGGCCGGTTGATCTCGCCCCGCTCCGCCGAGGACGGGCCACGCGGCGTCACCGAGCGCGTGAAGACCGAGAAATCCGTCCAGCCGGCGAGCGTCCCGACATCGCGGATCGCTCCGTCGCAGACCAGGCCGGCGGCACCCTTGCGGCGGATATGCCCGCCCAGGATCTCGCCGATCATCGCGCTTTCGGCATGGCCCGCCGCTGCGATGACGAGGACGTCGCCGGGGCCGATCGCGTCCATCGCGCGCACGACGGAGCCGAAATCCGGCGCCTCGCAGAAGGCGGTGACCGCCCGCCCGAACAGGCGCGGCTGCTGGCCGGGCGGCATCAGCGGACGGATCGCCGGGTCGATCTGATTGAGATTGCGGCCGAGATCGACCGCGACCGCGACGGGGATCGCCCGCCAGCGCTCGATCTCGGCCTGTGTCAGGTCGCTCTTCGGGGCGGAATGGATGATCACGGGCATGGTGCGTTCCTCATCTGCCGCGAAGGGGCGGCTTGCCGGTTTCGATTGGGGTCGGCTTCAGCGGCGACCCCCCATACGGCTTTTCAGGACGTTGCCGAGCGCCGCAATGCCGGCGACGAGCCGCTCATCCGTCTGGGTCGAGTAGCTCAGCCGGGCATGGTTCGGCCGCTCGTCGAGCGCGAAGAAGGTCGCGCCGGGGACATAGGCGACGCGAGCCTCCGGCAAGGCATGGTCGAGCATGAAGGCGGCGGCGTCGAAGCCTTCGGGGAAGGTCAGCCAGGTGAAGAGCCCGCCGCTCGCGTCGGTGCAGGCGATCTCCTGCGGGAAGCTCTGCCGGATCGTGTCGAGCATCAGGCTCTTCTTGTGACGGTAGGCGCTGCGGATCGTCGCGATATGCGCGTCGATGTCGTATTCCGCGAGGAAGCGCGAGGCCACCGCCATGTTGAGCGTGCTCGTCTGCGTATCGGCCGCGAGCTTGAGCAGGCCGAGCTGCTCGATCAGGTCGGTCGAGGCGACGGCCCAGCCGAGCCTGAGGCCCGGTGCCAGGATCTTCGAGAAGCTGCCGAGATAGATCACCCTGCCCTCGGTGTCGAAGCTCTTGATCGGCGGGATGCGCTCGCCCTCGAAGCGGATCTCGCGATAGGGCGAATCCTCGAGGATGATGATGTCATGGGCATTGGCGATTTCGACCAGCCGCTTGCGCCGCTCCAGGCTCATCGTGACCCCGGTCGGATTGTGGAAGTCCGGGACGGTGTAGATGAACTTCGCGCCCGGATTGGCCTTCAGCGCCGCGTCGAGCGCCTCGACATCCATGCCGTCCTCGTCCATGCCGACCGTGACATAGCGCGGCTCGCAGGGGTTGAAGGCGATCAGTGCGCCCAGGAAGGTCGGGTCCTCGACGACGATGATGTCGTCCTTGTCGATCAGCATCTTGGCGACGAGGTCGAGCCCCTGCTGGCCGCCCTGGAGGATCAGCACCTCGTCGGCGGTGCAGGGCACGCCGTCGCGCGTCATTCGCTCGGCGATCTGGCGGCGCAGCAGCGGCATACCGTTCGAGACGGTGTATTGCAGCACCTCCTGTCCGTTCTCGACCAGCGTCTTGCGGAAGACCTCGTCCAGCCCCGCGATCGGGAACAGCGAGGCGTCGGGATAGCCGCCGCCGAAGGAGATCACGCTGGGATCGGCGCCGAGCCGCAGGAGTTCGCGGATGGCGGAAGGCTTGACCCGGCCCATCCGGGCAGCGAGGCGAGACGTCATGATCGTGAGCTCCGGCACTCAGGCGGTGACGTTGAGCTCGACGGCGCCGATGCCTTCGAGCTCGAAGCGATAGGTTTCGCTGTCGGTCGGGAAACGGGTGGTGACGAGGCTGCCGGTCATCACGATCTCGCCGGCGCGCAGGCTCTGGCCCTTCGCCGCCAGCGCATTGGCGAGCCACGCGAGCGGCGCGAAGGGATGGCCCAGCGCGTCCCGGCCATAGCCACGGTCGATTTCCGTCCCATTGCGGCTGATCGTGCCCGAGACGGCGTCCAGCGCCGGCCAGTCGCTGCAGAATGTCGACAGGATCACGCCACCATTCCAGGAATTGTCGGCGACCAGCGAGAGCACGTCGAGCTCGGCATAATCGGCGGCCCGGTCGTCGACGATCTCGATCGCGGCGCAGACGCCGGCGACATGCTCGGCTATGCTCTCCTGCGTCCAGGCCGGCCCGCCGGCGGGAAGATCGCTGGCCATGCGCACCGCGATCTCGAATTCGAGGCCCATGCGGCCGTAATCGGCGATGGCGAGGCGCGCGCCGGAATGATGCAGCCGGTCGGCCAGCACGACGCCAGCGATCGGATGACCGATGCCGCACATCGCCTGCATGCGCTGCGAGGTCAGGCCGATCTTGTAGCCGACGGCAGCCCCGCAGCGCGGTTTCAGCAGCGAGACATAGCGCTCCTGCACGGCATAGGAATCGTCGAGCGAGGCGATGCCGTTCTCCGCGGCGAACGGCCGGAATTTCTCGTTGCGGTCATGCTCGTCGATCAGCCGTGCGGCCAAGCGGTTCCTATCCATCGTCCAGTCCTCCCGCCCGCAAGGGAGGCTGCTTTCCCGGAAACGGCAAGAGCCGGAGCGGCGGAACGGGCATGCGCTCTCGCGCATCCGGCGCTTTGGCCACGGCCTCGTTCGGCCATGGCCCTATCGGCGGATCACGCCTTCAGGTGAAGCGTCACCAGCACGGTGATCTCGGCGCCATCGGGCAGCGACGCGGCGACGCGCAGGAAATTGCCGAAATGGCTGACCCGCTGGAAGGTGACGGCGTCCCTTGCGGCCGGCAGGTCGAATTCCGAGCCCTCGGCGCACCAGTGCAGGCCATCGGCCGAGATCTCGATCCGCGCCTTCGGCAACGGGCCTGTCGGCGCCTTCAGCGCCCGCACGAAGACGATCGCCTCCTTCGCCCAGCCGGCCTCGTATGGCTCGGTCGCGCTTTCAGCCGTCCAGCTCTCGTTGCGGGCGACGACGGCGGTGAGGTTCTCGGGCAGCATCAGAAATCCCCCGACAGGCAGACGGAGTCGAGATAGGCGAAGGCGCGCTTGTCGGTATCCGTCTCCGCGAAGAAGGCGAGGTTCAGCATGCACCACAGGTTCTTCATCGCGGGGATTCGGATGCAGTCATAGCCATCCATGGCGAAGACCCGGTCATTGACCTGGAACCGTGTCGCCTGCATCGCGGCGAGGTCGAAATCGAAGCGCAGATAATGCCAGTTCACCTTGGTCGGAATCTCGTTGTAGCAGAGCCGCTGCTCGCCGCCCGGCAGATCCTCCCAGTCATCGGGAGCGAGGTGGTAATGCGTGATCGTCTTGCCCGCGCTGCCGATCGGCTTGATCGGCGTGGTCTTGCGCTTGAACTGCCATTTCTGGATGTGCTGCCCGTCCTGCGCATTGAGGAAGCGCAAGTGCGGCATCACCCGGTCGCCCGGCCCTGAGGTGTCGCCGATCTGGAGATCGTAGAAGAAGCCGAAGGAACGGATATCGGTCTCAGAGAGCGCGAGCTCCGTCGCCTCCGGCTTGAAGGTGAAATAGGCCTCCAGCCGGATCGGGCCAGGCTTGCGGAAGGTCAGGCGCTTGATCGCGACGTTCTGCGCGCCCTTCCTGGCCCTGGTCGCGATCTTCAGCGCATAGGAGCCGTCGACGCCGCCATGCGAGCCGAAATACCAGTTCGGCAGGGTCGAGAGGATGGCGTGGCTGTGCTGGGCATAGCCCGGCAGCATCGCGTCCAGCGTATCCTCGTAATTGCCGACGAGCTGGGTCCAGCCGCACATGCCGCGGTCGAAATCGTCGAGGCAGATGATGCGCGGCAGCG
>JAEWKP010000083.1 GCA_023393655.1 Pseudomonadota bacterium | reverse complement strand
CTTCTGGTCGGGCCTGACCGTCGGACTGATCGAGGAGGATGGCGTCGGCCTGCCCGGCTTCAACGGGCTGGCGCAGTTCCATAAGGCGATCACCTCCGAGGCGCGCCTCGCGACTGCGCCGGTCGTGCACGAGCTCGCCAGCTCCAGCCATTCGAATGGCAATCTCGACCGGGCCGGCATGGCCGGGCTCGCTGCCCGCAAGACGGGGGAGGTCGCGTCGCTTCGCTGTGCGATCGCCGCGGTCGAATTGATGGTCGCGGCGCAAGCCGTCGATATCCGCAAGGCCACGCCGCTGGGCGTCGTCACCGGCAAGCTTCATGCGCTGGTGCGGGAGGTGACCCCCTTCGCGGCGGCCGGCGACCGCGTGCCCCATCTCGACCCGCTGCTGCGGCACCTCGGAGAGCGGCGCGGTGCGATCCGGAATCTGCTGGAACCGGCCTGACGCGTCAGATTTCGGCAGCCTGCTCCGGCAGCCGCGAGATCACGCCGACGATCGGGCGCAGATGCTGCTCAAGGATCGCCAGCGCCTTCTCCTCATCCCATTCGGAGAGGGCGGCGATCAGCGCGTGATGCTCCCTGCTGATCCGCACGATGCGGCTCGGGTCGGTGTTGATGGCCGTCATCGCGACGCGCTGCTGCCGTGCGCCGAGCGATTGGTAGAGCTCGGACAACACGACATTGCCGACCGCGGCGATCATCACGAAATGGAATTCGCGGTTGAGCTCGACGCGGTTGAAATAATCCCCCTGCGGCAGGTGCTCCAACTCCGCGAGGATCGCATGCATGTCGGCCGGAAGCGGCAGCTCCTCGCGGCAGATGCGGCGGATGGCATGGCCCTCGATCATGCGCCGGGCCTCGTAGAGGTCGAGCAGTTCCTGCGCCGTCACCTGCCGGACGAGCGCGCCGCGACGCGGCAGCAGGTCGATGAAGCGCTCGGCTTCGAGGCGGTGAAAAGCCTCGCGGACGGGGGTTCGCGAGACGCCGAGCGCCGAGGAGATTTCCTCCTCCTCGATGAAGCAGCCGCCGAGGAACCGGCCGCGCAGGATCTGCTCGCGCACATAGAGATAGACCCGTTCCCGGGTCGGCTTGCCGCGCAAGGCAGCCATCTCGTTCTGTTCGATCATTGCCATCGACAACGCGCCCCCTTCGGTCTTTCCTAGGGCTGTCGAGAGTAGACAGCAAAAAATCCGCCACGTATACATGACGCATCAAGAGCGCGGCTCGCCTATTCGTCTATAGCGAAGCCGTGCCGGGGAACCGCATGACCGTGCACGCCACCTTCGCGACAGGAAGCTGCAGACCGGGCCGATCGGCCTGGCGCAGACGGCCTTGTCGGATCGCTGGCGCGGTTATTGCTCGCATCAGCCCGGCTCCGCCCTTCCCGCCATCGACGGGAACCGACAGGGTCTAAGCCCGCGGACAGCCGGACCCAGCAGCAGAGGATCAGCCCATGACCATCTCTCGCCGTTCCGTCCTTGGTGCCGGCCTTGCCGGCCCGCTGCTGGCCTCGCCTTTCCTGATCCGCCCCGCGAGTGCGCAGCGCGCCGCCGGCATCATCCGCTACGGCCTGTCGGCCTTTCCGCCGAACCTCCAGCCCTGGGTCTCGACGGGGGCGTCGGCCGGCACCGTCAAGATGCTGATCAACCGCAGCCTCGTCTCCTACGATTCCAAGGGTGAGCTGCGCGGCGAACTCGCCGAGTCCTGGTCGCGCGATCCCGAGGGCGCCTGGGTCTTCAAATTGCGCAAGGGTTGCGTCTTCCACAATGGCGAGCCGGTCACCGCCGATGACGTGAAATGGTCGATCGAGCAGATCGCCGGCGAGAAATCGACCGCCTATATGCGGACGCAGTTCCAGTTGATCGAGGAGGTCGAGATTCCCGATCCGCAGACGGTCCGCCTCGTCACCAAGGGGCCGCAGGCGACGCTGCCGAGCTGGTTTGCCAACTACAACACCTTCGTCATCTGGCGGAAATCGAGTCCGAACGAGCCGATCGGCGCGGGTCCCTTCCGCCTCGTCGGGCAGGAGCGCGGCACCTCGGTGGAGCTCGCCGCGTTCGACAAGTTCTACAAGCCGGGCATCCCGAAGGCGAAGGGCATCAAGTTCATCGTCTATGCCGACGAGAACCTGCGCAATGCGGCGCTGATCTCGGGCGATGTCGACATGATCGAGTATGTACCCTGGCAGTCGATGGCGACGGTCGAGGCCGACCCGCGCCTGAAGCTCGACAACCAGGAGGGGCCGTTCATGGACGTGCTCTTCAACGGCACCAAGCCGCCCTTCAACGATCCGCGCGTGCGCCGCGCCGTCGCGCATGCGGTGAAGCGCGAGGATATCGTCAAGGTCGCCTTCTTCGGGCGCGGCAAGCCGCTCGAAGGCGTGCCGATCGTCGAGGGCACGCCCTGGTATGACAAGGAGCTGGCTCATGGCTGGAACTACGATCCGGCCCGGGCCAAGGCGCTGCTGGCGGAAGCCGGCCATGCCAACGGTTTCCAGACGACGCTGCTCGCGACCGCCCAATTTGGCATGCACAAGGATACCGCCGAGATCGTCCAGCAATATCTCGCGGCGATCGGCATCCAGGCGGAGCTGCAATTGCCGGACTGGTCGACGCGGGTGAGCCGCGGCTCGCGCGGCCAGTACGACATGGCGATCCACGGGGTGTCCTCGGACAACAACGATCCGGACGGATTGACCGTGGTGCTCGACACCTCGCTCTCGCCGACGCATGGCCGCTCCTTCAAGGTCGATGCGCCGCGCACCATCGCCGCGCTCGCCAAGGGGCGGGCCGAGTTCGACCAGTCCAAGCGCGTCGAGATCTACAAGGAGATGCAGCGCGCCGCGCTCGAGGAGGTGCCGCTCGTCGGCCTCGCCTGGCGCCAGCAGGGCTACGGCATGGACAAGGGCATCCAAGGCTTCACCAACCTGCCCGGTGCGCTCTCGACCTCCTCCGGCAACCAGCTCGAGGAGACGTATTTCGGATGAGCGCGGCCTGGCTCGGACGGCGGCTGGCTTTGACCCTGGCGATGGCCTGGGTCGTCGCGACGATCGTGTTCCTGGCGCTGCATATGGTGCCCGGAGATCCGGCCGAGCTGCTCCTGTCGACCTCGGGCGCCATGCCCGATCCGGCCACGGTGCAGGAACTGCGCGAGAAGCTCGGGCTCGATCGGCCGCTCCTGGTCCAGTACGGCCATTTCCTGGCGGGGCTGGCGCGGGGCGATCTCGGCACATCCCTGATCGACGACTATCCCGTCATCCAGGAGATCGCGCTCAGGCTGCCGCGCACGCTGGAGTTGATCCTGTCGGGAACCCTGATCGCGCTCGTGATCGGGGTGCCCTCGGGCGTCTATGCCGCGGTCCATCGCGGCGGCGCCTTCGACCGCGTCGCCTCCTGGATCACCGCACTGCTGCTGGCGGTGCCGGTCTTCGTCGTCGGCACCCTGCTGGTGCTGCTGCTGGCCCAGACGCTGCGATTGATGCCGGCGGGCGGCTTCGTTCCGCTCACGCAGGACCCTGCACAGCATTTCAAGCTCCTGACGCTGCCGGCGGTGGCGATCGCCAAGGGGCTGGCGGCCGTGCTGTTCCGGATGACGCGAGCTGCAACACTCGACGCGCTCGCCCATGATTATGTCCGGACCGCGCAGGCCAAGGGACTTTCGCCGCGACGGGTCCTCGTCGTGCATGTGCTGCGCAACGCGCTGAACCCGGTCGTCACCGTGCTGGGTCTCCAGATGGGAACCTTGCTCGGCGGTACGGTGCTGGTCGAATACGTCTTCAACTGGCCGGGCCTGTCGACGCCGCTGCTGCGCGCCGTCGAGGGGCGCGACTATCCGATGGTGGTCGGCATCATCCTGACGATCTCGGTGCTGTTCCTGCTCATCAACCTCCTCGTCGAATTGCTGCACGCGGCGATTGACCCACGGGTGCAGCACGCATGAGCCGGCGCGGATTCACACGGCTTCTGCTGCCCGGCGGCGTGGTCGCCGTGATCCTGCTGATGGCCCTGACGGCACCGCTTCTGCCGCTGCCCGATCCCGTCAAGCAGGACGTGGCGCAGCGTCTGGCCGGGCCGATGGCGGGGTCCTGGCTCGGGCGCGACGAGTTCGGCCGCGACGTGCTCTCGCGGCTGGTCTGGGGCGCACGCACCAGCCTGTCCGTCGCCTTCGTCTCGGCGCTGTGTGCCGGGCTCGTCGGCATCACGCTCGGCCTGATCGGCGGCTGGGCGCGCAGCTGGGGCGCTTTTCTCACGGTGCGCAGCGTCGAGATCATCATGTGCTTCCCGCCGGTGCTGCTGGCGCTGCTGGTGGTGACGCTGCTCGGGCCGGGGGCCGGGACGCTGATCCTGGTGCTCTCGGTGCTCTACCTGCCCGGTTTTGCGCGGGTGACCTATGCCGAGGTGATCGCGGTCAAAGGGCGCGACTATGTCGAGGCGACGCGGGCGCTCGGCGCCACGCAGTCGCATCTGCTGTTCCGCACCGTGCTGCCCAATATCGCGGGGCCGCTGCTGGTGCAGTTCTCGCTGGCGGTCGCAGCCGCCGTGGTGATCGAGAGCGGGCTGTCCTTCCTGGGGCTCGGCGTCGTGCCGCCGGCACCGTCCTGGGGGCTGATGATCCGCGGGGCGCGCTCGACCATGGAGCAGGCGCCGCTGCTGCTGCTCTGGCCCTGTGCCGTGCTGACCCTGACGATCCTCGCCATGAACCTGCTCTGCGACGCGCTGCGCGACATCCTCGACCCGCGCACCAGCGAGCGCTGACGAACCAAGCCCATTCAAGGAAGGACCTAAGCCATGGCTACCAAGACAGACCCTCTCGTCCATATGGGCACGATCACGGGCGGCGAGGCGCGCGAGCTTCTTGCGTCCAACCCGGTGATCCTGCTGCCGATGGGCAGCCACGAGGACCAGGGTCCGCACGCGCCGATGGGCGATTATCTGCTGGCCGAGAAGATCGCCGAGCTTGCCGCGCTGCAGGCGAGCAAGGCCGGCACGCGCACGCTGGTCGCGCCGGTTCTGCCCTATGGCGGGGCGGACTGGTTCGGCCCCATGATCGGCGGCATCGCCATCTCGCAGAGCACGCTGACGGCCGTGATCGCCGAGATGGTCGACTCGCTGCATCGCAACGGCCTGACCCGGATCATCGTGATCAACGGCCATGGCGGCAATGTCGGGCCGATCTCCGAGGTCGCACGCGAGCTCTACCAGCGCGAGCGCATCGTGCTGCCGAGCCTCTATCTCTGGCGCATCGCCTACGGCATGCTCCCGGGCATCGTCGGCGCGGAAACGTCGGCGAAGGTCTCCGGCCATGGCGCCGACCCGCTGACCAGCCTCGGGCTGCACCTCTTCCCCGAGCTGATCCGCAAGGACCTCATCCCGGCCGGCAAGCCGATGAAGCGCGACCCCATCCTCGACCTGCCCTTCACGGGCCTGGGCACCGCGAGCTTCGACGGCGCCGAAGTGGGGGTGCCGCATGAATACGACGAGGTCTATCATGACGGTGTCGGCAAGGGCGATCCGACGCTCTGCTCGGCCGAGACGGGGGCGAAGCTGGCGGAGAAGCTGAGCGATGTCGTCGCGCGCTTCGTAGCCCATTTCGCCGCCAAGATTCCGGTCTGAGCCGACAGCTCGCTCACCAGCCGCCCGAGGCGGCGTCACAGCAGGAGTTATGCCATGCTCACCCGCCGCCTCGTCATCCAGTCCGGTCTCGCCACGATCGCGATGCCGGCCGTTCTCCGGGCACAGACGCTCTCGGGGCAGATCACGCTGATGTCCTATGCGGGCATCTTCCAGGACAACTACACCAAGGCGGTGATCGAGCCGTTCCAGCAGGCGCATCCGGGCGTGAAGGTGAACTTCGTGCCCGGCGGCTCCTCAGCCCAGATGGTCGGCAGCGTGCGAGCGCAGAAGGCCGACCCGCAGACCGACGTGGTGATCATGGACGTCACCACCTCCAGCATCGGCAACCTCGAGGGACTGTTCGAGAAGCTCAACCCCTCCGAATTTCCGGTGCTGAACGAGCTCCTGCCGGAGGCGCGTGCGGCCGGCGGTGAATTCGGCCCGGCAGTGACCTTCGACCATCTCGTCATCGTCCAGGACGCCGGACTCAAGCCCCAGCTCGCCAAGCTCGCCGATCTCTGGCGGCCGGACCTCAAGGGCCAGATCGCGCTTGCCGCGCCGCCGAACATCCAGGGCCTGGCGCTGACCGCCATGACCGAGAAGATGGAAGGCGGCGACTACCGCAAGTCGATCGACGCCGCGATGAAGAAACTGAAGGAGGTCGCGCCGGGCGTTAAGACCTTCGACCCCAACCCGGACGGCTATTCGCTGATTCTGAACGGCGTGGCCAAGGTCGCGACCGGCTGGAACGCGCGGGCCCAGCTCTATTCGGACCAGACCGGCAGCAAGATCAATGCGTTGCTGCCGCCCGAGGGCTCGGTCTTTCAGGTCAACACCATCAATCTGACGGCCGGCTCGAAGAACCGCGCTGCGGCGGCGGCCTTCGTCGCGCATGCGCTGTCGCAGGGCCCGCAGAAGGCCTTCACGGAGCGGATGTTCTATGCGCCGACCAACGGCAAGGCGCAGATCGATCCCAAGGCGCTGGCCCGGACCGCCGCCTCGCCGGAGAACCGCGCGCGCATGATCGGCGTGGACTGGAACGAGATCCTGAAGGTGCGCGACCAGTGGAACAACCGCTGGCGGCGCGAGGTCATCGCAGCGGCACGCTGAGCGGCGGGCGATGAGCTATCTCGAACTCGCCGGGCTGCAGAAGCGCTACGGCAACTCCGTCGCGGTGGATGACGTCTCGCTTTCGGTGGAGCAGGGCGAGTCCGTCGCGCTGCTCGGCCCTTCCGGCTGCGGCAAGACCACGACCCTGCGCATGCTCGCGGGGCTGATCGAGCCGAACCGCGGCACGATGACGCTCGACGGCAGCGAGATCACCAAGCTGCCGGCCCATAAGCGCAACATGGGCTATGTCTTCCAGTCCTACGCGCTGTTTCCGCATCTCTCGGTCGGCCGCAACATCGCCTTCGGCCTGGAGGAGCGCGGCGCCTCCCGGGCCGAAATCGACAAGCGTGTTCAGGAAGGGCTGGCGCTGGTCCGGCTCGACGGCCTGGAGCAGCGCCGGCCGAAGGAACTCTCGGGCGGCCAGCAGCAGCGCGTCGCCCTGGCCCGCGCGCTGGTGATCCAGCCTTCGGTCCTGCTGCTCGACGAATCCCTGTCCAATCTCGATGCCAAGCTGCGCGACGCGATGCGCCACGAAATCCGCTCGATCCAGCGCACGCTTGGCATCACCACGCTCTTCGTCACGCATGACCAGGTCGAGGCGCTGACCATGTGCGACCGGATCGCGGTGATGCATCGCGGCCGCATCGCCCAGATCGGCAGCGCCGAGGATATCTACGACCGGCCGGCGACGCGCTTCGTCGCCGAGTTCGTCGGGCGCGCCAATGTGCTGCCGCTGGCGCGGGATGGGCAGGGGCGAGCGACCGTCTGGGGACAGGCCGTGCCGGTCGAGCTCGTAGAGAATGCCGATCTCTTCGTCCGGCCGCAGCGCATGCGGATCGTCCCAGTCTCCGAACCGGTGAGCGGCGACACGGCACGGCTGACGGGCCGCGTGCTGCGCAGCGTCTTCGTCGGCGACCATGTCGAGGTGCTGGTAGAGGGCGCCGACGGTCAGCTCACGGTCGAGATGCCGTCGGGCTCGACAGCGCCGGTCGAGGGGACGGAGGTCGCGATCGTCTGGCCGCGGGCCGAGAGCCGCGTCTTCGCGCGCGAGGCGACATGACCGTCTCGCGCCGCCTGCGGCTGCTGCTGATCCCGGCGACGCTGTTCCTGCTCGTCATCTATGTCTGGCCGTCGCTCGGGTTGTTCCGCAACGCCTTCAACGAGGTCGGGCCAACGGGGGCGATGGTCGAGGCCTGGTCGCTGGAGACCGCGCGCGCGACCTTCCATGATAGTTTCACCTTTGAACTAACGCTGAACTCGCTCTGGCTATCTTCGGTCTCGACGCTGATCGCGCTCTGTCTCGCTTACCCCGTCTCGCTCTTCCTGTTCCGCACCGATTCCCGTTTCCGCGGCCTGCTCGCGGTCGTCGCGATCATGCCGATGCTGGTCTCCGGCGTGGTGCGCGTCTTCGGCTGGCTCGCCATTCTCGGCGATCGCGGGCTGGTCAACACGACGCTGCAATCGCTCGGCCTGATCTCGACGCCGCTGAAGCTCGTCTTCAACTGGACCGGCGTCACCATCGGCCTCGCCGAGAGCATCATGCCCTACATGATCCTGGCGCTGCTCGCCGGCTTCGGCCGGCTTGATCGCACGCTGGAGGAGGCGGCACGCTCGCTCGGCGCCTCGCCGTTCCGGACGTTCCGGCGCGTCACGCTGCCGCTCAGCCTGCCGGCGATCGCGCTGGCGGCGGGGCTGGGCTTCGTACTCTCGATGTCGGCCTATATCACGCCCAAGCTGCTCGGCGGCGGGCGCGTCTTCGTGCTGGCGACCGAGATCTTCGAGCAGGCGACGACCAATACCAACTGGCCGGTTGCTGCTGTGCTGGCGATCTACACGCTCATCCTGCTGCTCGCCTTGCTCGTTGTCTCCAACCTGGTGGCGCGGAGGCTACAGCGATGACCGGGGCGGGGCGCGTCCTCTCCAGCTTCGCGGCGCTGGTCTATGTTCTGATCCTGGCGCCGATCGTCGTTGTCGTCATGCTGGCCTTCTCTGCGGACAACTTCATCCTGTTCCCGCCATCCGGATATTCGCTGCGCTGGTTCAGCCAGCTCGCAAGCAACGGCCCGCTGCTAGCGGCGCTCTGGCTCAGCGTCCGGATAGCGGCCGTGGTGACCCTGCTGTCGCTGGTGGTCGGCGTGCCGGCCGCGCTCGCTCTGGCGAAGGGGCGCTTTGCCGGCCGGGATGCGCTGGCGAATTTCTTCGTGGCGCCGCTGCTGCTGCCGACGCTCATCACCGGCCTCGCGCTGCTGCTGTTCTTTTCGCCGCTGAGGCTCACGGCGACGCTGCCGGGCCTCGTGCTCGGCCATATGACGGTGACTGTGCCCTTCGTGATCCGGATGATGACGACGGCGCTTGCCAACCTGCCTGACGATATCGAAGCGGCCGCCGCGACGCTCGGCGCCACGCCCTGGCGCGTGGTGCGGCGGGTGACGCTGCCCCTGGCGGCGCCGGGCCTGATCGCCTGCGCCTGCCTGTCCTTCCTGCTCTCCTTCGACGAAACGGTAATCTCGCTGTTCATCGCCGGTCCGCGCGCCTCGCCCCTGCCGGTCGAGATGGTGCGCTATGTCGAGGGGCGCACCGACCCGCTCATCGCGGCCCTGTCCGTGGTGCTCATCGTCGCGACGCTCGCCGTCGTTCTCGTGGTCGAACGCCTGGTCGGCGTCGCCCGTGCCGTAGGGAAGTAGGAGAGAAACATGCCCGATTATCGCATCGAAGCCATGCCCGAGCAGCTCCCGGCGGCGCTGGTCGAGAAGCTGCAGAAGGTCGAGACCGCGACCATCGGCCATTCCCAGCACTGGGGCTTCATGGATCGCGGCATCCAGCCGTTGCTGCGCGGCAAGCGCATCGCCGCGGCGGCGGTGACGCTGGCCATCCCCGGGCAGGATTCGACCCTGTTGCACCACACGCTCGGCCTGCTGCGCCCCGGCGACATCCTCGTCATCGATCGTCTCGGTGACGACAAGCATGCCTGCTGGGGCGGCGGCGTCACGGTGGCGGCGAAGGCAGCCGGCGCGGTCGGCGGCATCGTCGATGGGCCCTGCACCGACCTCGCCGAAATCGAGGATTCCGATTTTCCGATGTGGTGCCGCGGCATGTCGCCGATCACGACCCGGCTCTACAATCTTGGTGGCACGCTGAACCTGCCGATCTCCTGCGGCAATGTCCCGGTCAAGGCCGGGGATGTCATCCTCGCGGACGAATCCGGCGTTCTGGTGCTGCCCCGCGCCGAGGCCGAGGCGCTTGCCGACGCGGCCATCGCCCGGCAGGAGCGCGGCGAGCGCAGCCAGGCGCGGGTGAAGGCGGGCGAGAAGCTCGGCGACATCTCGGGTGCGACCAAGATGGTGCTCGACGCCATCGCCGCGGCAAAGGGCTGACGAGGCCGATCATGAACGCTCCCGTCCTTGTCCCGCGCGTTGCGGATTTCACCTGCGAGAAGACGCCGGCGACCGGCTCGCGCGGCATGGTCGTCACCAACCACCCGCTCGCTTCGGCAGCCGGCGCGCAGGTCCTGCTCGCCGGCGGCAACGCCATCGATGCGGCCGTCGCCTCGCTCTTCGCGCTGACGGTGGCCGAGCCGATGATGGTCGGTATTCTCGGCGGGGGCCTGAGCCATATCCGGCTCGCCGACGGGCGCCATGTCGTAATCGACAATCTCTCGACCGCGCCGGGAAAGGCGACGGCCGAGATGTATGAGTGCCTGTCCGACGAGATCGGCAAGCAGCGCGACACGCGCGACCGCGAGAACGTGGTCGGCGCCAAGGCGGTTGCGGTTCCCGGCGCGCTCAAGGGCTGGTGCGAAGCGCTCGCCCGCTTCGGCACGCTGCCGCTCGCCGATGTTCTCCAGCCGGCGATCGGGCTGGCGGAGCGCGGCTTCGTGGTGACGCCTTATCTCTCGAACTGCATCACCGACAATGCGGCAGACCTTGCCCGCGATCCCGGCCTCGCCGCGATGCTGCTGCCGGGCGGCAAGCCCCTCCAGCCGGGCATGCGGCTCGTACAGTCCGACTATGCCGCGAGCCTGAAGCTGATCGCGGCCGAGGGGCCGGAAGCGCTTTATGGCGGGAAGCTCGGGCGGGCGCTGACCGATTACATGGCGAAAAATGGCGGGCTGATCGACCAAGCCGACCTCGCGAATTACCGCATCGAGTTGCGCGAGCCGATCCGGGGCTCCTATCGCGGCTATGAGATCATCGGCCCGCCGCCGCCCTCGTCCTCGGGCGTACATGTCGCGCAGATGCTCAACATCCTCGAAGGCTACGATATCGGCGCGCTCGGCTTCGGCTCGACCGATGCCGTGCATCTGCTGGCCGAGGCGCTGAAGATCGCCTTCGCCGATCGCGCCGTGGCGACGGCCGATCCGGCCTTCGTCAAGGTTCCGGTCGCGAGATTGATCGACAAGGCCTATGC
>JAEWKP010000008.1 GCA_023393655.1 Pseudomonadota bacterium | reverse complement strand
GCCGGTGCCGATTTCGACGGCGGCGGCCATGCCATGGCGGCGGGCGTGACGCTGGCCGCTGGCCAGGCCAATGCTTTCCACGCTTTCCTGAACGCGCATCTTCAGCGCGAGGTCGACGCGGCCGGCGATGCCGAGGCCCTGCTGGTTGATGCCGCGCTCAGTGCCGGCGGCGCCAGTCCACGGCTGCTCGCAGAGATCGACAAGGCCGGCCCCTTCGGCTCCGGCAGCCCGGAGCCCGTCTTCGTCTTCCCGGCGCATCGGCTGGCCGACGCCGTCGAAATCGGCACCGGCGGTCATGTCCGCATCAAATTGCGTTCGGGCGATGGCGCCAGTATCGGCGGCATCGCCTTCCGCGCCGCGCAGGAGCCGCTCGGCCAGGCTTTGCTCACCGCGCGCGGCGAGAACGTGCACGTGGCCGCGACGCTCTCGCTCAACCGCTGGGGCGGCCGGGAAACGGCCGAACTGCGCATCCTCGATCTTGCCCGGCCGGTCTGAGAGGCTGCCGGCCATTTTCTTGTGATCGGGTGCTTGCGGAGGAAGAGGCCTGCCACTATACCTCGCCCCGCTTCGGCACGAACCCCAGTGGTTCGCGGCAGAGCGGTCTTCGTCTATCGGTTAGGACACCAGCCTTTCACGCTGGGGAGACGGGTTCGACTCCCGTAGACCGCGCCACCGGCCCTTCCGGTAAAGAACTGCGAAACCCGCAAGAACAGGAAATGGCCTGCGCAGCGCTGGATATAGCGCTGTGATCGGTGGCGGTCGACGGTTTGGGTCGAGCGCGCAGTGCGCCCGACATACCCGATCTACTTCGCTGCCTCGTGGGTTTGGCCGGCCTGCTCCTACCCGCGGCGACCATCGCTATTGCGCGCGACCGTTCTCGAGGCTGAACACGGCGCCGGGCGGCGCGTCTCAGCGGAAGCCCGGTGGTGATATCGCGTGACCGAACCACTCGACGAAACCGATGATGTCGAAGACCGGACGGCCGGTTGCTGCGGCGATCGCGGCCGAATGGGGCGGCAGATTGGTGCATTCGCACAGGATCGCCCCGACATTCGGGTGACGATGCACCAGGGCCTGCGCGGCGGCGACGGCCTCGCGTTCCAGCTCGGCGAAATCGGAAACACCGCCACGGTTGCCATAGACCGACCGGAACAGGGAATCGGGCGGCAGCCCTGCGATGGGCGTGTCTGGGCGGACGCCCACGGCCGCGAGATGCTGCGCGCTCAGGGCCTCGGCCGCGAAAGTGAGGATGCCGACCTGCTGGCCCGCCGGTAGCATCGCCTCGATCAGCGGCGCCTGCAGCAGGCTGCTCGTCGCGACGGGGACCGGCAGGGCGGCGCAGAGCTCTTTCTGCAGCAGGGCCAGGAACCCGCAGCTCGTCGTGATGCCGCGCACGCCGCAGGCGATGAGATCCTGCGCTGCCGCGATGAAGGGTTTCAGGAACTCTTCCGGGCGGCCATGGACGATCGCCGCCGGATCGGCGCCGCGCACCACGCGAAACTGCACCGGGAACCGCCATGTCCGGCCATTGCCGATGTCGCCCGGCAGCCGGCGGAAATGCGTGTCGAGCATCAGCACGCCGATGCTCAGATCGTTGACGGCGGCGGTCGGCGGGCGTGTCGCGGCATCGGTCATGAGCGGGGCTCCGATAAGCTCTGCTGCCGCGCTGTTGCCGCGGTCGCGAAGAACCAGGCGAGGAAGCGGTTCTCCCGCAGCAGCGCAAAGGGGATGTCCTCCTGCGCGAGGAGGCCTGGCTTCCCGATCGAGCCGCAACGGAGAAGGTCCAGAACGGCCGCGACATGGGAGGCGGCGGTGCGCCGCATCGCGCCGACCACGACGCCGCCGATCTCCACCGGCTCGATCTTTCTCAGAAAATGTTCGGCCGCCTCGCTGCCGTCATGGCCGGACGTCGCGACGATCGAGATCAGCAGGCGATCATCCGCGATCTCGGGCAAGCCGTTGAGGAAGAGATTGCGCAGCAGATAGATGCGGTCGCGCAGCTTCAGCTCGTCCAGCAGGAACGCGATGGAGTCGGCATGGCCCGGATAGCGAATCGTATAGGAGACCAGGCTCGCGACCTTCCCTGCCAGGCGCGCGCAGAGCGTGTCGGGGATGGCGCTCGAAACGAAGGCCTCATAATCGCATGAACCGAGGCGCAAGGAGCTGCAGCGCGACAATGGCGCGAGTTCGGCCTTCTGGCCGTCGATCAGGGCGACGGAGGGGCGCGTGTACTCGCGCAGCGTCGCGTCGATATCCCAGATCAACCCGTAGCCCAGGCGGCCCGATGGCTGCTGCGGCAATGCGCCGATCCGCACCGCGATGTCCGGCTCGTTGCCGCAGCGCGAGGCGAGGTCGAGCACCAGCCCCGATACCAGGCCCGGAGAGATGCCACATTGCGCGACGAAGCAGCCGGAGGCGGCCTCGGCCTCGCGCCGGATAGCCTCCAGTGCGGCCCCGTCGTCGCCGAGATCGAGATAATGTGTGCCGTGGCGCCGGGCCGCGGCAGCCACCATCGGTGTCGCCGGGGATGGCAGCGCTGCGACGACGGCATCGGCGCCGGTCAGGAGCTGATCGAGCCGGGCCGGTTGGCTGGGGTCGGCGTCGGCGAGCGGGAGCCCAAGCGCTTTGACCCTTCGGCGTCCGGGTTCCGTCGGATCGGCCAGGAGGATATCGAATTCCGGCTTCTCGCGCAGGAGCAGCGCCAGCGCCGTGCCGATGCGGCCGGCCCCGACGATGACGACCTTGAAGCGCCGCACGCCGTTTTCCTGCCGGTCAGGCATGGAAGCGGGCCAGGAACGTCCTGAGGCGTTCGTTGTCGGGGGCGTGCAGGACATGGTCCGGGCTGCCCTGTTCGGCGATACGCCCGTCCTCCATGAAGACGACGCGGTTGGAGACATCGGCGGCGAAGGAGATCTCGTGCGTGACGAGGACCATCGTCATGCCCTGTTCGGCAAGGCTGCGCACGACGCCCAGCACCTCGCCGACGAGCTCGGGATCGAGCGCGCTGGTGATCTCGTCGAGCAGGAGCGCGGCCGGCTGCATGGCAAGGGCCCGGGCGATGGCCACGCGCTGCTTCTGCCCACCTGAAAGCTGGTCCGGCCGTGCATCGCGCTTCTCGGCGAGGCCGACCTTGGCGATATAGTCCATCGCGATGTCGACCGCCTCTCCGCGCGGCTTGCGCTGCACGGTGACGGGGCCTTCGATCACGTTCTCCAGCACGCTCATATGCGGAAACAGGTTGAAGTGCTGGAACACCATGCCGACATGGCGCCTCAACTCGCCGAGGCCGAGAAGCTGGCCGTCGCCGCGGAACTTCGGGACGACGCGGCGGCCGCGATAGAGGATCTCTCCGCTGTCCGGCACCTCGAGCATGTTCATGCAGCGAATGAAGGTCGACTTGCCGGAGCCCGAGGGGCCGATGATCGCGACGACCTCGCCGCTCGTCAGGGACAGATCGATGCCGTGAAGGACGGGAAACGCGCCGAAGCTCTTGGTGATGCCGCGGGCTTCGAGGACGGTTTCGTGGGCGCCGGATGTGGGGAGGGTGGTCATGGGATGGTTCTCGCTCAATGGCCGCCGTGCGTCCGGCTCTCGACGATGTCGGCGAACTTCGTGATCGGGAACAGGATGACGAAATAGAGCACCGCAAGGACGGTGTAGGATTCCAGCGGGCGGTAGGTCTGCCCGTTGACGATGCTGGCCATGTAGGTGAGCTCGGCCACCGAGATCACCGAGATCAGCGAGGTGTTCTTGAACTGCGTCACCGACTGGTTGATGAAGGCCGGCATCATCCGGCGGATCGCCTGCGGCAGCACGATGCGCCGCATGACCTGCCAGCCGGACATGCCGATCGCAGCGCCCGCTTCGGACTGCCCCTTGTCGATCGAGACGATGCCGCCGCGGAAGACCTCGGCATAGAACGCCGCCGCATAGAGCGAGAGCGTGATCAGCGCCGCCGCCCAGTTGGCCAGATCGAAGCCGAGCAGCAGCGGCAGGGCGTAATAGATCCAGAGCAGTTGCACGAGCAGCGGCGTGCACCGGAACAGTTCCTGAAAGCCTTGCGCCAGCCAGCTGAGCGGGCGGATGCCCGAGAGCCGCGCGAAGCAGAGGAGCAGCCCGAGGACCAGCCCGATGGCGATGGAACCGACCGTGTAGACGATGGTGATCCAGGCGCCCCAAAGGAACAGGTCGCTCGCCTGGAAGATCGGGGCGAAGCTCCACGTGTACATGTCATGCCAATCTTTGTTGGAAACGGCCCGAAAGCAGGATGCGAAGGTCGGCAAGCCGATTTTCGCGGCTGTCCTGCTCCCGTTCGCGACGGGAGTCTGGTTCGGATTTCAGGCGGATCATGGTGCTTCCGCCTGAAATGATGCTGCCTGACCGGGCCTTGCTCAGCCGCCGAAGCCGAAGCCTTCGGGCATGTCGTCGAGCGTGATGCCGAAGGGCGCAAGGCTCTTCACGATCCAGGTCTGGTTGTTGCCGATGCGGCGGTTGTATTCGGCCCAGGCGGAGATGAAGGCGCGCGACTTCTCGTCGGCTTTCCAGTTCATCGCGACCACGGAGGGAGTCGAGAGCACCGGGGACGGCACCATCACCTTGCCGATGCCGCTCGCCTTCTTGCTCATGACGAGGCCGTTCAGCATCGTGTTGACGAGGCCATCGGCCTTGCCGGTGACGACGGCCACGATGGCCTCGTCGCGCGACTTGAAGCGCAGCATCTTGGCCTTGGGAAGGTACTGCTGGGAGATGAGATCCTGCGACGAGCCCAGATCGACCGCGAAGGTGTATTTCGGGTCGTTGAGCTCGGCCCAGCTCAGCTTCGAGAGTTCCGCCTTGGGCGAGACGATGATGAAGCTGTTGAAATAGGTCGGGTTCGAGAAGGCGACCGAAAGCGAGCGCTGCGGCGTGGCTGTGACGCCGAGCGCGAGATCGACCTTGCCGCTCTGGACATCGAGGATGGAGTTCGGCCAGCTCGACTCGACGACCTCCAGTTTGACGCCGAGGGTGTTGGCGATGTCGCGGGCCATCTCGATGGCGAAACCGCGCCATTCGCCGGTGCGCGGGTCCTTGTTGAAGTAGGGATCCTCGTTGATGATCCCGGGAATGCGCAGCACGCCGCGGGCGCGGATCGCCTCGATGGTGTCATCGGCCCGGGCGGGGGATTGCAGTGCCAGCAATCCAAGGCCGGCGGCGCAGATGGCGCGAATGATCGACTTCATGAGATTTCCACTCCGTTCCCTTTGCCGATGTTTTTCGGTCTTGTGCTGGTTGCCAGGACGGCAAAAGCCTATGCGACGCACTTGAGCGGACAATGCGAGAGTAGGGCACCCTCCTACCGGTTTTCTTATATGTTCGGGCGGCTCGCGAAGGCCTTCAGGCTTGCCTCCAGTGCCTTGAGGTTCTCCGGGCGCAGGGGCGCAAGGGGTGCGCGCAGTTCGCTGCCGATCAGGCCGGTTCCCGCCAGCGCGGTCTTCACCGGCACCGGGTTGCTCTCGATGAAGAGGTCGCCGATCAGGTCGAACAGCGCCTCGTGGATGCGGCGCGCCTCGCGCGGGCCGCCGGCGAACCAGGCCCGGCACAAGGCCACGATCTCGGCCGGCAGCAGTTTCGAGGCCACGCTGGTCACGCCGTCGGCGCCGAGCGCCAGGAAAGGCAGGGTCAGCCCGTCATCGCCCGAATGGCTCACGAAATCCTGCCCGACAGCCAGCCTGAGTTCCGTGATGCGCTCCGCCTTGCCGCCCGCTTCCTTGATGCCGACGATGTTGGAATGGGCCGCCGCCAGCCGCGCGGCCGTTCCGGGAGCGATCTCGACGCCGGTGCGGCCCGGCACGCTGTAGAGCATGATCGGCAGGCCGACCGCGCTGGCGACGGCCGAGAAGTGGTCGAACAGCCCGTCCTGCGAGGGCTTGTTGTAGTAGGGCGTCACCAGCAGGAGGCCGTCCGCGCCCGCCGCCTCGGCGCGCGCCGCCTTGCCGATCGCGAGCTTAGTCGCGTTCGAGCCTGCTCCGGCCATGACGAAGGCTCGCCCGCGCGCGGCCTTCACCGTGGTGCGGATGACGGTGTCGGCTTCCTCGTCGCTCAGCGTCGCGGCCGCGCCGGTCGTGCCGCCCGGCCCCCGCCCCGCCACCCCCGCGGCGGACAGCGCCG
>JAEWKP010000402.1 GCA_023393655.1 Pseudomonadota bacterium | reverse complement strand
CTACTACATCCTGCCGGCAGGCCGGACGAGCCTCGAAGCCCAGCGCAATTACGAGGCCGCCCTGAAATCCAAGGGCTTCGAGATCGCCTTCGCCTGCTCGACCGAGGCCGGAACCTGTTTCAACGAGGGGCCGTTTCCCGGTCTTTTCCTCGGGCTTGCGCTCGATGGCCGGGTCGATCTGCCCAAGCTCCAGCTCGGCGATTTCGTCCGCAACTTCTTCGGCAAGGGCAATGGCCGCTATCTCTACGCGAAGCTGAACCGGCCCACTGGGACGGTGCATGTCAGCCTCGCCTTCTCGGATGACGAGAGCCGGGGGCGGGCGGTGATCGCCCGCGTCATCGAGAGCACGACGATGGATACCGGGATGATCAAGGTCGTCGAGGCCGACGAGATGAGCCGGAATCTCGATACCCAGGGCCGGATCAATCTCTACGGAATCCTGTTCGATTTCGACAAGGCCGAGATCAAGCCGGAATCGCAGCCGCAGCTCCAGCAGATCGCCGCGCTTTTGAAGCGCAATCCGGCGCTCAAGCTCGATGTCGTCGGGCATACCGACGGGCAAGGCGGGGCGGCCTACAACCTCAAGCTCTCCGATGCGCGCGCCTTCGCCGTGGTGGCCGATCTCGCGATGCGCCATGGCATCGACCGCACGCGCCTCAATCCCGTCGGCAAGGGCATGGACCAGCCGATCGCCTCCAACGCCGACGAGGCCGGCCGGGCGCAGAACCGCCGGGTGGAGCTGGTGAAGCGGTAATCGCGGAGGTCAGCGCAACCGGCAGGAGCGCCTCAGGTTCTTCGCGGCTGCGTCGTCTCCCAGCGCCGAGCCCTCGCGCCAGTATTCGCAGGCCTTGTTGCGGTCGCGCGGGACGCCCTGACCGTTAGCGTAGAGCACCCCCATGTTGGTGTAGGCGCCCGGCGTCTTCGCCGCGATGGCGCGCTGGTAGTAGTCGCGCGCCTTGGCATAGTCGCGCCGGACGCCTCTGCCCTCCGCATACATCGCACCGAGCTGGACCAGGGATTCGTTGAGCCCGGTTCCGGCGGCCCGCTCGTAGAGCGCCATGGCGAGGCCGGAATCGCGCTTCACCCCGGCGGCGCCGCGGCGCAGGATGCTGGCGAGGTCGTGCATCGCCCCGGCATGGCCGAGTTCGACCGCCTTGCGCAGATAGGTGACCGCATCGGCGGTGTTGCCGCTCTTCTGGATCGCGCGACCGAGCTGGAAGAAGGCGCGCCGCGGTGCACCGACCGTATCCACCGCCTTGCGGCAGGCGCGGATGGCGGCGCCGGCATCGATCGCGGTGAAGGTGACGCCGGGGACGCTCGCCGGTTTCTCCGGATCGGCCGCGGCAGCGGCGGCGCGGTCGCAGGCTTCCATATCGGCAGAGGAGCCGGCGGTCGGATCGGCATTGCCGATGACGACGGCGCGGCCGGGCGCCTGCTCGGCGGGTTTGGGCGCGGGAGCGGGTGTCGCGCCCTTCAGGCTGGCGATCCTGATCTCCGCCAATGCCTTGTAGATGCCGGTGAAGCGGCCAGCGCCGACCTGGTCGAGATAGGCCTGGTACATGGCGGGATCGCTGCTGGACTGGATGCTCTGCCAGAAGATGTCCTCGGCCGAGAGCTGCGCCTGTGCGATGCGCAAGGGCAACGGGGCGGCGGCCAGGGGAAGCGTGCCGCCTGCCAGGGCCGTCAGGATCAGGGCGAGGGAACGTGCGGACGACATGGCTGCTTCCTTCGGCATCGGCTTGCCGGCTCCGTGCCGGTGTCTCGTCTGCAGGCGACCGGCGACGCTATCGCCCGGCGCAATTCGCTTTCTCCCCGGCGATGGAGGCGGCGTTTCCGGCCGCCGCACCTTGCCTGAACAGCTGGCAGGCCTTGCCGATATCCCTGAGGACGCCCCGGCCGTTGAGATAGGCGGCGGCCAGCTCCGGATAGACCGTCGGCTCCCGAAGCTTGAGCGCGAGGTTGTAGAAGGCGACCGCCTTGGCATGGTCGCGCCCGGTGCCTTGGCCATTCGCATAGATCAGGCCGATGCGGACGACCGCGCCGCTGATGCCGGCATCGGCAGCGCGATAGAACAGCGCGAGTGCGCGGGATGCGTCGCGGGGCCTGTCCTGACCGGCGAGAAGCTTGTCGGCCAAGGTGTAAAGGGCGAGCGGGTGACCGAGATCGGCTGCCTTCTGCAGGAAGCGGGTGGCGTCGACGCGGTTGCCGTTCGCCTCATAGGCGCGAGCGAGCTGGTAGAAGACGCGCCGGGGCGGCGCCTGCGCATCGGCTGCCCGAGCGCAGGCGGAGATCGCCTCGATGGTGTTGCCGGCGCTCAACGCCCCGCCTGCGATGTCGGCCGGTTTCTCGGTGTCGCGGTTGTCGGCGGCGATGCGGTCGCAGGCGGCGATATCGGGATCGCTGGATGGCGCCGGGGGTGAGGCGGCCGGAGGCGGCGGCTCCGGTGGGGCGATCTCGGTGCGGGCGGGAGGCGAGGGTGCGCCGCCGCGCAGCGCCGCGAGACGCAGTTCGGCGAGCTTGCGATAGGTGCCGCTGAAGGTGTTGCCGCGGACCTGCGCGAGATAGGCCTCGAACATGGCGGGCTGCATGCTGCCCTCGATCGATTGCCAGAAGACGTCCTCAGCGGCCCCGGCCTGGGGCTGTCGCGGCGTGGGCGCATCGGATTTGGCGAGGAGCTCCGGCTTCGCGGCCGGCAGCGCGCCCGCCCGGTTCACGCGGCCGACGATGGCGGCGTAAAAGGGCGGGACCAGCTCGTGGGCG
>JAEWKP010000390.1 GCA_023393655.1 Pseudomonadota bacterium | reverse complement strand
ATCCTCGACCCGGTGGTGACGACGGCAGCGGTCTCGACCACGCATGGCTACTGCGTGTTCGACAACCTCTTCGCGGTCGACGACAAGTTGCGGCCACAGCCGCAGATGGCCGCGGGCGCCACGACCGCGGACGACGGCAAGACCTATGAGATCAAGCTGCGCGACGGCCTCAAATTCCACGATGGCGAGCCGGTCCGTGCGCACGATTGCGTGGCCAGCCTCAAGCGCTGGAGCACGCGCGACAGCTTCGGCCAGGCGCTGGGCACGGTCGTCGACGAATGGCAGGCCGTCGACGACAAGACGATCCGCGTCAGGCTGAAGCGGCCCTTCCCGCAATTCCTGCGCGCGCTCGGCAAGCCGCACTCTTCGGCCGCCTTCATCATGCCGGAGAGGATCGCAAATTCCGATCCGATGACGCCCGTCAAGGAAATGGTGGGATCGGGGCCGTTCCGCTTCGTCGCCAACGAATTCGTCCCTGGCTCGCGGATCGTCTACGAGAAGTTCGAAGGCTATGTGCCGCGCGAGGAACCCGCCAACTGGACGGCGGGCGGCAAGCGCGTGAACTTCGACCGCCTCGAATGGCACGTCATCACCGATGCGGCGACCGCGGCGAATGCGCTTCAGCGCGGCGAGGTCGACTGGTGGGAACGCCCCCTGCCCGACCTCATGTCGACGCTCACCTCGGACAAGGACGTCACCACCAGCACGCTCGACCCCTACGGCCTCATCCTCGGCATGCGCTTCAACCATCTCGAGGCGCCGTTCAACAACCCTGCGCTGCGGCGGGCCATCCTCGCGGCCGTCACGCAGGACGACTACATGCAGACGGTGATGGCGGGCGATGTCAAGAGCTACCGCGTCTGCCGGGCGATGTTCCCCTGCGGGCTGCCGGGCGTGAAGGAGCTCGGCGCCGGGATCATGAAGCAGCCGCCGGACCTGAAAGCCGCCCGGGCCGCGATCGAGGCCTCCGGCTACAAGGGCGAGAAGATCGTCATGCTGCACGCCGCGGACCATCCGCTGATCGCGCCGCTCGGCGACATCACGGCCGATCTGCTGAAGCGCCTCGGCCTGAATGTCGATGTGCAGACCATGGACTGGGGCACCGTCGTCCAGCGCCGCACCTCGAAGGAGCCGGTGGAACGCGGCGGCTGGAGCATCTTCCACACCAACTGGCCGGGCTCCTCAGTCACGAATCCGGCGGAGAATCTCTATATCCGCGGAGCCGGCGGGTCCGGCTGGTTCGGCTGGCACGACAGCCCGGAGATGGAGAGCCTCACCGCGCAGTGGCTGGCCAGCACCGACGAGGGGCAGGCGCAGAAGCTGCTCGACGATATCCAGCGCAGCGCGCTCGACACCGTGCCTGTCGTGCCGCTTGGGCAGATCATTCCGAAGACGGCCTATCGCAGCAATCTGCAAGGCATCCTGACTGCGTCGTCTCCGTTGTTCTGGAACGTTCGCCGGGCCTGAAAACCTGGCGCATTCACCAGGCGCGCGGCAAGGCCCGCGCCCGCATCGAAAAGCCCGCCAGAACGATCCGGCGGGCTTTTCTTCGTAAGACTCGAACAGGTTGATCGCTGAAAGCGGGACAGGGCCACGGCGCGCTCCTGCCGGCTTCCTCTACCGGGAGCGGCTTGTTTCAAACTGTTATCGAGAAGTCGGATAGCGGTTGCGGCAAGCTTCGCCCTCCCCACAGCGACAATCTGGAGGTTTCTATCGAGTCGCGCGGTGGTCCGCCGGCATCACCTCGCCGCCGAGGAGACAGCCGACAGGCCGGCCATCGGCAAAGCCGATCCTGACGTGGATTTCCGAGAGCGCGTTCATCGCCCGGCCCTGCAGGATGGTGATGCGGCCACTGTCGCGGGGAACGAGATCGTTTCGGAGCAGGCCGAAAGCCAGCGCCGCTGCGGCGATACCGGTTGCGGCATCTTCGGGATAGCCGGAGGATTTCGGGAACTGCCGCGCCTCGAAGCGACGCTCGACTCGATCAGCGACGGCATAAGGGTAGAGCCCGGTCGAGGCGATGCGCTCGCAGCACTGCTCCGTGAGGGTCATGTCGGTCGTCAGCGCCTGAAGATGCGCAACGCTCTTCATCGGAACCAGCGTCTTGACGCGCGAGGTCACGGCATTCTGGATCGGCAGGTCGAGCAAGTCGCCGCGTGAAATCCGGAGCGTCGCGAGCACATCGTCCTCCTGCGCGCGCGTCAGGTCGACGACCTTGCCGACCGGCTGGCTGATCTCCACCGACGGGTTCTCTGAGGAACGACGCTCGACATAGCCGGTGACAGGACCGCTGCGCGTCTCGATCCGCATCTGCTCCGCATCGAGACGGCCGGCCGTCGCAAGGCACCAGAGCGCGCCGATCGTGGCATGACCGCACATCTCCATCTCGTGACGCGGCACCCAGAATCTGAAGGTGAAGTCGGAATCGGCGCCGGAGGGCGGCCGGACGAAGCCGGATTCGTGGCCGTAACGGGCAGCGATCGCCCGCATGTCCTCATCGTGCAGAGCCGCCGCATCGATCACGATCGGACAGGGATTGCCGCCCTGCCCCTGATGCGTGAACACGTTGACCAGCCTGATCCCGTCCTGCGCCATCGCCTTGCCATCCTGCCGAAGCTGCAATCGCCCCATTTTCAAGGGACCAGCCACGGCTTGGCAGCAAATCGCGCTTACCGCAATAAACCGACGCGATCAGGCCGCCGCGGCGGCCTCGTGGCGCGAGAGATGGGCGATGGCCGCGCGCAGGTCGTCCAGCGTCGCATCGGCGCCGACGCAGCGCTCGGCCAGGTGACGGCGGAAGGCGCGCGCACCGGGGCGGCCGGGGAACAGGCCGACGAGATGGCGGGTGAAGGCATGCAGGCGCCCGCCCCCCTCCAGATGCGCAGCGAGATGCGGCTCGAGTGCTTCCAGCATGGCGAAGGCGTCCGTCACCGGCGCGTCCGTGCCGAACAGCAGCGGATCGACCCCGAGCAGGATCTCGGGGTTCTGATAGGCTTCGCGGCCGATCATGACGCCGTCGAGCTTCTCCAGATGCGCAGGCCATTCCGAGGGCGCCTTGATGCCGCCGTTGATCGCGACCGGCAGGTCCGGATTGGCCGCCTTCAGGCGATAGGCCCGCTCGTAGTCGAGCGGCGGGATCTCGCGGTTCTCCTTGGGCGAGAGCCCCTGCAGCCAGGCCTTGCGGGCATGGACGATCAAGGCATCGACCCCGGCCCCGCGCACCGCGGCCGTCAGCGCCTCGAGCGCGCTTTCAGGGTCCTGATCGTCGACGCCGATCCGGCATTTCACCGTGACGGGAATGGAAACCGCCACCTTCATCGCGGCGACGCAGTCGCCGACCAGGGCCGGCTGGCGCATCAGGCAGGCACCGAAGGCCCCGCCCTGCACCCGGTCGGAGGGGCAGCCGCAGTTCAGGTTGATCTCGTCATAGCCGAAATCGGCGCCGATCTTCGCGGCCTCCGCCAGCAGCGCGGGATCGTTGCCGCCGAGCTGGAGCGCGACCGGATGTTCCACGGCATCGAAGCCGATCAGGCGCTGGCGGTCACCGCGGATCACCGCCTGCGCCGTCACCATCTCCGTATAGAGCAGCGCATGGCGCGACATCAGGCGATGGATGACGCGGCAATGCCGGTCCGTCCAATCCATCATTGGCGCCACGGAGAAGCGCCAGAAGCTCGCCTCGACGCGATCTGCGGTCATCTGAGTATGTCTGCTCAACGCGCGTGGCCTGCTGGTGCCTTGTTTCGGTGATGCGAAGCCGCCGCCTGGCTACCGTGCCGTCAAACGGCACCGAGGCGGCGAAACTTGGGCGTATATGGCGCAATTCGCGGGGATGCGCGAGAGGCGCGGCAAAATTCTGGCTCCGCCCCGAGCATCGTCCAACCCGAACCCATGGAACTGCGCTGCCGGCCTGCGGTTGAAGTGACAGTGGTCGCGCGTCGCCTCATCCCCTGCGGCCCACTGGAAGAAGCGGAGTTGGTATGGCCGAAGCTCCGCGCGTTTTGCGACGCTCGCGCATGCGTCAGTTCTTCGGGATCGCGCTGCGCTACTGGCGCGGCAGGACACGGTGGCCTGCCTGGACCTTGACGATCACCGTCGTCGTCTTCATCGCCGCGCAAACCAGCGCTGCGGTCGGCATCAACCGCTGGAACCGCTGGTTCTTCGATGCTCTGGAAAAGCGCGATGTCGGCGCCGTCTGGGCGACGGTCGGCTGGCTGCCTTTTCTCCTTGGAGCCGCCGCCCTGTCGATGTCCGGCCTCGGGGTCAGCCGGATGCTGCTGCTGGTGCGCTGGCGCGAGAACCTGACGCGCCGCCTCGCCGGCTGGTGGATCGCCGACCAGCGCTATTATCGACTGGGCTTCTTGGCCAACAACATGACCGCGCCGGAGTACCGCATCGCCGAGGATGTCCGCCTCGCCATCGAGCCCCTCGTGGAGTTCGCGATCGGGCTGGTCAGCGCCTTCGTCACGGCGGCGACCTTCGCCGCGATCCTCTGGCAGGTCGCCGGTTCGGCCGAATTCATGCTCGGCGGAACCATGATCGTGATCCCCAGCTACATGGCGCTCGCGGCCGTGGTCTATGCCGCGGTGGCTTCGCTAGCCGCCTATTTTGCCGGCCGCCCCCTCGTTGCGCGTGTCGCTCACAAGAACGAGATGGAGGCGCAGTTCCGGGCGGAGATGACGCGATTGCGCGAAAATGCCGAGAGCATCGCGTTGATCCGGGGTGATGCCGACGAGCGCAGCTCCGCCGGGAAAAGCTATGGCGACGTCGTTGCGGCCTGGCTCAGGATCGTGCGCCAGCAGGGCGTGATCGCGCTGGCGCTCAACACCAACGCCGCGCTCTTCCCGATCGCGCCGCTCCTGCTGATCGCGCCGAAATTCCTGTCCGGTGACGTCACGCTGGGCGCGGTCGTGCAGGTCGTCGCAGCCTTCAGCGCCGTCCAGGCCGCATTGCTCTGGTTCGTCGACAATGTCGTGCGGCTGGCCGAATGGTTCGCCTCGGTCACCCGTGTCGACGAGCTGATGGAGGAGATCGAGGCGCTGGATATCGGCACGATCATGGACAAGGACACCGGCATCGAACTCGGCGAAAGCGATGACGGCGCGATCCATCTCGACAACCTCTCCATCGCCCACAGCAATGGCCGCGTCGTCCTGGCCGATGCCACCGTGACCATTGCGCAGGGTGCGAAGGCGCTGATCGCGGGCGAGAGCGGCTCCGGCAAGAGCACGCTGATCCGCGCGATAGCCGGGATCTGGCCCTGGGGCTCCGGCTCGATCCGGGTGCCGGCCGGCCAGTCGATCGCCTTCGTGCCGCAGAAGCCCTATCTCCCAAAGGGCACCCTGCGCACCATACTGCTCTATCCGGATGCGGATCGAGCCGTGGCGGACGAGGCTGTTCTCGCGGCGCTTCAACGCTGCGGCCTGAGCTATCTCGCCAAGAAGCTCGACGCAGAGGAAGACGACTGGGACCGCATCCTGTCCGGAGGCGAGCGCCAGCGCGTCGCCTTCGCCCGCCTGCTGCTGCAAAAGCCCGATATCATCGTGATGGACGAGGCGACCTCGGCGCTCGACGAGGAGAGCCAGGCTTCGTTGCTGAACCTGTTCCAGGAGGAACTCGCAGCGGCGACACTGATCAGCGTCGGCCACCGTCCCGGCCTCGAGGATTATCACGACCAGAAGATCACGTTGGAGCGCAGGCCGGCAGGCGCTCACCTGACGTCCAGGCGCCTGCGGAAATCGCTCTGGCGGCTGTTCAGGAGCCGCGGCGCCGACAATGAGGACGAACGCCCGGAACCTGACGACAGTCCGTGACGGCGGCGCTCATCTCAAGCGCCGCCGATCCGGGTCATTTCTTCGCCCTTGCGACGATCTGTGTCGGGTTGACGAAGCGGAGCGCGATGACGAGCCAGATCAGTGTGGTGACCATGTAGACCACCGCCATGGCGTCGATCGACTGCACCGCGCGGACGCCGGAGGCGAAGACGGCGT
>JAEWKP010000339.1 GCA_023393655.1 Pseudomonadota bacterium | reverse complement strand
ACCTGGCGCAGCTTCGCGACGATCTCTTCCGGCTTGTGGCGTTTCTTCGGCATCTCGGTCCTCCTGTCTGCCAAAAGACATACTTCAGGGTGGACCAATTCAACGGGGGTGGATCAGTCAGCGCAGGCATCTCTGCCACGATTTTCAGCAGCTTCATCAGGTCCAATCACGTTCAATCATCCGAATTGGCCGCGTCGAAGACCGCCTCGAACCGGCCCAAGGGCATAACCTCACGGAAGTAGTGCTCTTCGGCTTCATGCCATTGGCGCTCCCATGGACCGATAATGGCCTCTCTCTCAAGCAGTCTCGCTTTGCGAAAAGCGTCTGAAGCGGTCATGAGAACTTTCATGTTGATGAGGTCGGCGAGTTCCGGCCGAGCCGAATAGACGCCCTCGAGGATAACGACGGATCGCGGTGAAAGCTCAGACACGCTTGACTGCAACCTGCCGTCAAAAGCTTCCCAATCGAACGCGCGCCAACTGGCAGCGCGACCCTGCCGCAAGGCGTCCAGCACTGCGCGCTGGCGGGGCCAGTCGATACAGTCGGCAGCGCGGATGGCAGGGGAATCTGATCGCAACCCAGTGCCGCCGGCAAAGAAGTCGTCACCCTCAATGAGCGCCGCTCCCACCTTATCTGCTAGCAGGGCTGCCAGAGTCGACTTGCCCACGCCGCTGCGTCCGTCGAGCGCAATCAAATAGGGCCCATTCGTCTGGGCCGCACGCAAGTGGATTTGACGAGCGAATGTGTTGGCATCGGAGAAATGCATCGGCGTCTGGCTTCCTGGTGGGCCTGGCGCGTTACGCCTCAGATGGAGAAGCTGCTGGCCCGCTGTGCCGGTTAGCGTTCCCGTGCGATACTCTGCGCGAGTGTGTGGGCCCTCGCCTCGTTTGTTTATAATCAACCTAGCTATTCTGCAGCGGGCTCAATCTCCGCGAGGAACCATTCTCTAAAAGTGCGTATGGCACGGGCTTCCGGTCGCGATTTGAGGCGTGAAAGCCGTTAGGCGTCGGTGGTGCCGCCAATTTGAGCGGTTGTCGCAGCGTGATCCATGCGCGGGCATCATCGTAGATCACGTTCGACTAGCATCGATCATCCGCTATCAATGGGCATTGGCCTTCCACCGACAACCGTTACAATGACCACAGCGGTTGCAGCTTGCCACGGAAAATATCGGCGAGTGCTGACGACCGGCTCCCCTAGCGAGATGGAAGCCCGAATGCCTTCATGGCTTGACGCGTCGCATCCGCTACGACGGCATCGATGGCGCCTGGTGTTGCGTTTTGTGCGCCGGTGAAGAACACGCAGATCAGAATCGATGGTCCGCTTGGCGGCCAAATAATGCCGATATTGTTGTGAGTCCCCCGCGCGCCGGTGCCGGTCTTGTGGCCGACAGTGTAGCCGGCGGGGACGGCTGCTTTGATCCGACCTGCCCCGGTGGGCGTCTCGGTGATCCAACGCACAAGCAACTCCAGGTGCGCCGTTGAAAGCAAGTTGCCGCGCACGACGCGGTCGAGATTGGCGACATATTGCTCGGCTGTCGTGGTGTCGCGCGTGTCGCCGGGCAAAGCGCTGTTCAGCTCGATTTCCATTCGATCAACGCTCGTGACCTGGTCGCCAATGCTGCGATACCACAGCTGGAACGGAGCGAGCCCACCCATTTCACGGATCAGTATATTTGCCGCCGGGTTGTCACTGACCTCGACTGCCGCCTTGCAAAGCTCTTCCAGCGTGAGCGTTCTGCCAATCGCCGGCTGCGTGACCGGCCCATGCGGCACCATGTCGGCGGCTGTGATCGGGACGGCTCGGTCGAGCCGATCGCGCCCCTGCTGCACAGTCTGCATCACATAGGCAGCGAGAAACAATTTGAATGTCGAACAGAAAGCGAAGCGCTCGGTCGAGCGCCAGCCGACCCGCTGGCTCTCTCGCGTTGCGAATAGCCCGAGGCGGCCGCCATGCCTCTCTTCCAGAGACCTTAGATCGAGGCTAGTCGATGGGGCAGCCGCCGCATGTCTGACGCCGATAAGAGCGGCGCCGGCGCCGACCAAGAACGAGCGCCGGTCCGCCACAAGGGATTCGATAGTGCGACTTGTCATGCGCGTTTTGTCTCCATAGGGAGACGCAGAGGTAGCGAGCCCGCATGACCCTAGCCAAATGATCGTTGCTCAGATTTGATATGAGAAAAATTGGGGCTCCCGGATGGATGTTTCGAGACTGCCGCTCAACGCGCTGCGCGCCTTTGAAGCGGCGGCACGGCTCGGGAGCCTGACCAAGGCAGGGATGGAGCTGCGCGTCGGCCAAACTGCCATAAGCCATCAGATCAAGTTGCTTGAGAAGGATCTTGGCTTTTCGCTGTTCGAGCGCCTGCCGCGTGGCATCGCCCTAACCGAGGAGGCGCTGGCGTTGCTGCCGGTGCTGACGGATGCGCTCCGACGCGTCAGCGACAAAGTGCACCAGCTGCGTACAGGCGGCACCGCCGAAATTCTCACGATCGGTGTGGTCAGCAGCTTCGCCCTCGGGTGGCTCCTGCCGCGGCTGAATGACTTCAACGCGCGGCACCCGCAGATCGAGGTGCGGATCAAGACGAACAACAACCGCGCCGACACGCTCCTCGACGGCCTCGATCTTTTCATTCGCTTCGGTGACGGTGCCTGGCACGGCACCGAGGCGGTCGAGTTGATGCAAGCTCCGCTCGCACCAGTCTGCAGCCCTGGACTGGCCTTGTCAGTCCGCGCTCCGGCTGACCTGCTGACGCAGCACCTGCTGCGTTCATATCGTCAGGACGAATGGCCGCTCTGGTTCCTTACCGCGGGGCTGACCCCTCCGGTTGCCCGAGGCTGGATTTTCGATAACTCGCTGGCCCTGGTCGAAGCGGCAGCGCAAGGTCTCGGCGTTGCGCTGGTCCCCGCCGCGATGTTCTCGCGTGATATCTGTGCCGGACGAATTGTACAGCCGCTCGACGTCGGTATCGTCACCGGCGCCTACTGGATGACGCGGCTGAGGTCACGGACCGAAACTAGCGCCATGGTGGCCTTTAAGAGGTGGATTGCCGCTGAGCTTTGGGCTGAGAATGGAGGCGATCGCGTTCAAAGGCGTGCGCCAGCAGCGGACACTCATGGTCAGCACGAAAGCTGACAGCAAGAGACCTTGACAACGCAACCGGAGAGCCAGCACCGACCCAGAGAGTACGGGCCCGGCCGTAAGCCGAACAGTGCCGAAGGAGTCGCCGCCACTGCTCATTGGAAGGCTTCGACGCGGGAGATCTGCTGCGGCAGGTTTGCGGCTGACAGCCGCCCAGCGGGACAGCGCAATGTTTCTTTTTCGACGGCCCAGACCAGCCCGACGTGCCGATCCTCCTGGCGCATGGGGCCGCAGCTCCGACGGACTCGCCGTAAATGACGGCATCCGCAAAGGCCATAGCCGGAAAGGGCTTTCGCGTTGCCCGCTTTGAATTCGACTATATGGCGGCGCGGCGGACCGGGGTTGGGCGCATGCCACCGCCCCGCGCTGAAAAGCTAAACCCGCAATATATCGCTGCCGTCGACGCGCTCGGCAGGCAGGGAGAGCTTGTTATCGGTGGCAGGTCGATGGGCCGGCGCGCCGCGAGCATGGTCGCGGACACACTGTTAGATAGTAGCCGGATTCGTGGCCTTCTTGCCTCGGTTATTCCTTCCATCCGCCCCGCAAGCCGGAGCAATTGCGTACCGGCCACCTTGTCGATCTGAAGACCCCACCCTCGTCGTGCAAGGGACCCGGGACGAGTTTGGCAGCCATGAGGAGGTCTTGAGCTATAATCTTTCGCCGCTGAGCGACATCCTCTGGCTTGAGGATGGCGATCCCGATCTGAAACCCCGCAAGCGAATCTCTAGTTTTTCAGCGGCAGATCATCTCGCGACCATGGCCGACTCAACTCTTAACTGGGCCTGGCGGCTCAAACACCCGGCGGAGTCGCGATATTAAGATGGATACCGGCAGACGCCACGAGAAGCCCGAGAAAGCGCGAGTGATGACGCATCACCGAATCTACAGAATGAGCTTTGCCAAAATTTATCCGCTTCTGGTCGCCAAGGCGGAGAGGAAGGGGCGCACGAAGGTGGAGGTCGACCAGATCATTCACTGGCTGACCGGCTACGACCAAGAGGCACTTGCCTCCCAGCTGGCGAAGAACTCGGACTATGAGACCTTTTTCGCCCAGGCGCCGGCACTCAATCCCGCGCGCCTCGGCATAAGGGGAATTGTCTGCGGTGTCCGCGTCGAGGAAATCGCCGAGCCGGTGATGCGGGAAATCCGCTACTTAGACAAGCTCATCGATGAACTCGCCCGAGGGAAGGCGATCGACAAGATCTTATACCGCCGACCATAGTCGGCGCGCTTGCCCGGGTCGCGCCAGGACCGGACATTGGCATGGTGCCTGGGAGCGGACACCGGAACTCCGCTGATTGGAGTTAGCTCCAAGCTCCGAACTGCCGCGGTACTCGCAAAGGCCAGCGCAGCCGCGTAGCCGTCCCGTATCCGCCCGGGCAAGTATGAGCAGAGCCGGGGCGGCGGCACCGGAGAGTACGACCAGCACTGCGGTACTCGCTGAAAGCCCGGCACGTTCTATCATCACGGCGAATGCGAGCGGCGCCGCAACGCGGATGGCGAGCTCCGATGCAGACAGCTTGCCGAGCATCGCCCCATAGCCCGCGGGGCCGAAGAGCTGGAGCGAGACTGTGCCGCGCACGATCGAGCTCAGTCCCATGCTGACGCCGTAGGCGATGGAAAATGGGCCAGCGAGGGCAGCCACGCCGCCGAATACCAGCAGCGCGAACCCAAGCCGCATGAGAGCTCCGGAGACCCATGCCGAGGTTACAGGAGGCATACTGGTGCCGAACTGCATCTCGATGAAGCGGCCAGTCACTTGCGATGGACGCGGAGATTTACCGCGGGCTGTTTGATCAACGTCTGCCACGCAGCGGCCTCGATCCGACGCATCGGTCCTAGCAAGCTCATAATTGCGAGTGCCTGAACGCCCAATCCAGCTGAACCCGCGGGTATATTGTAGCTGAAACTTCCTTCGGCGCACGTGTTGTTCGTTGTGTCCGTCGCATCGGGAGCGTTCCAATGTTTCATTCGGTAGCCGGTCATGGCGTATTGGTCAGGCAATGGTGCTCTCCTCCTCCCACCGGGCGGCGGATGAGCAAGGTGTTGTGCTACTTCATGTCGCCCGACGACGTGGAAGCCCACCTCGGCAGCGAGCCAATCGATCCCTGTTGTATGAGATGGTGCTTGGACAGCGACGCCATGGTCCCGGTCAGGTTATTGGCCGCAGCGCGTCGCGTCGGAGCCGGCCTTTTGCCGCCACTTGTAAAGTACGAGCCTGCTTCAAGGCGAGCGCAGACTAGATCACACCCTCGATGAGGCCCAGATTTTTGGCCTCGTTGGCTTCGATATACCAGTTCTCGGGTGCGAGTTTGAGGACCTGCTCCATAGTTACCGCCGATCCTGCGACGAGGTTCCGAAACCCCTCGTTCTGAATCTGGATGGAGTGTTCGATTTCGTTCAGCTTCGCCTTGAGATTGGCGATGCACATCGTCAACGGGCCATCCAGAATGATGTTTGCCTGTATTTTGCGCTCATGCACCATCAGCCTCGTGCCGCGCGTGAGATAGCGGTTCGGGCGGGCAAAGAAGCTCATGAAGGTGGCGCCGGCGGAGTAGATCGCGGTCTTGCCCAGAAAGACGAACCGCCGTGCGGGCTCCTGCTCGCTATGGAAGCGAATATCCTCTCCCATCATACGCGCAACCTCAGGATCACCCCCAAGTGTGCTGAGTTCGATGACGACGATACCCTCGCGGGGCGCCGTCATGAGCCTATCTCGGAAAAACGCATACATCATATTGTCGACGACCCCCGCCAGCAAAATCGGCGGGTTTAAGAAATTGATTGCTTGCAGGGGACGAAACAGGTCGTTCGGGGCATCATTGGCCGCGAGTGAGTGCGAGTTCATTCTTGATCCAGCAATAGAAGAAGGGTGTTCGCCGCTGAACGCAGGCTTATAGGCCATGGTTCCGTGTCGAGCGGCCTATTGGCCCGCCCGATACTGTGTCAGTGCGCGATCGATCGAGTCCTCTTCATCGAGCGCTAGCATCACCAGAGATGCCACGATGCACGAAAGGCGCGTACGCTCTCGTTCACGATCTCCGTCTTCGATCATTGGTTTAACCTGCTTCCAGGCGTCATCAAGTGCAGCCTGGGCACGCAGCTTCTGCGTGCATTCCGCCACAATCTGTTCGAGCGTCTCGTTCAGCTTAGCGAGAGCGAACTCGGCCTGCCGTTATGTCCTGAAACAAGACCGCGGCCTGCCGCCTGCTTGCGGGCTCGATCCGGATCGCTGCCAACTCCAAGAAGCGGCCGGTGGCCACGAGTTCTTGGGCGACGAGTTCTTGCTGGAAGCGAATGGGCGTACCCATACGAAGGACAGCGCTATAGCGCTCTACCCAAGAATCAGCCTCAGTACCCACCATCTCGCGCAGCTTCTGGCCGACGACATTCGGAACTCCGGCGTGCCGGGCATAAGCCGCATTGGCCTCGATATGGATGTAATCCCTGTCTGCGCCGTGCGGCCCATCGAAGAACTCGATGATGCAGAAGCCTTCGTCGATCGCGTCGAACAATCCTTTGTAGAGAGCGGTGCTCTCCGACAGTCGCCGTTCGGCCGGGCTGCGCTCGGTGGTATTGTTTCCCTGCACGAAGATGCCGTTCGCGCCGCCCTGCGGCCCGATGAGGGGTTGGTGCACGAAATCAAGAAATCGCTCGTAGATCGGACCTTCGTGCTACCCCTGAATGGCGAACCGCGCGCCCGACGCCCTGCAGGCTTTTTCAGATTGGTAAACTTCATCGAGAATTCGGTCGAAGCCCTGCGCATCCGCGTCGCGAAGCGCTTCAGCGACGGTCTTTCCAATGACGTTGCGGCCATCCATCAGTTTCAGATAGCTCGGACTCGCCAGCTGGAAGCAATGCTCTGGGCCTTGCAAAAGCGCCATCATAGTCGGCGCCTTGTCGAACATCTCGGAGAGAAACGAGGCGATACTGAAGTCGCTGGCGGGCAAGGCCGTTTTCCTGAAGAAGCAGAGCGGTTGGTCGGTCGTACGGTATCGGCAAGCCAAGGCAAAGCAGCTCACCCAAAAGGCTTAGTGCCGGAATATCCGCTGCTGCACGCCGGCGAGGTCCGCGACGAAGCGGGCGTACTCGCGAGCGCGCGCCTCCTCGTCCGGCAGTCGAAGCAGAAACGAAGGATGGACGGTGGCCAGCAGCGGTGTGCCGTCTTCGAGCGCGAGTTCGCGATCCCGTGCGCTGGCCAGCGAGCCGGTGTGCCCCGTCAGCGATCGCACGGCACTGGCGCCGAGGGCGACGACAAGCCGGGGCTTCACGAATTGCAGTTCGAGATCGAGCCAGAAGCGGCAGGCCTTGATCTCCCCGACATTGGGCTTCTCGTGAATGCGGCGTTTGCCGCGCAGCTCGAATTTGAAGTGCTTCACCGCATTGGTGACATAGGCACGCGTCCGATCGAGACCGGCCTCCCTTATCGCCCGATCGAAAACCTGCCCGGCGGGACCGACGAAAGGCCGGCCGGCGAGGTCCTCCTGGTCGCCCGGCTGCTCGCCCACGAAGACGACCGGCGCATCCAGCGGGCCTTCTCCGAAGACCGTTTGCGTGGCATGGCAATGCAGGTCGCAGCGCCTGCACCGTTGCGCTGCAGCGGCCGCATCCTGCCAAGACATGATCGCGATTTCATTAGCCGGCACCTCCGGCCGATGCCGAAGCTGCCGGACATGTCGTTCGGGTGGCTGCGTAGGGGGGCGCATCACCATATCCTCTGCTCGCCGGGCGGCGCTTGTGATCAGAGGCACAATCAATTCGGCCTCAGGTAGGTTCCGCCAGTATTTGACTGGCATCTCGCTTTTCATCGCTTTCGGCTTCAGGCGAGCCGGATTGAAGATATTGGCATAGTAGGTGAGCCAATAGGCCTCCATGGCATCGCCGTCCGGCGCGTCGGTTTTGGTGGCGGCGGGACCAAACCGCAGGGCTGTGCCGTCCCAGTGCAGCGACCCCTGCGGCGTCATGATCGACCAGATCATTCCTGCGAAGCGCCCCGTGAAGAAGCTCGCGGCCCGTTCGAGGATGAAATGCTCCGGCTCGAACCAGGCGATAAAGGGGCCGTCCTCGCCCGCGCCTGACACGGCCCGGAAGCGGACGAAGGCGGTCATCTTGTGCAGGTCGCGGCGCACCGAGCGGGCCATCGCCTCGGCGCGTACGATGTCCGAGTCGGCTGCATTGTCGAGCAGGCGCGGCTCGTCCTGCAAACGCAGTAGCAGGCGATGCAGCAGGACGAAACGGCTGGCATCCCGATGACAGACGACGTTTTCGGCAAGCTCGATGAAACGGCGGGACACAGTCAGTGCATTGCTTCCACCCTCGACCGGAGTGACGTTCTCCATTGCGAACAATCCGGCATCCTCGCTCGTCAGCCAGGCGACGGCCTCGGGCTGGACGCCGGCAAGCGCCAGCCGGCGAGCCTCGCGGCGCCAGCCGGCAAAATCGGCAGGCCCGTTCAGCCGGGCCGCGATCACGGGAACAGCGTCAATTGTCGCGGTTTCGGCATCAGCCGGGCCCGCAGGTTCTGCGCGTCGAGTCCGCTGGCCGGTCGCCAGCCCTCTGCTAGGATGAAATATCGGATCGTGGAGAGCGAGCGCGTCAATCGACCGACATCTTCCAGCCTGAGCCGACGGAACCGCCGCGACGCCAGGATGCGATCGACACTGCGCGTGCCGAGACCCGGTACCCGCAGCAGGGTCTCGCGATCAGCCCGGTTCACGTCGACGGGAAAGCGCCCGCGCTCGCGCAGTGCCCAGGCGAGCTTGGGATCGATATCGAGATCGAGCATCTCGCTATGCCCAAGGATTTCCTCCGTCTCGAAACCATAGAAGCGCGTCAGCCAGTCGGCTTGATAAAGCCGGTGCTCCCGCATCAAGGGCGGCGGTTGGAGCGGCAACTGGCGCGAGGCATCCGGGATCGGGCTGAAGGCCGAGTAATAGACGCGCTTCAAGCCGAAGCTGCCGTACAGCCAAGCACTGCGCTTCAGTATGGCGGAATCGCTCGCGCCATCGGCGCCGACGATCATCTGTGTGCTCTGCCCTGCGGGCGAGAAGGCAGGGGCCTTCTCGCTCTTGCCACGCTCGTCGCGCGCGGCCTCGATCTTGAGCTTGAGGCCACCCATCGCGCTCTTGATCTCGCCAGCCTGCTTCTCAGGGGCGAAGCGCGCGAGCGCCGCCTCGCTCGGCAATTCGACATTGATCGACACCCGGTCCGCGAAAAGCCCTGCGCGCTCGATCAGGTCGCGGCTCGCGCCGGGGATCAGCTTGAGATGGATATAGCCGCGGAACCCATGCTGCCGGCGCAGCGTTTCGGCGACGCGCACAAGCTCCGCCATCGTGTAATCGGCAGAGCGGATGATCCCCGAGGACAGAAAAAGGCCTTCAATATAATTGCGGCGGTAGAAATTCAGCGTCAGCGCGACGACTTCCTCGACCGAGAAGCGGGCGCGGCGGACATTGCTCGACGAGCGGTTGATGCAGAAGACGCAGTCGAAGCTGCAGAAATTCGTCAGCAGGATCTTCAGCAGCGAGATGCAGCGGCCGTCAGGTGCATAGGAATGGCAGATGCCAGCCCCCGTGGTCGAGCCCAGCCCCTTCCCGTCGCGCGAATCTCGCTTCGTGGTGCTGCTCGACGCGCAGGAGGCATCGTATTTCGCGGCGTCGCTAAGGATTTCGAGCTTTTCCAAGACCGAGAGCTGTGCCATCGACTTTCCTTTTGTTCTCTATATGTTCTTAAGGCAGCATTGACTCGCTTTCAAGCCAGTCGGTTGGATAAGAATGCTGGGCGGACCGAGACGTCAGGAAAATCCGCAATGAAAACAGCGCAGTTCCTGTCGATATAAGGGTAGAGCAATGCTGATGCGGAACGATTCTGGATGCCGACGCCATGATTGAGATTAGGAGTTTCCTGCGCGACGAGACAAGCGAGCTTCATCGCGAGCTGGATGCCATGGTTGGCGTGTTTTCGAGCCATTCCGAATATGCCCGTTTCCTGCAGGGCACGTTTCGGCACCGTGCGCCGATCGAAGCTGCCTTGATCGAAGCGGCGGCGGAAACTTCGCCCTGGCGGTCGCGCCAACTCCTGCCGGAACTGACAGCGGACCTCGCCGATCTGACGCTACCGCTTCCAACGGCCGACCCGTTCCATCTGTCAAATGACATCGCTGCCCAGCTTGGGGCCGCCTATGTTCTGGAAGGTTCGGCTCTTGGGGCTCGCGTGCTGGTAAAGGGAGTGGAGGACCTCGGCTTCGGGGCGGATTTCGGCGCACGCTACCTCTCGGCGCAGGCCGGCTCGCTCGATCAGTGGCGCGCGGTTCTGGTCGCGCTCGAAGGGCTCGACCGGCAAGCGTGGGATGCCGCTGCGCAATCGGCTAGGTCCGTTTTCGTCCACGCCATCCAAGCCTTCATCTCGGAAGAACTTTCTCCTGCATGACGACGGTTGATCTGACGAACTGCGATCGCGAGCCGATCCATATCCCCGGCAGCGTCCAACCCCATGGCTGCATGATCGTGTGCGATGCCGAGGCGGTGACGATCCGGCGCCACTCGTCGAATGCTAGCTCCTTCCTCGGGCTCAAGGAGTTCGAGCTTGTCGGCCGCAGACTCGAAGAGATTCTCGGCGGGCCGGTCGTGCACGAGATGCGCAATGCGCTCGCGCGTTCGGGGGCGCCGTCGCGGGCGGGGTTGATGCCGCGCTATCGCCTGGCCGTGCTGGACCGCGAACTCGACATTTCGATCCACGCCTTCAAGGGCAACGCCATCATCGAATTCGAGGAATGCGTCGCGGCGGGTCCGAGCTCGCCGCTCGAATTCGCGCGAACCCTGGTCGGCCGGCTTTCAGACGTTACGACTCCGGCACAGCTGATCAAGGATGCCGCCCGCCTGCTCCGGGCCGTTCTTCAGTACGACCGGGTGATGATCTACCAGTTCGCGCCGGACGGCTCGGGCAAGGTCGTGAGCGAAGCCAAGCGCCCCGACCTCGAAAGCTTCATGGGGCAGCATTTCCCGGCCAGCGACATTCCGCAGCAGGCGCGGCAACTCTATCTCCTCAACCCGATCCGCGTCGTCTCGGATTCGAGCGGCGAGCGCTTCCCGATCACGCCCGTGCTCGATGCGGCGGGCGAGCCGCTCGACCTGTCCTATGCGCATCTGCGCAGCGTCTCGCCGATCCATTGCGAATATCTGCGCAACATGGGTGTCTCGGCTTCGATGTCGGTCTCGATCATCGTCGATGGTGCGCTGTGGGGCCTGATCGCCTGCCACCACTACAGCCCGCGCTCGCTCTCGATGAATCGCCGGATCGCAGCGGAGATCTTCGGCGAGTTCTTCGCGCTCCAGCTCGGTGCCCTCACTCAGAAGCAGATGCTGCTCGCAGCGGAGAAGGCGCGGGATTTCCTCAACGGCCTGCTTTCGTCAGCCGCGCATGTGACAGATGCTTCGGGCTTCCTCGGCCAGCATCTCGCCGAATTCCGCAATCTCGTCGAAAGCGACGGCGTCGGCGTCTGGGTGAATGGCGAATGGCGTGCCGAGGGCAGCGCGCCGCCGGCCGCGTTCGCGGAGGAACTGGCGGCTTTCGCGGCGTCGGTCTGCGAAGGGCGAATCTGGGCGACGACGGCCTTGGGCGAAGCCCTGCCGGAAGCACGCGCCCATGCCGATCAGTTCGCGGGCATGCTGGCTATTCCGCTTTCCCAGATTCCACGCGACTACCTGTTCTTCTTCCGCAAGGAGCTGGTCCACACGATCGAATGGGGCGGCGACCCCAACAAGAC
>JAEWKP010000338.1 GCA_023393655.1 Pseudomonadota bacterium | reverse complement strand
GCCCTCGGAGGCGCTGCTGGTGCCTTCGAACCGCTTCGAATTGCTGGAGTGCCGCGCGGCGCTCGAAGCCGTCCACGAGGCGGCGCAGGACACAGCCCCGCCCCGCATCGGTGCGCTCGATGTGCTCGCCCAGCATGTGCTCGGCGTCGCCTGCTCGGATGGGTTTCAGGCCGATGCGCTCTACGAGGAGGTCCGCACCGCCTCCCCTTACGCCGATCTCGCCCGCGCGGATTTCGACGCCGTCGTCAATTTCGTCGCGACCGGCGGCTACGCGCTGAAGAGCTATGAGCGCTTCGCCAAGCTCAGACAGGACAAAGCCGGCGTCTTTCGCGCCAGCCATGCCCGCGTCATCCAGCAATACCGCATGAATGTCGGCACGATCGTCGAGGCGACGATGCTGAAGGTCCGGCTCGGCCGGGCGCGCGCCGGAAAACCCGGCCAACCCGGCATGATCACGCGGGGCGGGCGCGTGCTCGGCGAGATCGAGGAGTATTTCGCCGAGACCATGGTGCCGGGCGATACCTTCATCTTCGCCGGTGAGGTCTTGCGCTTCGAGGGCATCGTCGAGAACGAGGCGGTCTGCTTGCGCGCCGCCGCCGGCACCGATCCGAAAATCCCCTCCTATGACGGCGGCAAGTTCCCGCTCTCGACCTTCCTCGCCGCCCGCGTGCGCGCGATCCTGGCCTCGCCCAGCCTCTGGCAAACACTGCCGGAGGAGGTCTCCGCCTGGCTACATGCGCAGAAGCGGGTCTCTCGCCTGCCGCAACCCGGCGAGCTTCTGGTCGAGACCTTTTCACGTAGCGGACGCTTCTATCTCGTCGCCTACCCGTTCGAGGGCCGCCTCGCGCACCAGACGCTGGGCATGCTGCTGACGCGCCGGCTGGAGCGCGCCCGGATGCGCCCGCTCGGCTTCGTCTGCAATGATTACGGCATGGCCTGCTGGGCGCTCGGCGACATGACGGCGGCGATCGCGCGGGGCGCGCTTAATCTCGACGAGCTCTTCGCGCAGGACATGCTCGGCGACGATCTCGAGGACTGGATGGCGGAATCGGCGCTGATGAAGCGCACCTTCCGGTCCTGCGCCATCATCGGCGGTTTGATCGAGCGGCGCTTCCCCGGCCAGGAGAAGAGCGGCCGGCAGGTGACGATCTCGACCGATCTGGTCTACGACGTGCTGCGCCGGCACGAGCCCGACCATATCCTGCTCAAGGCGGCGCGGGCCGATGCAGCGACGGGCCTGCTCGACATTCGCCGGCTTGGTGAGATGCTGACACGGATCAGCGGCCGAATCGTGCATCAGCCGCTTGATCATGTCTCGCCGCTCGGCGTCTCCGTGATGCTCGAGATCGGGCGCGAGGCGGTCTATGGCGAGGCCGCGGACGAGATTCTGGCGGAGGCGGAGGCGATGCTGACGGAAGAGGCGATGGCGTGACGGCTGCAGCGGCAATGCCCGCCAAGGGACACGAAGAAGCGAACGAGGCTTTCATGCTGGGCCGGCTCGCGCTCGTGCCTGACCTTTCCGGCGCACTCTGGCTGCCGGAGGAGCGCACACTCGTCGTCGCCGACCTGCATCTGGAGAAGGGCTCCGCCTATGCGGCGCGCGGCGTGATGCTGCCGCCCTATGATTCGACCGCGACGATTGCCGCGCTGGCCGCTGTGATCCGGCGCCACCAGCCGGCGCGCGTGATCGCGCTCGGCGATAGCTTCCATGACCGCGATGCCGAAAACCGCCTCGCCCCGGAGACACGCGCCGCGCTCGGCGCGCTGCAGCAGGGCCGCGACTGGCTCTGGATCACGGGGAACCATGATCCCGCCATCAGCCGGGCCATGGGTGGCGAGAGCGCGGCGGAGATCGTACTGGCCGGCGTGACCCTGCGACATGAACCAAGCGCTTCCGAAGGCGGCTACGAGATCGCGGGGCATCTGCACCCGGCGGCAAAGGTCAGGATGCGCGGGCGGGCGATCCGGCGGCGCTGCTTCGCGCTCTCGGCGCGGCGTTGCGTGATGCCGGCGATGGGCGCCTATGCCGGCGGCCTCAACCTGCGCGACGCCGCTTTCCGGCCTTTGTTCCGCGCCGGACTGAGCGCGCATCTCCTCGGCGACGGCCGGCTCTTCCGGATCGATCCACGGTTATTGCTTCCGGATTGATCGAGCGGGTTGCGTCCGTCACAAGGTTGTGGCATCAGGGCGCCGCTTCGGAACGACGCCAGCGCACGCAACCGCCTCAGAGCGACCGCGAACGCTTCGGCCGCCGGACCTGCTGCGGTAGCTCAGTGGTAGAGCACTCCATTGGTAAGGGGAGGCTCCGTTGGGCAACCAGGTTGAGAATAAAGGGTTTTTCCAGAACCCGCTTGCTTCGGGGTAACGTCCGGGGTAGCTATCTGGAGAACGGAATGCTGCTGTAGCTCAGTGGTAGAGCACTCCATTGGTAATGGAGAGGTCGACAGTTCAATCCTGTCCAGCAGCACCATTCATCTAGAAATATCAATTACTTAAGAGCAAACTGGCGCACTTTGGCGGTTACCCCAGATTACCCATGCCGGGTTGGGGTTGGCCAAAGCTGGGAAGATGCGGACTCATGCCGAGGGCGGATGCCAGCCTCGTACCGGAGTTTGATTGGTAACGAGCCGCGCGATCTTGACGGACCGCTCCTCGTTCACGTCGACGACGACCGGGTCGCGATCCAAGGCACCAGACTGCGTTCAACCGTGATGAAGGAGCCGTCGAAGATGCTGGCGTCGATGGCGCTGCTCCCTTTCACCACCATGATGAAGGTCGTAGGCGCGCTCTGGATCAGCGCTCGTGACAGGTCGATCGGCGCGTCCAGCCGGTCATTGCCGGATGCGTCTGCATAGACGAAGCCCCAATTTGAGAACATAATAGGAACTCTATGGGATTTGACGAAGCCAATGTGGGGGATGCGCCACGCGTCGCCACGGCAAACATCTGGATAAGATACTGGCCGCTCTTGCGCGGCCATCGCCTGCGGATTCTAAAATAGTCAACAGCATGGGACGGTGTCATGACCGATCTGGTCGATCAGCGCGATGGCGCACTGGAAGAAACCATCGAGGATCGGAATCCCGGGGAGGCTGGACGTCGTAGGGCCAAACCCACATCAACGGTCGGCCGTGGCAAGGCGATCGTTCGCGCGGATGCCCCGAGCTCTGACAGATGGTCGGACGGGCAGACGTCATTATTCTTCGGGGATAGCCTGTCGGTCTATGACCAGTGGGAGACCCCCGACTGCATCGTGTCTGACGGCGCATATGGCGTTCTCGGCTTCGAAGGCGACACGTCGGACCACACAGGCATGCCGGAATGGTATGAGCCTCACGTAGCGGCCTGGTCGAAGCGAGCGACGGCCCGGACCTCGCTATGGTTCTGGAACTCGGAGATCGGTTGGGCAGCCGTACATCCCGTGCTGGAGAAGCATGGGTGGCGGTACGTGAACGCTAACATCTGGGACAAGGGCATCGCGCATCTCGCCGGCAACGTGAACACCGCCAAGATCCGTCGCTTTCCCGTCGTGTCGGAGGTTTGCGTCCAGTACGTCTTCGAACCTCGGATCAATGGCAAGCTGCTCAAACATTGGTTGCTCCAGGAATGGAAGCGGACCGGATTGCCTGTCAAACAGGCGAACACGGCCTGCGGCGTCGCGGACGCAGCCGTCCGGAAGTATCTTGACCAAGGGCACCTGTGGTACTGGATGCCGGTCGAGATGTTCGAGAAGATGTCGGCCTACGCCAACGAGCGCGGCAAGCCCGAGGGGCGTCCCTACTTCACGTTGGACGGCGAGAGGCCGATGACCGGGGAGGAATGGTCCCAAACTCGCTCCACATTTAACTGCCCGCACGGTGTCACCAACGTATGGCAGCGAAACGCGCTGAGAGGCGAGGAGCGCATCAAAACGCATGGAAGTTCTGGAAAGGCCGTCCACCTCAACCAGAAGCCCTTGGACTTGATGAGCCGCATCATCGAGGCGTCGACGAAGACGAACGACGTTGTTTGGGAGCCTTTCGGCGGGTTGTTCTCGGGCTCGGTAGCGGCCCGGCGCCTCGGCCGTCGATCCTTCGCTTGCGAGATCGACGGCACCTACTTCCACTATGGTATGGAACGGGTCATTTCAGAAGCTGATCAGGGTCGCCTTCTTTGATCTGAAGGCGCTCTTCAAGGATGCGCTTGATCAGCGCGTCGTCGGCACTTCGAAATAGACGCTCCCATTCGCGGACCGTCATGCCGTGAACCTTAGTCTTCATGACCTTGGTCTTGAACTCCTCAAGCTGAGGATGGACGATCCGATCCATCTTCGCGTAGTTGGTGTCCAGCCTGTACGGATACCTATTGATCAGCTCTCGAAGTTTAAGCTGATATTCCGCGGTGGGTTGGTACAGGTGGCCGTCCCGGCCCCATGAGCGGACGATACCTTCAGCCTCCCGGAGCAAGCCGGCGTCCGTCGACTGCCACTTGTAACCGTTCGTATTCGTCTGCTGAAGATTCCTCGTTCGAGCCTTGGTATCCTCAGGCTCTAGGACCAGGTAGTCGGGCGGGTTGTGGTACTTGTCGTCCCGGGCCTTCGCCACGGTCGCGCCTGACACCACGACGACATCCAGTATCGCGGGCCTGCCGTAGATCAGGTGCTCTGGCAGCCAGGCCAGCATGCAGACATGCGTGTTGTCGTCCTTGAAGTGGTTCTGAGAGTCCTTGAAGCGCGCGGTGATTTCTGTCGCCAGCGGAAACCATGCCTTGATCTCGAAACCAGGCGTCGGGTCGACACCCCGGAAAACGGTATCGGGGAAGCCCGGGTCCTGCCTCTCCCAAGTGCCGACGCCCTTAAACTCGTCCTGTGCATCCAGGAATTCGACGGTGTTGAACTCGATCAAGTTCCCGAGCAACGGCGAGAGCTTCGATATCACTTTCGTGAGATTGACCGCGGCGTCGGGGGTGATCGGTTTGGCGACCGTCAGCAGATCGAATGTATGGCCCGAGAGCGTTTCAAGATGTTTCGACGCGATCTTGATAACGTCGGCAGTCAAAAGCCCTGGCTTTGGCAAGCGAATCATCCCCCGGGTTGAATGCGGCGGCAGGACAGTTGCATCCGGGGGCGCAGTGAGTCGAGCGGCGCTTTACCTCGCGGCTGAACGGGTTCATCCTGCCGTCACGAAAGCTTGGCAGGAGGCGGCCATGCAGATGGAGAGACTGAAGCAGTTCAAGGCCCGCGCGATCGAGAAGGCTCGGCGCGCCGGGTTCCCTGCGTATTACATAGAGGATTGCATCGGCGAAGGCGTGATCCGCCAAATGCCCGACGGGCGGAAAGAGCGCATCGTCGTCCAACAAGGCAAGGCTATCGTGGAGCCAGTCGAGAAGCATTCCGCCGACCTCGGGTAAGAGTCGTTAGTCTAGCGTAAAATCACGAGAAGCTGCCCTGGGTAGGACCGCTGTTTCCCGTAAGTCATTGCCGGCACTGCTAGGCATGCCGCTGCTCCAAAACCTTGTGAGCCTGTTCACGCTCATAGGCGCGCGTCTTTCATTGAGTGAGCCAGCATCTCGCCAAAAGGCGTCGACCAGCGAGCCTGTGGGGCTTGGAACGCGATCCTGTCGGACATCGACGAAGAACCTGTCGTCTGGTCTCGCACTCACAAGCGAGCGTCGGCTTCTATGCTCCCTACACTGACGACAGCGGCAAATTGCTAATCAGGCTTGGCAAACGCGCTCGTGGGTCACGGGTCGAACGCCGCCAAAGCACAGGGTCCCGCCGTCTCCTCGGTCGGGATTGATGCTAACGCTTCGCCCGCGGTTAGTGGAGGGGAGCGGTCGGACACCCGCGAGCATGGACCCGCGCTGACAGAGCTGAATGCCAATGAGCTCTGAGCTTTGCGCGAAACCCATTGTGTGAATAGATCTGCGCGCATAGGGTGCTTGCATGGCCTTTGGGGAAGCGCATGTATAATTCTGGTGGTAGTATAGCCGATGCGCTAAAGCGGATTCAGACAAAAACGTACGTACTTCCGGCAATCCAGCGTGAATTTGTCTGGAGTCCTCAGCAGATCGAGAAGCTATTTGACAGCCTGATGCAGGGCTACCCTTTCGGGACATTCTTATTTTGGAAATTGCAGGCGGAGACTAGCGGTAAATTCAAATTCTACGACTTCGTGTTGAACTACCATCAAAGGGATGCTGCACATTGTCCCGAGCTTCCGAAGATGCACAACCAGACCATTATCGCGGTCCTGGATGGGCAGCAAAGGCTTACTGCACTGAACATTGGCCTCCGCGGATCAATGGCAATCAAGCAGCCCAACAAATGGTGGACTAACCCCGACGCGTTCCCAGTTCGTACGCTGAGGCTTAACCTAACTGCTGCGCCCGACGCCGACGAAGATGGCGTAATTTATCGCTTAAATTTCTTCGACGACTCACAAGCCGCCCGTGATGAATCTGCGCATTGGTTCAACGTACCCGATATTCTCGGAATGTCGGATGGTCCAACAATGCTCGAAGGGCTAATGGCACGGAACTTGAGCGGAATTGAACTCAAAACCGCCTATGCAATCCTTGATCGTCTTCACCGAGTTGTTCATTCTCAAAATTCAATAAACTACTATGAGGAAGAGACGCAGGACGTAGAGCGTGTTCTCAATATATTCATTAGAATGAACTCAGGCGGAACCGTTCTTTCTTATTCTGATTTGCTTCTTAGCATTGCTGTTGCGCAGTGGAAGCACATTGATGCTAGGGTGGAAATCCACAAACTCGTGGACGAGCTGAACAAAATCGGAACCGGCTTCAACATTAGCCAGGATTTCGTTCTGAAGGCCGGACTAATGCTCGCTGATATCGCCAGCGTTGGGTTCAAGGTTGAGAATTTCACCACAACAAATATGGCAGCATTAGAGGCCAACTGGCCTGCCATTCGATCAGCATTGATCCGCACTATCGAGCTAGCTGCAAGCTTTGGTCTTAACGGCCAATCGCTACGGGCCGATAGCAGCCTCTTGCCGATTGCGTATTACCTCTATCTACGAAAAGTACCGAGCAATTACGTAACGCACACCCAATTCGTCGAGGACCGCGAAGCCATCCGTGGTTGGCTTATTCGCTCAATCCTGAAGGCGTCCGGCATTTGGGGCAGCGGTCTCGATACCTTGTTGACGGCTCTTCGCGAAACGATCCAGACCAACCACGAGCAAGGGTTCCCAAGCGAAGCGTTACGGCGCACGATGGTCCAGAGGGGCAAGTCGCTCACGTTCGAAGCTGCTGAAATTGAAGATATGCTGCACATGGAATACGGCGATAAGCGCATGTTTGCGCTCCTATCGCTCCTTTTTCCTTTCGTCGATCTCCGCAACAATTTTCACGTCGATCACGTCTTTCCGATTTCTAGATTTACGAAGCCGCGCCTGCGAAAGGCCGAAGTGCCTGAGCATCTAATTGGCGACATGGCGCGGCATGCGAACCAGCTGCCGAATCTTCAGCTGCTTGAGGGGGCCATGAATAATGAGAAGCGCGCCGCGATGCCGCTCGGTTGGCTGGCTAAGCATCTCCCTGAAGAAGACAGCCAGGCGAACTACCGAAGCATTCACCTTTTGGGCGATTTTCGCGACGAAATCGGCGGGTTTGAGGAATTCTATGCCGCACGGCGTGACCGGCTCCGAGAGAGGCTCAAGGTCATGTTGACGACGCCTACCGGCGCGCCCGAATGATCTTCTGCAGCAAAGTAATTTCACGGTAGGAACAACCTGCCGAAGTCGCCTCGTCTCGTAGGCCACCTCGGTGCGGGAAGCGATGCCGGCATGATCGGTTTTGCGGGACCGGTATCGGTAGTGGAATGTTACCCGGTCGAACTCCAGGGCGCTACAGGCGCGCGGGATCGAAACTGCTCATTCCGTGCTCACCCTGACGAGTTAGCGTTCACGCAGACCTAATTCCTTTCGGCGGATGACATCTTGACCCGTGCAGGGCTGATACCTTTAGCTTGACGGGGGCCGAGCGGCAATGACTTGCCCGCGCACACAGCTCACAGATCAGTCGCGCTTACAATCGTACTTGCCGATCTCGCGCATCTTGCTCTGCGCCATGGCGCGAGCGTCCCAGATGCGAATGACGATGAAGCCGCCTTTCGGCATTCCGCTTTCGATCAGAGAACGGCAAAGATACTCGGCATAGCCATCGCGCGCGTGCCGTCGTCGCGCACTAATGCCCAGAACGAATTCCGCGCATCGTTCGGGAATATGGCCTCGACGACCTTAGGCTCGGCTCTGACTGCCTTCAACGCCTTCTGCCGCCAGGGCGTCGCCTCCGACCTGCGGCGCTTGCGCGCTGGCGATCCCGGAGGTGATCAGCGCTGTGGTCCAGCCCGCGAGCGTCCAGAGCAAGTATCGACCAATCTTCATAGCACCCTCCGGCAACAATGTTCACTATTTGTACGATAGCTCCTTGGAGCAAGCGTCGATAGGCCCAAGGGAGCACTAACTGTCAGGTTTCGCGGCCTTTCATCGCGATAGAAGCGCGAACGAGAACGCGAATGCCGCATGCCCGAGCATGATTTACCTTCGGTCAGCGATGGGGTTGCCGGACCACGATAGCGTGCAGGTGGCCACGGTCACGGCGGCGGCATCGGCGGGGCGGCTGGCAGCCACTCGCGGAAGGCCAAGCCGGTCGGTGCGACCTCCGGCGCGCGGCGCGGGTCATCGGCGGTCACCGGCGTTTGCCCATCGTCATTGGCTTCCAAAGCAACAGTGCATTACGCAGGCGCACAGGCCTCGTTCTGCTGACTCCCGCCACCCCAACAGGACATCAAAAGGGGGTTTCCGGTGTTTCTGGGGTTTCTTCGTCCTACGCGAAAAACTTTCAACGGAGAGGCGTAAGCCCCGTATCTTCGGGTATCCGGTAGCGCGAGAGACGAGGAGAGACGCTTCACCTGCCGCCTGACGCGCTAGTTCCCGGGGCAAAACCTGAGAAACAGGCAAAACCCCGGTAACGTTATCGACGCATTTCCTCCAGCCGGTAGGTGATAGAGTTGCCGCCGGAGGTCAGCGCCACGATCCGGCGTCCCCCGACCACCCGGCTCTTCACCTTTTTGAGGTACCAGCCAATTGCCTTTGCGCTGACGCGCCTTGGGCAGGCCGCCTCAAGCGCCATCATCAGCCCGTCGCGCCCTGGACCCTCCGCCGCCCTCTCTGACGCCAGCGCCAGAAGCTCGCCTGCGGTCACCGCCCGCCCCACGTCCACCGCCGCTGCCCATTCGTCGATCAGGGCGGCCAGCTCCTCGCGCACTGAGTCAACGGCGGCCACATCGGCCAGCGTCTCACATGGATCGGGCTCGCCCGCCCAGACCAGCGCGCCGCGCACGAGGTCTGACCAGTCCTCGAAGCTGCCGAATGGGGTCAGCCTGTCGAGGCCGGGCCGCCCGGCTACCACGAACGCGCGGAGCACTGTCAGCGCAGCCGGCACCAGCTCGCCCCGCCGTCTCAGCACCTCCACCTTCAGGTCCACGTCGAACCTCCGCTCTGCAGGCCGCTCGATCCCAGCATCCATCGTGCAGAGGATAGCCCGGCGGCTCATGTCCTCGCGGAACTCAAGGTTGTTGCCGTTCGCCAGCCACAGGGTCCGGGTCGATACATGGCCTTGGTCGTTGCCGCCCAGAACCCGGTCCTGCCACGTCTCCTGCGTCATGACCGAGCACATGCGCGCGCCACCGAGCGGGCGGTCCACGTTGTCGATCACCACCACCGGGTCGCCCTGCATGAGCACCGACATGAGACGCTTGCGCTCCTCCTCCCCGTCGCTGTCGCCCGACTGGTTCATCACGGTCGCGGCGCGGCCCATCGCTAGCATCGCTACCGCGTCGGTTAGCAGCGACTTCCCCGTGCCCGCCGCCGGAGCCGTGAATCCGTGCATCGGCGCGGTGCGCAGGGACCGGCGGCAGACCGCCGTGAGCATCCCAGACAGCGCCACCGAGCGCGAGGGCGAGCGGCCCTCCCTAGCCTCCACGAAGGGGAAACCTTTAATGATCCACTTCAACTTCGCCAGCGCCGCAACCGCATCTTCGCGCGTCGGCACGTCGGGCACCGGGTCGAAGATCGCGCCCCCGGTGTCGAGGATCAGGCCGGTGGCCCGGTCGTACCCCTCCGCCACCAGAACGGTTCCGTCAGGCCGGAGCGTCGGGCACTCCACGATGCCGCTCAGCTCCGGCAGCCGCCCGTCCCCCCCGTGAACCCGCCCGATGTAGGCTCGAGCAAGCTCCACCCTTGGTGCCACAGGCTTGTCCTTCTGCCCTGCCCCGGAGTCCGAGGGGATCACGAAGTTGGCCACCCGGGTCAACAAGGCGCAGAGGTTGTTCGGATCCACGGCGCGGACAACGAGCGTCCCCTCGTGGCGCTGCACGCCTTCCTCGTCACTTGACCTGCCGAGACGGACGGCGCGGACCACCCGCCCCATCTGTTGGTAGACCGGAAGCCCAGCCATCAACATCGCGTCCTCGGCAGCCGTCAACGTGTCGTCAAGCCTGTTCCCCGAGTAGACCACGCGCACTCTGTCGTCGCCCCGTCCTTCGGAGATGCCAAGCCAATCCCGGAACCGCTTCGTGACACCCTCGGGCAGACCCAGCATCTCAACTACCCGAGGGAGGCCGGTAACGGGCTCGCCCGCGTCGACCTTCCCGGCAGTCTGCCCAGCCTTCCGGCGCTTGGCTGCCTCCTCGTCTCCCGCTACTTCGGCGACGGCGACTATGCACCTGTCCGCTTCATCAGGGGGGAGACCAGCCGCAAGCAGCGCGCCAGCGAACGCCATGCAGAAATCATCGCGCGAGCCCTGCGCCGGGTAGAACCGTGCCACAACCGACAGGAACGCAAGCAGCCCGGCCCGCCGGTAGACGCCCGACGCTCCGTCGTCTAGCAGTGCGGCATCGCGCTCCCATTCGACAGCCTCACCGTTGGGGTGGATAGACGGGGGTGCCATCGTGTGGCCATTCGCCCGGACCTCAAGGACGCAGACGGCATGTTCGTCGGGCAATCCTGCGACGCCCTTCAACTCGGGCAGGTCGTACTTCTTCGAGGCCACGGCGCCGTCGCTACGAAGCAGGTAGTGGGAACCGCGCGCGCCCTCACGCCCGAAGCGGGCGAAGCGGTCCAGCAGCAGGCCCCCGAGCCGCCGCGCCTCCGGCCAGTCAAGATCGAAATCCACCAGCCCGCCGTGATCGGGCCCTAGCCGAAGCCCGAGATTGTAGCCGCCCAAATTGAGCAGTCGCGCCGCGTTGTCGGCGGTGATGGTGTTGGCGTCGTGCTTGCCCGGCGGGACCTTCGATCTCGGGCCGAGGCGAATCGGGGTCAGGCCGCGAGCGAGGTACCCCCGCGCGGCGGACTGCACGGCGCTTCGGTCGGTTCCGGTCGGGATTTCGGATGTGGGATGCGGGCCTTCAGTCTGCGGGCCCTGCCCATTGTCCTCAGCATCATCCGACTCCTCGTGGGTGGGGACATCGATCATCCTGCGGCCCTCGCCTCAGCCCGCATGGCAATCCAGGCTGCGACCTCGCGCTCAAGCCAAGCCACCTTGTTGGCGCAGAGCCGAAGCTGTTTCGGAAACTCTCCCTGTCGGATCAGCTTGTAGATCGTGGGCTTGGAGAGGCGGGTGCGGACGGCAACCTCCTCAATCGTCAGCAATGTGTCGCGGTTTGGCATCAGATTCTCCCCGGATAGTTGGCATCTGGGGAGAGGCTAGCGGGGACTCTGGCTCCTAGTCGGAGCGGTATAGGGGGCCGATTTCAGCCGGCATTCCCGCTACTGCGAAGCTGGGTGTCCACCGCCCGCATCAATTCCGTTCGGTCTGGCGGATTGCCGAGCGTCGCTCGGGCAATGGCCTCGGACGGCAGTGCCGCCAGCAGGGCCTCCATCACAAAGGTAAGCATCGGATACGGCTTATTTCGGTTCGTCTCCCGAAAGATGTTGCCCCGGCTCCATTCGTTACCGCGATCCACCCAGATCTGCGCAGCTTCGCGCACGGCTTCTCGGAAGCCCGGCTCCCGGACCTTATTCCCGCTCTGACCACGCCCTAACTGGGCCGCCTGAAATGCTGCGAGGCCAACGTCAAGATCGTGCGGGTCCACGGATAAAGAAAGCTCGTCACCGTCCGCTTCACCACTGTCAGGAGATATCATCCGGGCAAGTTCGAAGGAGACTGCGGCTCTCTCCTCAATGTCGAGCTTGTCCCAAGCCTCTATGAATTTCAGCAGGGCCTTCCTCTCCGCACGCACCTTTTGGAAGGCAAGCCGCTCGAAGTTGAGCGGGCCTGCGGCGAGATATGCGCGGCGGATACGGGCAATTTCCTCTCCACTTAGACCCATCGCTCGCCGATCTCGCCAGCTCCGTTCAGCGCGCCGCAGTGCGCGAACCAAAAAATGACACCCATCAATATTGCCATCTTGCACTCGATCCTGAGATGCAGATATATGGCATTATTGACACCCACCAAGGAAGATAGCCATGATCCATTATGACGCGCCCGACCTGAGCGGCCTCGACTATGATCCGCAGAATTTTCGAGAGACTTATGAGACCGATTTCGGTGCCGAACTTTGGGCCTATCTTAGGCGCCCAGACAACCTCGTGAGAATGGTTACAGCCACCTATCTGGATCGCGCCGCAGTCGAGCCGCTTGCGCCGGGGCTGCTGCGCACATTCGGCCCTGAAGTGGCCGAAGACCGTATCAAGCAAATGATCGGGCACATGACGCGGCAGATCATGACTGCGATGGGCTACAAGATTGATCGCAATGGGCTGCGCATCACCCGCGAGAGCATGTTCACCACCGCGACGCGCTACCGCAAGGACGAAGCCCGCAACCGGTCGATGACGATCACGCCTGAACAGCGTCGCGCTTGGCTCGAAAAGACTGCCAACAGCCCATTCAACATCTGGTTCGCGGGCAAGGTAAATCGTGCAGACGGCTCGCTCGACCTCGACAAGCTCTACGAGGTCGCGCGGCAATATGGCGTCGCGAAGGACTACCGGCATCTCAACCCGGGACAGCAGCGGATGAATATCGGCATCGCGCTACGCCGCAAGGTGCCGGTGGCAGATTACCGCCAAGACCCTACATCGTAGAGCTATCAGACTGAGACCGTTTTCAGGCTCGCCTGGACGGGCTGGACACTGGACAACGTACTGATCCGCCCCCGCCGAGAGGTCCATGGGGATTGTTAGTGGACGGTTGGCCTCGGCGCCAGCGCGGGCGGCGTAGCCGGTCTGGATTGCGCAGCCGCCCGCGCGGTCATTGCGGGGACGAAGACCTCCGGGGCGGGGGGCTTGTAGCCGAGCGAGCCATGTGGGCGCAGCGTGTTGAAGTGTCGCCGCCAGCTTTCGACGACGATCTTCGCCTCCGCGAGCGAATAGAAGATCTCGCCGTCGAGAAGTTCGTCGCGCAACCGGGCATTGAACGACTCGATGAAGCCGTTCTCCCAGGGGCTTCCGGGCGCGATATAGGCGGTCTTGGCGCCGACCGCACCGATCCAGTCCTGCACGGCCTTGGCGACGAATTCGGGCCCGTTATCTGACCGAACATGCTCCGGCACGCCGCGCAGGATGAACAGATCCGAGAGCACGTCGATGACGTCGATCGCCTTCAGCCTGCGATCGATGCGGATTGTCAGGCATTCATGCGTGAACTCGTCGATGATGTTCAGCATCCGGTATTTTCTCCCATCATGGGTGCGGTCCTCGACAAAGTCGTAGGACCACACGTGATTGGGCCGCTCGGCGCGAAGGCGGATGCAGGATCCGTCCGCGAGCCAGAGACGGCTGCGTTTGGGTTGTCGGGCTGGAACTTTCAGCCCCTCGCGTCGCCAGATGCGCTCAACCCGCTTGTCGTTGACCACCCAGCCTGCCGTCGAGCGCAGCAGCGCGGCGATCTTGCGATAACCGTAGCGGCCATAGCGGCGGACCAGTTCGACGATGTCGGCCGTAAGCCTCTCCTCGTCGTCGCGTCCGCGCGGGATCCGGCGCTGGGTCGAGCGATGTTGTCCGAGCACACGGCATATCCGCCGCTCCGACACCTTCAGGACGAGCCGAACATGCTCGATGCAGGCACGGCGACGCGCGGGGCTTACCAGTTTCCCGAAGCCGCCTCCTTCAGGATCAGCTTGTCGAGCGTCAGGTCCGCGACGGCGCGACGAAGCCGGGCGTTCTCGGCCTCGAGCTCCTTCATCCGCTTCACCTGATCCGTCTTCAGGCCGCCAAACTCTCGGCGCCAGCGGTAATAACTAACCTCCGTCACGCCGATCGAGCGGATCGCATCGGCAACGGATTGACCCTGCGAGACCAGCACATCGACCTGGCGCAGCTTCGCGACAATCTCTTCGGGCTTGTGACGCTTCTTCGGCATTGCGGTCCTCCTGTCTGCCAAAAGACATAGTTCAGGGTGGACCAATTCAACGGGGGTGGATCATTCAAGGGTGACGAAGCATCGTGTGCTGTTCTCCTCGAGACATTTATGCCCTCCACCGAGTTCGAGGGAACGGGGGTCTCCCTGCGAATGGGCACTTCAATTTGGAATGAAGCACGCAACGCACAGACTGCTGGCCAGTCTGTTGTGGGGTGGTATCACAGCCACCCCAACCTCGGTGTTTTTTTCAGCGGCACGGATCGCAGGACACAAGCCGCTTTCTTCAAGCAGCCATACTCTCTTGGCTTCGTGGTTGATCCGATCCGAATGGAGGATATGTGGTTCGCCGGCCCAGACTCCATACAGCTCGCCGCTGAACAAATAATTCTTACGGCATGATTTTTTCGGGGATCGGACGTCATCCATCGCTCAGGCCCACAGTTGACCCCATTTTGTCAGCGCCGCCCGCTTCTCTTCGAGGTAGCTGTACCGATTATAGGTCCCTGCTACCCCTTCAATCGCGTGCCCCAAGACCCGCTCTATATGCTCCTGCGGGATGCCAAGGCGCGCCATGTGCGTTGCAGCAGAGCGGCGCAGATCGTGCAGCGTCCAGCCCTCGATCTTCGACAGTTTATCGAGCCGGGCCTTGGCCTTCGAGAACCCGGATACCGGCCGCCGTCCGGCCGTGGTTGAAAACAGGTAGTCGCCGCCGTTCCATTGCGGCAGGGCCTCGACCATCAACAGCGCCGGTGTCGAGAACGGCACGACCTGCGGCCGATCGGTCTTGTAATGGTCGGCCGGAACCTCGAAAGCCGCTTGCTCAGGCAGCAACCATCCCCTCTGCATCTCGGCCACCTCCGCCCGGCGTTGGGCAGTCAAGATCAGCAGCTTCACCATGTCCCCGAAGGGATAGCCCATCTTGCCAGCAGCCTCCCACACGGCCTTGAGCTCGGCCATCGACAGGACCCGTTCGCGGGGCGAATAGGCCAGTTCTGGGCGGCGCATTCCGGCGACGGGGCTGGCGGCGAGAAGCCCGCGATCAACCGCCCAATTGAACAGCTTCGTGACGTGCTTGCGAACCTCACGCGCTGGGCCAATGCCTTGCTTCATCGCGATATCATCGAGCAGCTCATGCGCCGTCGCCCGGTCTATCGTGTCGATCGGCTTACCCCGCCACGCCGGAACGATGAGCGTATTCAGCAGCCGCTCGGTGTCGCGCCACTTTACGGTATGCGCCTTGGAGTGAAGCTCGACGAACCGGGCGCAGATTACCTCAAAGGCCCGCTCGCCCTTTTGCCGAGCGTCATCCCGCTTCTTGTCGGCCGGGTCATCGCCCCGATCGGCCAAGTCGAGCGCTGCGCGGGCCTGTTCACGAGCCTTCTTCAGATCGATCAATGGATAGGTGCCCAGGGTCATCCGGCGCAGCGCACCCCGGTTTCCCCCTTCGCCTCGGCCTGCCACCCGATACATCACCGACCAGCTCTTCTTGCCCGCCTCGGTGATGCGTAGGGCGAGGCCGGGCGTCAGCGTGTCGAAAATTTCCAGCCGCTTGCCGGCCTCGGGGCCGAACTTCTGGACGGCGATCTCCGTCAGTTTCTTCTTCACGCTGGCCTCCCGGGGTAATGCGGGGGTAACGGTTTGGAGGGCTATTCCCCGTTACGCGCCGATACCAGAGGAGACCGATATAGACCTCAACATGATGAATTTAAAGGTATATCGGATACGTGCTGAAACTGGCGAAGACCCGCAGATACCGGAGGCTCGCTTCTTGGTAATGGAGAGGTCGCGAGTTCAATCCTCGCTCGCAGCACCAGCCATTCTCCGGATAGCCGGTGTTTTTCCAGCCCCGGCAACCGTTCAACGAAGGTCATTGCAAGGTTGCGGTAAAGGTATAGCCGACGCCGTAAACGACCTTGATCGGCGCAGGCAGGCTGGTGCGCTCCTCGATCTTGCGGCGCAGGCGGCTGACGATGGCATCGAGGTGGCGGTTGCCGAAGTTCGACCTCGGGCGGGCAAGCGTCTCCATCAGTTCCTCGCGCTGGCAGATGTCGCCGCCGCGGCTGCACAACGCACTCATGAAGGCGAATTCGGTTGCGGTCAGCTTGAGCGACCGGAGATTGGGTGCGACCAGCATCCAGTTCGTGCCGTCCAGCAACCATTGATCGCTGCTGCCGGTCGCCGCGCTGGGCAGGTTTCCGCTCCGCCGCAGCAGGCTGCGAATGGCGGCCTCGATCTCGCGCAGCGTGCTGTGCTTGACGAGGTAGATGTCCGCCCCGCTCTCGAAGCCACGGATGCGGTCGTCGCTGTCGCCGAGCGCCGTCAGCATGATGATGCCGCAGTGATGGGTTTCGCGAATCTGGCTCGCGAGATCGAAGCCATTTCCATCGGGCAGGCCGACATCGAGAATGATGATGTCGGCGGCGTGGCCGGTTGCGAGCGCCTGGCGCAACCCCTGCGCTGATGCGACCCCGCTGGCCGAGAAGCCGCACAGCCCCAGGAAATCGACTAGGTCCTTGCGCAGCCGCGTTTCGTCCTCGACGATCAGAATCTGCGTCACGCTGCAGTCTCCTCTGGCAAATCGGCGGCGAAGGCCTCACGCGACGAAGGCAGGCGCACGATGGCCGTCGTCCCCTCGCCATTGTCGGAGACGAGCTGCAGGGTTCCGCCGTGATAGGCCAGGAACTTGCGCGCCGCGTAGAGCCCCAGGCCGGTGCCGGTGATCGCCTTGGCATTGGAGGCGCGGAAGAAGCGGCGCCCGATCTTGCTTTCTTCGGCATGGGGGATGCCGATGCCGCGATCACGAACCCGGATCACGATGGAATCCGCTTCCTCCCGGGCTTCGATGCGGATCGCCGGGTCGTCGGGTGCATATTTCAAGGCGTTGTCGATCAGGTTGATGATAACCGTCCCGAGCATTTCCGGGTCGGCATGAAGGGAGGCGGCTTCGTCGGCCACGGCAAAATGGAGCCTGCCGCCGCGTGCCGTCATCTCGAAATGCAGGCGCGCATCCCCGATCAGGGAGCCGAGCTGGACCGGTTCGGGCTGGAAGCCGTTATCGCGGTCATCCGCCATGAATCTGTCGATGAGGGAGAAGAGGCGATTGAGCGCCTCGCCGATGCCGGAGAGGCGCTCACGCGTGGCTTCGGGCGACCTGTCGCCAACGAGACCGATCATGTCGACGGCGTTGCGGATGATCGCGAGCGGCGTGCGGAACTCATGGCTGACCACGCGCATGAAATCCGCTTGTTCATCGCGCAAGCCACGCTCGGCCTCGATGCTGGCGTTCAGCCGGCTTTCGAGCCTGCGGCGCTCCTCCACTTCCTGCAACAGGGCGTCGTGCTTCCTGCGCAGATCGGCGGAGAGCCGCGAGCTGACCATGAAGAGCAGACAGGCGAACAACGCGATCAGGAAAAGCGTGCCCTGCAACAGGTACCAGGCGTTGCGGTCCGCCAGAATCGGGCCGCTGTCGAAATCGGCGGGCAGCCGATATTCGAGGACGCTCTGCAGGATGCTGGCCGCCATATACTCGGCGAGAATGGCAATGGTGATCAGCCGCAGGAGCGGGGGCTGTGTCCGGTCCCGCACGAGGCCCAGGCACATCACCGACATCATGATCACGGTAAAGACGGTCGAGCTGTGAATCCGGGTCGCGATGTCGTCCGGGTCGATCGCAACGGCCGCGCTCCAGACGGCGACCTGGAAAGCCAGGAGCGAGACGCCAATCCAGGTATAGCGCGGCTGCCCCAGGAAGCGGGCCAACCCCTCCGCGAGCAGGACGAGCCCCAGCTTGATGACCGTGTTGTGCAGCACGATAGCCAGGGCACCCGGCTCCGGACCACGGATGATCATCAGGAGGAGACCGAGGGCGATCGCCCCGAAGCCCGCGGCGAGAAACCTGAGCTCGTAGAGATGGCGCCAGGCCCGCCAGACGAAGATCCAGGCCACCGCCTGCAGGCTTGCAGTCGCCAATGCCACGATCAGGACCGTTTTGAGATCAAGCATCTCGCCGCATTCTCATATCCCAGCCAATACTCGATTTTTGATAGATTTCTATCCTTAATAACCTATGTATAGATCCATTAGAAGATACACATGTCTGATTCTGTCAGAATTTGAACGAATTCATAGGTAGAAATCCGCAACTGCTTTGATCTATCTAATACGAAGTACTTTTCATTCCCTGATTCAGGTAATATTCGCCGGCCGTGGCAGGACAGCGGCCCGATCGCCTCGCGAAAAGACACCCTGCCGAAACCGCTCTCACAAGGGGGAGATTGCGGATGCGTGTTCGCGTGCTGTTGGGGGCCGTCGAAGCCCTCAAGTCCAGGTTGCTTGATCGCTGGGTCGCCGGCTGGTCGGTGCCCATTGACGAGATCTTCGTCCCGGCCCGCCTTCCGTCGCGCGATGTCCAGGCGGGAGGCGGCATCGCCGAGCCCTGGTTGCGGATGGCAGCGCGATCCGCCGCCGTGAAATGGCGCGGCGAGGTGTGCGGCATCAGCCGGGGCCGGGTTCGGAGCGTGATGATCACCGGAGCTGGACTGACGCAACCGGCGTGGAACAAGGTGCATGGCGCCGTGCATGTCACGGCCCGCTACTGTGGCCGGGTCCCGGATGGAGGCTTTTGCTTTCGGCATGGCCTTTGCGATCCGAACGGCTCCGAGATCCTGCATTTCGTCTCTCAGATTTATTTCGACCCACCACCGGATCTTCCGGCGTATCCGGCCCTGAAATTCGATATAGACGACGATTCACAAGCTTTGTATCAAGCTTCCACGCACCGAACCATGGCTGTTTCGGCGGTTTCCGGCGACGATTTCTCCGAAAAGGCGATTGCCTCCCCGATCGTTACAAAATCACATGCCGCAACGTCAGTTGTTTCGTGAGAATCTGTCAGAATTCAACTGAATTCAACGGTAGCCTCGCCGAAGACGGAAATCTAACCTGAGATCGGCTTGCTTCGTTCTTCGCCAGGCGGTTGCCGCAACCGTCGACGCGGCGCCGAGCGCGGCGCCAACGACAATATCGCGAGATGAGTGGCGAACGGGCTCTCGGTCCAGTCGCTCGGCAGGGGGAATGATGACGCTTCGCAGCCGCGATTTGCCGATATGCACGCTCACTCCCCGCAGCGCCGCGACCCCGATGACCTCCCCATCTGGATCGAACGCTGTGTCTCCGGCTGTTGCCGGTGAAGCCGTCGACCCGGTCTCCGGTTCTCTTGCCCAGCAGCGCAGCAGCCTGCGCAGGACGACGTCGCGAGCCTGTCTGGCCCTTGCGGTGTCGTTAGGCGCGGGGCTGCCGCAATGGCCGCACGCCGCTTCTGCGCAGCAGATCACCCAGGGCGGAGGCAACGGCTCGGGCTATTCCTTCGGGAGCGGCGGCATCGCCGGCGGCGGCGGCGGCAGCGGCGACCGCGGCTTCGGCAGTTCTGGAAGTGAAGGCGGTTCGGCCGCGCAGACGCCCGGCGGATCAGCCTCGGCCGGGGGAGCCGGCGCCAATGACGTCGGCGGGCTTGGCGGAGCAGGCGGGGCGCCGGGCGCTCCCAATGACCTCTCTGCCGGCGGCGGCGGCGGCGGCGGCCGCGGCGGTAATGATCCCGGAGTCCCCAGCAATGGCGGAGCGGGCGGAGCCGGCGGCGGCGGCAATCTCCTCACGACAACCTCTCCGCTCTCCCTCGGCTTGGATTATGCTGGTGGCACAGGAGCGCCCGGGTCCTTTGGCGGCTCCCCAGCGGGCAGTGGCGGCGGTGGCGGTGGCGGTGGCGGCCTCATCCTGACGGGTGCCGGCATCACCATGAATACGAACGGGTTCTCTGTCTCGGGCGGCGCGGGCGCTGGCGGTGCGGGCGCTGGCGGCGGCGGCGCCGGGCTGGTGCTGCTGAACGGCGGCACGATCACCGTCGCGGCCGGAGCGGGCGGCACCAGCGTCATTGCCGGCGGCCAGGGCAGTTACGAATATGAGGGCGGGCACGGCGGCGCCGGGCTGTTCCTGTACAATGGCGGCAGCCTGTCCCATCAGGCCGGCTCGATCACCGGCGGCGCGGGCGGGGGGTGGGCCTGGGCCGGCTCCGGCGGTGCCGGTGTGCTGAGCAACCTCGGCATCATCGACAATCGGGCCGCGATCACAGGCGGCAAGGGAGGCGACTCGAACGCAGGCGGGACTGGCTACGGCCGAGGCGGCGCCGGCCTGGAAGCCTGGGGCGGCTCGATCGCCAATATGACAGGCGGCAGCATCACCGGCGGGGCGGGCGGGAACCAGTCCGACCCCAATCCTGTCTATGTCGCGGGCGTCGGCGGCGCCGGCATCGTCTTCCGGGATGGCCAGACCGCCAGCCTGGACAATGCCGGGACGATTTCAGGCGGTCGTGGCGGCACCGCCGCCTCCACCAGCCACGGCGTTGGCGGCATCGGCATCGTCGGCGCGGCGAGCGGCGGCATCTCCATCATCAACTCGGGGATGATCGCGGGCGGGCTTTCCGGCGACGGCGTGACGCGCGCCAATGCGGTCGCCCTCTTCGGCAGCAACAACCGCTTCGAGATCCGGGCGGGCTCGACGACCGACGGCAATGTCGTGGTGCAGGGCGGCGGCACCAATAATGTGCTGGCGCTGGGCGGAACGGTGAATGGCGCAGCCAACATCGGCAATCTCGTGGCTTCGCATACCGGTTTCACGGCCTACGAGAAGACGGGCTCGTCAAACTGGACGCTGTCGGGCGCCGGCACTCAGAACTGGAGAATCCGGGAAGGGACGCTCAGCGGCAACTCCTCCAGCATGGCCGGCGACCTGACCTTCGATACGGGGGCGGGCACGCGCGGTGTCGTCTTCGCCCAGGGGACGGGTGGCACCTATTCCGGGACGATCTCGGGGGATGGCAGCTTCACCTTGACGGGAGCGGCAGGCGGCGGCCTCACTCTGACGAGTGCGCAGAGCTATACCGGGACGACCACCATCCAAAACGGGACGCTGCGGATGGGCGCCGCGAACGCCCTGTCCTCTTCGGCCGGCATCGACGTCCAGGGCACCAGCACATGGGATCTCAACGGCTTCGATCAGACAGTCAAGGGATTGAGTGGAAATTCCGGCACGACCGTTGAACTCGGTACTGCAACGCTGACGGCCGATATCGCCGGCGCCGGCGGCTACTATGGGACGATTTCCGGCTCGGGTGGCTTGACCAAGCTGGGATCGGGTTGGCTCAACATATTTGGGGCCAGCACCTATTCCGGGCCGACCAATGTCACTGGCGGGACGCTGGGAATCGGCCATGGTGGATCCATCCGCAATTCGACCGCGATCAACATCTCCAACGGCGCCCGGTTCAACGTCTATGAGCCCAACGCCCTGTCGTCCGTGGCGGCCGTCAACCTGACCGGGACGGGTTCGGAGTTCTCGCTCATTTTCGACCAGCAGATCGGTTCGCTCAGCGGCGAGGCGGATACGCAGGTGCGCTTCAATCCCGGGATTGTCCTGACGACGGGGACGAGCAACACGGATGCCGTCTTCGATGGCAATCTCGGGGCCAGTTCCCAAGGGGCCTTAACCAAGGTTGGCACGGGCAGCTTCACCCTGAACGGCACGAATTTTTACAATGGCGCGACGACGATCAACGCCGGTTCGCTGATCGTGAACGGCTCGATCGCATCGTCCTCGGGCGTGACGGTCGCCGCCGGCGCGCTGCTGGGCGGCTCGGGCACGGTCCCGACGACGATCATCAACGGCGGGACGCTTTCGCCGGGCAACTCTCCCGGAACGCTGACGGTCCGGGGGAACCTGACCTTCAACCCAGGCTCGACCTATCTCGCCGAGATCCAGGGCGCGGCCTCGGACCGCGTCGACGTGACCGGCACGGCCGCGCTGGCGGGGACGCTGCGTCTGGCGCCGCTCGGCGGCGCCTATGCGTTCAACAGCGCCTACACGCTGCTCTCAACGGCAGGTGGGCGGACGGGCACCTTCAGCCCGGTGGATACGACCGGGACCTTCGGCGATGGCGTCACCACGACGGTGAGCTACACCGCTAACGACGTGCAGCTGACGCTGACGCCGAAGCCGCTGACGCCCGAGATCCCCGTTGATCCCGGTTCGCCGCCGGGCTCGCCGGCGCTGGGCGTGACCCATCCGCGCAATGCCTATGCCATCGCGCGCTCGATCGACACGGCCGTGGAGAATGGCGGCGACCCATCCTCGCTGTTCGGGATCTACAACCTCCCCGCAGCTTCGATCCCGGCTGCGGTGAACAGCCTCTCGGGCGAGATCCATACGGCAGCACCGGCGATCGCGAGCCTCGCCTCCGACCAGTTCCTGCGCACCATGCTCGACCCGTTCGCGGCCGGGCGGCTGAACGGCGCCGGCGTCGGACCGGGCACAGCAGCGTTCTCCGGTCTCCTGCGCAAGGGCGCGGACGAACCCGCCCTTCCCTCGCGCCTCGACACTCCGTTCTATTCGGTCTGGGGCTCGGCCTATGGGTCCTATGGACGCATCGACGGCAATGCCGCCATAGGCTCGGCGAAACGGACGATCGACGACGCGCATCTCGCGACCGGCGTCGACATCCGGCTTCTGCCGGGGACGGTCGCGGGCGTCGCGGTCTCGGGCGGTAGGGCGCAGGCCTCGCTGCCGGGCGTGCTCGGCAAGATCGACGCGGATGTGTTCCAAGCCGGCCTCTATGGCGTGACGCAGCTCGGCCCGGTGAGGCTCGGTGGGGCGCTGAGCTATGCGAGGCTCGAAAACGAGGTCAGCCGCGGCATCCCGGCATTGGGCTCCAGCCTGTCCTCTTCCTATGCGACAACGGCCTGGAGCGGCCGCTTGCAGGCGAGCGCGGCACTGCTGTCCTGGAATGGCATCTCGGTCTCGCCTCTGGCGGCAGTGCAGGCGACGCGGGCGCGCAGCCCGGCGGTGGTCGAGGCGAACTGGGCGGGGGGCGCTGCCGCGGGGCGGGGGCTGCCTAGGCGCGGC
>JAEWKP010000315.1 GCA_023393655.1 Pseudomonadota bacterium | reverse complement strand
TGCGGCGGGGGGCTCGCGCCACGGGGCGACGGGGGCGGCGGCCGCGCCGCCTTCGGCAGCGCGCTTGGCCTCCTCCAGCAGACGAGCGACGACGGCCTGTCGCGGCCCGATTACGGTTCCCGCCTGCGCGATGGCGCCGGCGTGCTTGCCCTGATCGCGGAAGCCAATGGCGAGCGCGCCGATATCAGCCGCGCGGTCTCGATCCTCGACGCCACCCGCAACAGCGCCCGCTACAGCTACACCTCGACGCAGGAGCAGATGTGGATGGTGCTGGCGGCGCAGGCCATGGCCAAGGATGCCGAGGGCATGACGTTGACCGTCGACGGCACGGCGCGCAAGGGAGCGCTCTACCGCACGCTCTCGGCCGAGGCGCTGGAGGCGAAGCCTCTCACCATCGCCAATCCCGGCGCCGGCAATGCCCAGGCGGTCATCACCGTCGCCGGCATCCCGACCGCGCCCGAGCCGGCCCTGAACCAGGGCTTCGGGCTGGAGCGCGTCATCTACACGATGAAGGGCGAGAAGGCCGATCCGGCGCGCCTGCGCCAGAACGAGCGCTATGTCGTGGCGCTGACCGTGACGGAAAGCGCCCCGCGCTATGGTCGCCTGCTGCTGGTCGATCCCGTCCCGGCCGGGCTTGAGATCGAGAACGCCAACCTGACGGAGGGCGCCTCGGTCGCGGGCCTCGACTGGCTGAAGCAGGAGGTCTACCCGGTCCATACCGAGTCGCGCGACGACCGCTATGTCGCGGCCTTCGAGCGCTCGGGCTCGAAGAACGACAAGCTCTCCTACACCGTCGCCTATATCGCCCGGGCGGTCTCGCCTGGCCGCTACGTCTCGCCAGCCGCCGTGATCGAGGACATGTACCGGCCGGATCGTTTCGGCCGCACCGGCTTCGGCGCGGTGGAGATCACCTCGGCGCGGTGATGAGCGAGAACGGGCAACCACGGCCGTCATTCTCGGGCGAAGCGCAGCGCAGACCCGAGAATCTCGATCAGGAGATGCTCGGGTCGAGCCCGAGCATGACGGCGCGCCCTCGTCGCTTTCGCAAACTGAAGATCGCAGCCGGCGCTCTCGCCGTCTCGGCGATGGCAGGCGCCACAGCGCTCGTCCTCTACGCCCGCTCGCTCCCCCCGCTCGACCTTTCCGCTGCGGCCGATCGCTCGACCGTGGTGCTCGATCGCGAGGGCAGGTTGCTGCGCCCCTTCCTCACCGCCGCCGGGCGCTGGAAGCTCCCCGTCACCTCCGAGGACGTGGACCCGCGCTATCTCGCCATGCTCAGGGCCTTCGAGGACAAGCGCTTCGACGATCATCACGGCATCGACCCGTTGAGCATGCTCCGCGCCGTCGGCCAGATGCTGACGAACGGCCGCGTCGTCTCCGGCGGCTCGACGCTGACCATGCAGGTCGCCCGCCTGCTCGAGCCGCGCAAGGAACGCACGCTCGCCGCCAAGCTCCGGCAGGCCGTGCGTGCGATCGAACTGGAACGGCGCTTCGACAAGGCCCGCATCCTCGATCTCTACCTGACGCTCGCCCCCTTCGGCGGCAATCTCGAGGGCGTGCGCGCCGCGAGCTTCGCCTGGTTCGGCAAGGAGCCGAAGCGGCTCTCCACCGCCGAGGTGGCGCTGCTCGTCGCGCTCCCGCAATCGCCCGAGACGCGCCGGCCGGACCGCTTCACCGAGGCCGCCCGCAAGGCGCGCGAGCGCGTGCTGGAACGGGTCGAGCAGGCGGGCCTGGCCACATCGGACGAAGTCGCCGCCGCCCGCAACGAGCCGATCCCGACGGCACGGCGCCCCTTCCCGAACCTGAGCCCCCATGTCGCCGAGCAGGCGGTGGCGGAAGCGCCGGCCGAGCGCGTCCAGAAGCTCTCGCTCGATGCACGCTTGCAGACGGCGCTCGAAGGGCTCGCCCGCGAGCGCAGCCTAGGCCTCAACCCCCAGGTGTCGATTGCGATCCTCGCCGTCGACAACGAAACCGGCGAGATCCGCGCCTCGGTCGGCGGCGTCGATTATTTCGCGGCGGAGCGCGCCGGCTCGCTCGACCTGACGCGGGCGCTGCGTTCGCCCGGTTCGGCGTTGAAGCCCTTCATCTATGCCCTCGCCTTCGACAGTGGCATCGCCCATCCCGAGACGATGCTGGAGGACCGGCCGGCGCGCTACGGCATCTATATCCCCGAGAATTTCGACATGACCTTCCAGGGCATGGTCAGCGCCCGCAAGGCCCTGCAGTTCTCGCTCAACGTGCCTGCGGTCGAATTGCTCTCGGCGGTCGGCCCGCAGCGCTTCCTGTCGCGCCTGCGCGATGCCGGCATCAGTCTCGCCATGCCCAGGGACAGCAGCGCACCCGGCCTTGCGGTCGGCCTCGGTGGCGTCGGCATAACGCTTCAGGACCTGACGCGCGCTTATGTCGGGCTGGCGCGTGGCGGCGAGATGCTGCCGCTGCGCTTCCGGCAGCAGGCGGCCCCGTCAGGCCCGGCCCCGCGCCTCGTCGAACCCGTCGCCGCCTGGTACGTCGCCGATACTCTCCTTGGCGCACCGCCGCCGCTCAATGCCGTGCCCGGCCGCATCGCCTACAAGACCGGCACCTCCTACGGCTATCGCGATGCGTGGGCGGTCGGCTTCGACCGCAAGCATACGATCGGCGTCTGGGTCGGCCGTGCCGATAACGGCGCCGTGCCCGGCCTGGTCGGGCGCGCCGTCGCGGCACCGATCCTGTTCGACGCCTTCGCCCGGCTCGGCATCGACCCGCGCCCCTTCCCGCAGCCGGCTGACGCGATCGTCGCCAGCACGAGCCATCTGCCACCGCCGCTCCGGCATCTCCGGCAGGACGTACCCAAGACCGTGACGGCGATGATGACGCCGACGCTGAAGCTCGCCTTCCCGCCGGACGGCGCCCGCATCGACCTCTCCGCCGCCGCGCTCGACGGCCATGGCCGGCTCAACCTCAAGGCCGCCGGCGGCTCGCCGCCCTATACCTGGCTGGTCGACGGCACCCCCGTGACCGAGCCGCAGCGCCGCCGCGAGACGCAATGGCAGCCGCCGGGCAAGGGCTTCATGCGGATTTCGGTGATCGATGCGACCGGGGCGAGCGAGAGCGTCTCGGTGAGGCTGCAGTAGCGCCCCACGGCGTCATCCCGCACGCGCTGCGGCACGGGATGGCAGCGGGCGTCGTTTACTCCGCCGGAGCCGGATGCGCTCCATGCCCTTCCTCATGCGGAGCATGGCGCGAACCGTGGACCGTGCGGGCGAGGTAGCTATAGGCGACCGGCACCACGAAGAGTGTCAGCAGCGTGCCGAAGGTCATGCCGCCGACGATGACCCAGCCGATCTGCGAGCGGCTTTCCGCGCCGGCGCCATGGGCGATGGCGAGCGGCACGGCGCCGAGCACCATCGCGCCCGTGGTCATCAGGATCGGCCGCAGGCGCAGTTCCGCCGCCTCGACGAGGGCGTCGATCATCTCCTTGCCTTCCTCCCGGAGCTGGTTGGTGAATTCCAGGATCAGGATGCCGTGCTTGGTGATCAGGCCGACCAGCGTGATCAGGCCGATCTGGCTGTACACGTTCATCGTCCCGCCCGTGTAGTAGAGCGCCGCGAGCGCGCCGGTGAGCGAAAGCGGCACCGAGACCATGATCACGATCGGGTCGACGAAGCTCTCGAACTGCGCCGCCAGCACAAGGTAGATGAAGCCCAGCGCCAGCAGGAAGACGATGAAGATGCTGGCGCCCGACTGTTTGAACTCGCGGCTCTGGCCGTTGTAGTCGATCTGCACCGAGGACGGCAGAACGCGCGCCGCGCCGTCCTCCAGCACCTTGAGCGCATCGCCGAGCGAATATCCCGGTGCCGGGATCGCCGTGACCGTCGCCGAGCGCAGCTGGTTGAAACGGACGAGTTCCTTGGGCGCGACATTCTCCTCGATCTTGACCAGGCTCGAGAGCTGCACCACCGCGCCGCCGCGGCCCATCAGGTAGATCGACTGCAGCGCCTGCGGCGTGTTGCGTTCCGTGCCCTCGACCTGCAGCACGACATCGTACTGCTTGCTGTTCATGTTAAAGCGCGTCACCTGCCGGCCGCCGAGCAGCGTCTCCATGGTGCGCCCGATGATGTCGACATTGACGCCGAGATCGGCGGCGCGCTGCCGGTCGATCGTGACCTTGATCTGCGGCTTGTCGAGGATGAGGTTGGTATCGAGATTGGTCAGCACCGGCGAGTTGCCGACCTCGGCCATCAGCTGGTCGACATAGGATTTGATCTGCGTATAGGGCTCCGACGAGCGCAGCACGAACTCGACCGGCTTGCTGTTGGCGTTGCCCTGCCCGAGCGAGGCCGGATTGGTGGCGAACAGGCGGATGCCCGGGATCTGCGACAACCCCTTGTTGATCTCGGCGACGAGGTCCTGCTGCTTGCGCTGGCGCTGCTCCCAGGGCTTGAGCCGGGCGAAGGCAATGGCACGCGTCACGTCGGGGAAGCCCACGATGACGAGATAGGTTTCGACCTCCTGGATGTTCTTGAAGTAATCCTCGACCTGCCGGGCGTAGTCTGCGGTGAAGGACAGCGTCGCGCCCTCCGGCGCCACGCCGACGGCGGTGATCGTGCCGCGATCCTCGACCGGCGCCAGTTCCGAGCGCAGATGGGTGAAGAAGAAATAGCCGCCGCCGGCGACGCCGAGCGCCAGCAGCACGACGAGCGGGCGCACCGACAGGGCCGCGCGCAGCGAGGCCTTGTAGCCGCGCGACAGCCCCTCGAAGCCGCGCTCCAGCAGGTTGTAGAGCCAGTTGTGCTTCTCGTGGTGGCGCAGCAGCTTGGCGCACATCATCGGCGTCAGCGTCAGCGCGACGAAGCCGGAGACCAGCACCGCGCCGGCCAGCGTCAGCGCGAACTCGATGAAGAGCTTGCCGGTGCGCCCGGTCGAGAAGGCCATCGGCGCATAG
>JAEWKP010000135.1 GCA_023393655.1 Pseudomonadota bacterium | reverse complement strand
CGAAGACAGGGGGAACTGGAATGGCGGGAAGGTCGAGCGCGACGCCGAGCCCCTCGGGCAGGACGCGTGGAATGTTGTCGGGGAAGCCTCCGCCGGTGATATGTGCCAGCGCCTTGATGCCGTTGGTCGCCTTCAGGGCCTGCAGCAGGGGCTTCACATAGATGCGGGTCGGCTCCAGCAGCGCTTCGGCCAGGTTCTTGCTAGGTGCGAAGGGGGCGGGAGCCTCCCAGCCGAGGCCGCTGAGCTGCACGATGCGACGCACCAGCGAATAGCCATTGGAGTGCACGCCGGAGGAGGGCAGGCCGAACACCACGTCGCCGGGCTTCAGGTCCTCTCGCGGCAAAAGCGTGCCGCGCTCGGCGGCGCCAACCGCGAAGCCGGCGAGGTCGTAATCCTTCTCGGCATACATCCCCGGCATCTCGGCGGTTTCGCCGCCGATCAGCGCGCAGCCGGCCTGGCGGCAGCCATCGGCGATGCCGCGCACGATTTCGACGCCGACCTTCGGGTCGAGCTTGCCGGTGGCGTAATAGTCGAGGAAGAGCAGCGGCTCGGCGCCCTGCACGATCAGGTCGTTGACGCACATCGCGACGAGGTCGATGCCGATCGTCGAATGCCGCCCGCTTTCGATGGCGATCTTGACCTTGGTGCCGACGCCGTCATTCGCCGCGACCAGGATCGGGTCGCTGAAGCCCGCGGCCTTGAGGTCGAACAATCCGCCGAAGCCGCCGATCTCCGCATCGGCGCCGGGCCGGCGCGTCGCGCGCACCAGCGGCTTGATCTCATCGACCATGGCATTGCCGGCATCGATGTCGACGCCTGCCTGCGCATAGGTCAGTCCGTTTGCGCCGGGCTTGCTCATTGGGTTTCGCCTTCCTTGCGTGCTCGCGCGAGCGATAGGCAAGCGCGCCCGCGCTGGCAAGGCATCTGCGCTGGCTTTGTCGATTTCTCACAGGCGAGCAGGCGTCATTCCGACTGGACGCAGGGTCTCTGTCTGGAGAGCATTGGCCTTTTCTGCAGTTCGCGCGACACTGCCGCCATGACGATCCCCAACCTGATCACCATCGGTCGCCTGTTCCTGGTGCCGTTGGTCATCGTCATGATCGTTGGCGCGAACTGGCAGACGGCCTTCATCCTCTTCGTCGTCGCCGGCATCTCGGACGCGATCGACGGCTTCCTGGCCAAGCGCTGCGGCATGGCAAGCGAGCTCGGCGCCTGGCTCGATCCCGTCGCCGACAAGGCGCTGATCGTCTCGATCTACATCACGCTCGCTGTCGTCGGCGCGGTCCCGGTCTGGCTCGTGGTGCTGGTCGTCGCGCGCGACCTGATGATCGTGGCGGCGGTGATCCTGTCCTGGCTGCTCGACAAGCCGCTGACGATCGCCCCGATCGTCGTCAGCAAGCTCAACACCGCCGCGCAGATCGGCTTCGCTGCGCTCGCCCTGGGTTCGCGCGCCTTCGGCATCGAGCTCGGCTCGTTCGCGCTGGCCTGTGAACTCCTCGTCGCTCTGTTGACGGTCGCCTCGATGACGGCCTATCTCGCCTTCTGGCTGCGCCATATGGCAGGTTGACGAGGCTACATCCGCCATTGCGGTTGGAAATGCCGCCTCCGGTGCACATCTGACATGTCCCGCCGGCCGTGAGACGCGAGAGAGGCTGATCGATGACGTTGCAACGCCAGATCGGCTTCTGGGTCGGCTCCCTTCTCGTATTCGTCCTGGTTCTGGTGATGCTGCGGGACGTGATGCTGCCCTTCATCGCGGCGCTGGCACTCGCCTATCTGCTCGACCCGCTCGCCGACAGGCTGGAGCGCATGGGCATGAACCGGTTGGCGGCGACGATCGTCATCCTCGTCGTCTTCCTGCTCGCTTTCGTGCTGGCCCTGGTGTTGCTGGCGCCGCTGCTCGGCCAGCAGCTTGCCGGCCTCGTCGCTCGCCTGCCGGGCGACGCCGCCAAGCTGCAGGCGCTGGTGCTGGAGAAGGGGGCGCCCTGGCTGGAGCGCTTCGGCGGCGCCGACCTGACCAAGGAAGCGCAGAATTCGCTCGGCAACCTCGTCGGCGACGGCATGAAATGGATCGGCGGCCTGCTGCAATCGCTCTGGAGCGGCGGCACCGCCATCGTCGGGGTGTTCTCGCTCCTGGTGCTGACGCCGGTCATCGCCTTCTACCTGCTGGTCGACTGGGACCGCATGGTCGCGACCGTAGACGGCTGGTTGCCGCTCGAGCATCGCGACACCATCCGCAGCCTGCTGCACGAGATGGACATGGCGATCGCCGGCTTCCTGCGCGGGCAGGCGCTGGTCTGCGTGCTGCTCGGCGGCTTCTACGCCATCGGATTGAGCATCATCGGCGTCAATTTCGGCGCGCTCATCGGCATCATCTCGGGCTTCCTCTCCTTCATCCCCTATGTCGGCTCGCTGACCGGGCTCGTGCTCTCCGTCGGCGTCGCGACGGTGCAGTTCTGGCCGGACTGGACCTGGCCGGTGGCGACGCTCGGCGTCTTCCTTGCCGGGCAATTCCTCGAAGGAAATATCTTCCAGCCGAAATTCGTCGGCGATTCCATCGGCGTGCACCCGGTCTGGCTGATGTTCGCGCTGCTTGCCTTCGGCTCGCTGTTCGGCTTCGTCGGCTTGCTGCTCGCCGTGCCTCTGGCGGCCGTCATCGGCGTGCTCTGCCGCTTTGCGCTGAGGCAATATCTCGCCAGCAACCTCTATCACGGCGGCGATGCCACCCGCGCTGCGGCGGCGAAGGCGCGCGTCGACGCCGACGCTTGAAACGCCATGCCCGACATTCCGCCGCGCCCGCGCCAGCTCGCCTTCGACCTGCCGGTCGACAGTCGCCATGGCGTCGAGGATTTTCTCGTTGGCTCGTCCAACGAGGCAGCTTACAGCCTGATCGAGCGCTGGCCCGCCTGGCCGGAGGCCTGGTTGCGCCTGACCGGGCCGGAGGGCGCCGGCAAGAGCCATCTTGCCGCGATCTGGGCCCGCGCCGCCCATGCCTGGACGATCCCCGCCAGGGAATTGAGCGAGGCGCAGGTGCCGCATCTCGTCTCCGGCGGTGCGCTGGTGATCGAGGACTGCGATGCGGGCGCCCTCGACGAGCGAGCCCTGTTTCACCTGATGAACGCAATCAAGGCGCGCGGCGGCTTCCTGCTGCTGACGGCGCGAAGCGCGCCCGATCTCTGGGGCGTGAGCGTGCCGGACCTGCTGTCGCGGCTCCGGCTGGCGCCTGCCGCGACGATCGAGCCGCCGGATGACGGTTTGCTCCGGGCGCTATTGGTCAAGCTCTTCATCGATCGCCAGCTCGTGGTCGATATCGCCGTGATCGACGCTCTCGCCATGCGGATGGAGCGCTCCTTCGCCGCTGCGCGGCAGGTCGTCGACCGGCTCGACCGGCTCGCGCTCGAACGCGGACGCCGGGTGACGCGTCCGCTGGTGCAGGAAGCGCTGGCGGAACTGTTTCCGGAGGAGCCGGGTTGACCCTGGCCATATCTGCGCAAGCCCCATGCTTCAAATCATGTCGCTTGTCATCGAACCGTCGCACTAGAATGGCTTCAACGGCGGCATGAGCGGCAAGATGACCAGGACGCGAGTGAAGCGCATGACCCTCGACACGGTGATCGACGAGTCGGAGAAGCTCTCCAGCGAGGCTGATCCGGCGCCTCTGCGCCAGCAGCCGGAGCGCTTCATGAACCGCGAGCTCTCCTGGCTCCAGTTCAACCGGCGCGTCATGGAGGAGGCCTCGAATCGCAGCCACCCGCTGCTGGAGCAGCTGCGCTTTCTCTCGATCTCCGCGAACAATCTCGACGAGTTCTTCATGGTCCGCGTCTCCGGCCTGCGCGAGCAGCTCAAGGCCGGCGTGACCACGCGCAGCCAGGACGGCCTGACCCCGGCCGGTCAGCTCGTCGCCATCGGCGAGGCCGTCGCGGCACTGACCGCCGACCAGCAGGCGCGCTGGGCGGAACTGCGCCACGACCTGCACGAGAACCGCATCCACCTGCTCCAGCCCGGCGATATCGGCTCGCAGGACCGGATCTGGCTGGAGGACTATTTCCTCAACTACATCTTCCCGGTGCTGACCCCGCTGGCGATCGATCCGGCGCATCCTTTCCCGTTCATCCCCAATCTCGGCTTCACCATCGCCTTGGCGCTGGAGCGCAAGCATGACGGGCGCCAGCTCGACGCACTGATCCGCGTGCCCACCAAGATCGATCGCTTCATCGAATTGCCCGATCTGGCGCGCGAGGGGCTGCACCGCTTCATCGCGCTCGACGACGCGGTCTCGCTGTTCATCAGCAAGCTCTTCCCCGGCTACGAGGTGAAGGGCGCGGGCTCCTACCGCATCATCCGCGACTCCGATCTCGACATCGAGGAGGAGGCGGAGGACCTCGTCCGCGTCTTCGAGACCATGCTCAAGCAGCGCCGCCTCGGCGTCGTCATCCGGCTCGAGCTCTCGACCGGCATGCCCGACCATCTGCGCCGGATGATCGTGCGCGAGCTCAAGGTCGACAGCGACGAGGTCGTCGAGGTCAACGGCATGATCGGCCTGAACGAGCTCTCGCAGCTCGTCGGCGTCGACCGGCCGGACCTCAAGTTCAAGCCCTACAATGCCCGCTTCCCCGAGCGCATCCGCGAGCACGGTGGCGATTGCTTCCCGGCGATCCGGCAGAAGGACCTGCTGGTTCATCACCCCTATGAGAGCTTCGACGTCGTCGTGCAGTTCCTGCAGCAGGCGGCGCGCGATCCCAATGTCGTCGCGATCAAGCAGACGCTCTACCGCACCTCGTCGAACTCGCCGATCGTCAAGGCGCTGACGGAAGCCGCCGAGGCCGGCAAGTCGGTGACGGCACTGGTCGAGCTCAAGGCCCGCTTCGACGAGGAAGCCAATATCCGCTGGGCCAAGGAGATGGAGCGCGCCGGCGTCCAGGTCGTCTATGGCTTCATCGAGCTCAAGACCCACGCCAAGCTCTCGCTGGTGGTGCGCCGCGAGGCCGGGCAGCTCGTCAGCTATTGCCATATCGCGACCGGCAACTATCACCCGATCACGGCGCGCATCTATACCGACGTCTCCTTCTTCACCGCCGATCCGGTGATCGCGCAGGACGTCGCCCGCGTCTTCAATTTCATCACCGGCTATGCCGAGCCCGCCGGATTGGAGCGCATGGCCGTCTCTCCGACCGGCCTGAAGCAGCGCCTGCTCGCCGACATCGCCGAGGAGATCGCGCATGTGAAGGCCGGCCGCAAGGTCGCGATCTGGGGCAAGTGCAACTCGCTGGTCGACCCCGAGATCATCGACGCGCTCTATGACGCGAGCCAGGCCGGCGTCGAGATCGACTTCGTCGTGCGCGGCATCTGCTGCCTGCGGCCGGGCGTGCCCGGCCTCTCGGAGAATATCCGCGTCAAGTCGATCATCGGCCGCTTCCTCGAGCATACCCGCATCTACGCCTTCGGTGCCGGCCACGGCATGCCCGGGCCCAAGGCCAAGGTCTACATTTCCTCGGCCGACCTGATGCCGCGCAATCTCGATCGCCGCGTCGAGGCGCTGACGCCGATCCTGAACCCGACGGTGCATCAGCAGTTGCTGGATCAGATCATGTTGGCCAACCTGCTCGACAACGAGCAGAGCTGGACGATATTGCCCGATGGCGGCTCGCGCCGCATTGTCCCCGCGCCGAACGAAGAGCCGTTCAATGCGCATAAGTACTTCATGACGAACCCGAGTCTGTCCGGACGTGGAAAATCGCTCTCCAATTCAAGTCCCCGTTCCCTCGCACGCCGAGGGGGACGCAAGGCCTGAGCCCAGGCACGCGCCGGGACGGCTCGCGCTCTCCCATACCATCGCCATCGTCGATATCGGCTCGAACTCGGTCCGTCTCGTCGTCTACGAGATGCTGGCGCGCGCGCCCGCCCAGGTCTTCAACGAGAAGGAGATGGCGGGCCTCGGTCGCCAGGTCGCCACGACCGGACGCCTCGCCGACGATGCCATCGCCAAGGCGATCAACGCGCTGGTCCGCTTCCGCATCCTCTGCGAAGCCATGCATGTCGGGGAACTTCGCGTCATCGCGACGGCGGCGGCGCGCTACGCCAGCAACGGGCCGGAATTCATCGCGCGCGCCGAGGAGGCGATCGGACAGCCGATCGAACTGATCTCGGGCGGGCGCGAGGCCGTGCTCTCCGGCCTTGGCGTGATCTCCGGCTTCGATGTGCCGGACGGCGTCGTCGGCGACCTCGGCGGCGGCAGCCTGGAGCTGATCTCGGTCAAGGATGGTGCGGTGGGGCAGGGCGCCAGCGTGCCGCTCGGCGGCCTCGCCCTGCTCGACCGCTCGAAGGGCTCGCTCAAGGCGGCTGAGAAGATCGTCAAGGACGAGCTCGACAAGCTGCCGCAGCTCGCTGCGATGAAGGGGCGAGACTTCTATGCCGTCGGTGGTACCTGGCGCGCGCTTGCCACCCTTCATCAGCATCGCATGGCCTATCCGCTGAACGTGATGCACGGCTATTCAGTGCCGACGCGCGACGTCGCCGATTTCGTCAAGCTGGTCGAGCGGGCCGATGCCTCGGTGCTCGATGCGATCGATTCGGTCTCGTCGGCCCGCCGTCCGCTGCTCGCCTATGGCGCGCTGGTGCTCGATGAGTTGATCAAGCGCGGCAAGCCGCGGAGCATCATCATCTCGGCGCAGGGCGTGCGCGAAGGGCTGCTGCACGAGCAGCTCTCGCCGGAGGAGCAGAATGCCGATCCGCTCCTGCAGGCTGCGCGCGACTACAACCTGCTGCGCGCACGCGATCCTCGCCACGCGACCGAGCTGATCGCCTGGACCCGCGGCATTCTCGAAACGGCCGGCCTGCCGCAGGACGAGCCATCCGGCCGGATGATCGAGACCGTCTGCCTGCTCTCCGATATCGGCTGGCGCGCCCATCCCGACTATCGCGGCGAGCAGAGCATGAACGTCATCGCCCATGCCTATTTCACCGGCATCGACCATGTCGGACGGGCTTTCCTGGCGCTGGCGATCTTCCATCGCTATGCCGGGATGAAGGCGAGCTCGCCGGGGGCGGCAGGGCTGAAGACGCTGCTGCCGCCGGCCGTTCTCGCGCGGGCGCTGCTGATCGCCGCGATCTTCCGGGTCGCCTATCTGCTTTCGGCCGGCATGGCGGGCATCCTGCCGCGCATCCCGGCGGCTTGCGTCGACAATCGCCTGCTGCTGCGCTTTCCCGACGATCTCTCGGCGCTGGCGAGCGAGCGCGTCGAGGGCCGGCTCAAGCAGCTTGCGAAGCTGCTCGGTCGCGATTTCGAGATCGGCAGGCTCTGAGCGCCCTCGGCTGAGCGCAAAGGCTGCACATCTCTTGTCATTCCGGGGCGCGCCACAGGCGCGAACCCGGAAGCCAGGACCAGGTGAGACATTGGTGTGCGGTTGTCAGCGGAGTGCCCCGTCGTGGGTTCCGGGTTCTTCGCTCCGCGAAGCCCCGGAATGACAAGGGCGGGCTTCACCCAACCGCCCGCAACCGCGCGAAGCCGGCATCGAGATCGGCCTTGAGGTCCTCGATGTCCTCCAGCCCGATATGGATGCGGATCGTCGGCCCCTTGAAGCCGGGCTCGGTCGCCGTGCGGTAGGCCTTGCAGTCGAAGGGCAGGACGAGGCTCTCATAGCCGCCCCACGAAGCGCCGATCCCGAACAGCGCCAGCCCGTCCAGCATCGCGCCGAAGGCTTTCATCGAGACCGGTTTCAATTCGAAGGTGAAGAGCGAGGAGGCGCCGGTGAAATCGCGGTTCCAGATCTCGTGCCCGGGCGCGCCCGGCAGGGCTGGGTGCAGGACCTGAGCGACCTCGGGCCGCTCGCGCAGCCATTCCGCCATGGCGATGCCGGCGGGCATCTGCTCCTTCAGGCGGATCGCCATCGTGCGCATGCCTCGCAGCGTCAGGAAGGCGTCTTCCGGGGCGATGATCAGGCCGAGCTGGCCCCAGGTCGCGCGCAACGCCTTGAACAGCTCCGGCGTACGGGCCGAGACGGTGCCGATCAGCACGTCCGAATGGGCGGCGTAATATTTGGTGCCGGCCTGCACGGAGAGGTCGACGCCGAACTTATGGCTGTCGAAGAACAGCGGCGTCGCCCAGGTGTTGTCCATCGCGACGAGAATGCCGCGCTCATGCGCAGCAGCGACGATTGCCGGAATATCCTGCATCTCGAAGGTCTGCGAGCCAGGAGCCTCGGTCCAGACCGCTCTGGTGTTCGGCTTGAACAGCGTGGCGATGTCGGCGCCGATCAGCGGGTCGTAATAGGTCGTCTCGACGCCCATCCGCTTCAGGAAGGTGTCGCAGAAATTCCGCGTCGGACGATAGACGCTGTCCGTCACCAGAACGTGATCGCCGGCGGAGAGCATGGCGAGGAAGGCGAGTGTGCAGGCCATCAGGCCCGATGGCGTGACGACGACGCCTGCGCCGCCCTCGATCGTGTTGGCGGCGGCGATCAGCGCGTCGATCGTCGGGTTGCCGTCCGTGCCGTAGGTGTAGCGCGCCTTGCGCACCAGAAAGTCCTCGGTGTTCGGATAGACCACCGTGGAGCCTCGTACGATAGGCGGATTGACAAACCCGTAGCTGTCGGCCGGGTCGCGGCCTGCGAGTACGAGGCGCGTGCGCTCGCCGAGGCGCGCAAATTCAGGCGAAGTCAACTTTTTCATGGAGAGGCACGGCCAAAAGCGGAAAAATTGTGGCCGGGCTTGACCACTCCCCACAAACTCGCATGTGATATATGCAGCGAACAAGGGGCGGATCATGCGTATGGCGGTTGCTTGACGCTCATGAGTCGCTCTGGCAATCGACGCGAGGATATGGGGACGCCGCGCGAAAGCGGGATGAACCGAGCGGCTAAAATGCCGTCGGCGGCGGGACCAGAAATATCTTCCGGCATCAGCCGGACAGGGGTTCCAACGGGAGAGTACCGATGAAGAAGTTTGTAGCAGCCGCCCTTGCCGCCGGCATCGGCCTGGCGATGTCCGCGACGGGGGCCTCGGCCCAGGCCACGCTGGCGCAGGTCAAGCAGCGCGGCATCCTCAACTGCGGCTCGAACACCGGCCTCGCCGGCTTCGGCGTGCCGGATGCGCAGGGCAACTGGAAGGGGCTCGACGTCGATCTTTGCCGGGCCATCGCCGCGACGATCTTCAACGATCCCAGCAAGGTGAAGTTCATCCCGCTCTCGGCCAAGGACCGCTTCACCGCGCTCCAGTCGGGCGAAGTCGACGTGCTCGTCCGCAACTCGACCTGGACGATGACGCGCGACGCCTCGCTCGGCCTGCTCTTCACCGGCGTGAACTATTATGACGGCCAGGGCTTCCTGGTCCGCAAGAAGCTCGGCGTGAATTCTGCGCTGCAGCTTTCGGGCGCGTCTGTCTGCACCCAGCAGGGCACCACGACCGAGCTCAACCTCGCCGACTATTTCCGCGCCAACAACCTCAAGTACGAAGTCGTCGCCTTCGCGACCTCGGACGAGACGGTCAAGGCTTATGATGCCGGTCGCTGCGACGCCTTCACCACCGACGCCTCGGGCCTCTATGCCGAGCGCCTGAAGCTGACGAACCCCGACGAGCATCTCGTCCTGCCGGAGATCATCTCGAAGGAGCCGCTCGGCCCCTCCGTCCGCAACAACGATCCGCAGTGGTTCAACCTGGTGAAGTGGACCCATTTCGCCATGCTGAACGCCGAGGAACTCGGCGTCACCCAGGCGAATGTCGACCAGCAGCTGAAGTCCGAGAATCCCGAGATCAAGCGTCTGCTCGGCACCGAGGGCAAGTTCGGCGAGCAGATCGGCCTGACCCCGGACTGGGTCGTCCGCATCATCAAGCATGTCGGCAACTACGGCGAATCCTTCGAGCGCAATGTGGGCCAGGGCTCGCTGCTCAAGATCGCCCGCGGCCAGAACGGTCTCTGGACCAAGGGCGGCCTGCAATACGCTCCGCCCGTTCGCTGAGAGGCATGCGGGGCGCCGGGCAGACCCGCGCCCCGTTCTCGCATGCGCATACCGAAGCGGTCCTCGTCGATCGGCCGCGACCATCTGAACGTCGATGGCGGCGTGGTGTCGCCGCCGCTGTCCCCCGGATCTGATTGGGTCGGGTCTGATTGCGCCATGGGAAAGGCCAGGATGCCGAACATCCTTGCGCTGGCATTGGCCGCCATGGCCGCCCTCGCGCCCGATAACGGACGAGCGGCGCCCGCCGGCGGCCTGCTGGAGCAGGTCAGGCACCGTGGCGCTGTGATCTGTGGCGTGGCTCCCGCGCTGGCGGGGTTTTCCATTCCCGACAGGCAGGGGCGCTGGATCGGTTTCGACGTCGATCTCTGCCGGGCCGTCGCGGCCGCGATCTTCGACGATCCCGAGAAGGTGAAATTCATTCCTCTCCTGTCGAAGGACCGCTTCACCGCGCTCCAGACGGGCGAGGTCGATCTTCTGTCACGCACCTCGACCTGGTCGATGGCGCGCGATACCGCGCTCGGTCTCAACTTCACCGGCATCAATTTCTATGGCGGCGAAGGCTTCATGGTTCGTGCCAGGCTCGGCCTGACCTCGGCGTTGCAGCTTGCCGGTTCGTCCGTCTGCACGGAGCAGGGCACCACGACCGAGCTCAATGTTGCCGACTTCTTTCGCAGCCACGGCCTGAAATATGAGATCGTCACCTTCAAGGGCAGCGAGGAGACCGTCGACGCCTATGCCAGTGGCCGCTGCGACGCCTATGCCTATGACCGGGCCGGGCTCGCGATCCAGCGGATGAAGCTGGCAACGCCGCAGGAGCACGTCATCCTGCCCGAGACGATCTCGAAGGAGCCGCTCGGCCCCGCCGTCCGCCATGGCGACGACCAATGGTTCGATCTGGTGAAGTGGACGCTCTTCGCCATGGTCGATGCCGAAGAGCTCGGCGTGGGCCAGGGCAATGTCGATTCCATGCGGGCCTCGGAGCGGCCTGATATCCGCCGGCTGCTCGGCCTGGAGGGCAATTTCGGCGAGGCGCTCGGCCTGAATCGCGACTGGGCCTATCGCATCGTTCGCCATGTCGGCAATTATGGTGAATCTTTTGAACGAAATCTCGGTCGGGACTCGCCTCTGAAGATCGAACGTGGCCAGAATGCGCTGTGGACCAGGGGGGGGCCTGCAATACGCTCCGCCGATCCGCTGAAGGCGACCGGTCGGCGGCCGGTTCGAAAGATGACGGGACAGGGTGGAGGCAGCCCTGTGCGAGATGAAGGAATCAAGGCAGGGGTCGTGCTGCTTGGCGCGGGACTTGCTGGCTGGCGAGGGCGGGACGAACCCGCTCCGAAAAGGGGAACCGCATGAGGAACATCATAGCGCCGGCGGCCGCCGGTGCCGGATACCTGTCGCAGCGCAACGCACTGCGCCGGGCCGGGACGTGAGGGAAGGGCGCGCGGCCTGCTGGCCGGGCGCCAATCGCAAAACCAGAAGAGTGGCACGGGCAACAACACGACCGCGGCGCAACCGCACCGCCGCAGGATCGCCGGCCACGACAAGCGAAACAAAAAGGGCGTGACAGGTGTCGAGCATTCCGAGCGAACAGGTATCACCCGGCAAGGCGTCGTTATTCTACGACCCGAAGGTCCGGGGCTATGTCTATCAGGCCGTTCTGGTGGCGATCGTCGTCTTCCTGGTCTGGTCGGCGGCTTCGAACGCGATCGAGAACCTGCGCGCGCAGAAGATAGCCTCCGGTTTCGGCTTCTGGCACAACGCCGCCGGCTTCGACATCAACCAGAAGCTGATCCCGTTCTCGGCCGCGGGCGGCTCGACCTATGGCGATGCCTTCATCGTCGGCCTGTTGAACACGCTGCTGGTCGCCGGGCTCGGTATCGTCTTCGCGACCTTCCTCG